>DASYAN010000563.1:0-24544 GCA_036501345.1 Ktedonobacteraceae bacterium
TAGACTAATGTAACCTTGAACGGTCCACAGACAGGATTTTACGCCCTTCAGTTTACTTATGCCTCCCGGTATCTTGAGCCTAAACACATCAGATTATAATGTTGATTTTACTAAGAAAGCCGATAAACATCAATATAATCGCCCAAATAGGCTATATTGTAAGAAATAGCTCCATGGCATTACTGGCCTTCTACGAGTCAAGCTGTCTCTTAAATACACTCAAATTATCCCTTTTTTCATCCAGAAAAAACCGCTCTCGTGAGGTATGCTTAAACAGAGCAAAACTGTTGTGACCAGGATTTCGAATAAGGTCTTACTCCCAAAAGGCGCAGATATAGGGGTGGATTACTATTGCGGGGAACTGGGTATCTCGCACTATACCCAGTCCTTGTGATGCATGGGGTCTTAAAACTCTATAACACATGACCAGTTGATGTCTTACCACTAAATATCAATCTTCCTGGTTGATAAAAGCCACACCTGGTCCTGGATGAAATGTATAGTCTGTGACCATCCTGGAATTTGCTCCCCAATTCATCGAGCTTGCAATCACAGAACCATTATCTAGAAGGTGTTCTACCACACCAACGTGCCCAGCTGAGTATGCTCCCTGGATACCCGGCTGTAAGACCATGATAGAACCAACCGTTGGAGTTTTGGAGACATGCCAGCCAAATTGGCGGGCCCGATCGACCCAGTTAGCGGCGATGGCATTTGTTCTCCACGGCACAAATATTCCGTGTAACTGGTAGTACCGCTGATCCGCCCACCATGTGCACTGCCCAAATGGAAACGAGTTGCTCGATCCAGCTGCCCCTATACTTCGCACAGAGTTCGAGGCTTGTTGAGCATTATTGGTGGTTCCAGCAGTTGGTACTATCGGCTCTGTCGGTACAAAGTGGTTCGCCGCGCCGCGATGTCGGGCTCTGGTGTGCGGCATATTCAATAGTTCGTCCTCACTTTGTACAGCCTGTGCTTGTTCATCAGCAATACATTGCTGGTTGGCAGATATTATAGCAGGATCAACGATATTTGAGACATTCGCTGGTGCCCCCAGACGCATGTCAGAGTGCATAGCTCCCTCTGATGCTCTATGGCTCCCAATACCGCTACTTGTGGGGCCAATATGTGAGCAAATATAGGCAGGTTGGGCCTCCACTATACTCGCTCGTTGCGCTATTTCAAAGATATTCAGCCCTAAGGCTGCGACTGCATATGTACTCACTACAAGACTCACTACGTTGTATTGCTGGAACATCGTCCAGATTCGTCGTTGCGTTTGCAATGTATCCTCTTTCGAATATACAACTTGCAGACCCCCGCAAACATCTTCTCCTTATCTACCTCTGTACAGACAACAAGACGTACGTCCTGCCAGCCACATACATACTTCTTGGAGTACTGCCTACCTCAGTGCTCACCTTCTTTCTACTCTATTAGCCTCAAGATTCGCACAGTCTCTTGATCTACTACCACTCGTGCGACTGGCTTTTTTACCCTGCCAATCAGCATGGCTAGGCGGCGCTCTTCGCACATCTGCGCTCGCCCTCATCTGAATGCAAGGTCGTCTTAAGGTAGTACTAATGAAGACAGATGTCTATAGGCACTATACAGAGGATATTCCTATGATATATGTTGATATATACTCACAGGCGCTGTTTGCGTTTACCAAGAGCATCCTGCGCGTTCCTCGGTGGATCGAAACTGGTCGAACCATGGATTGATTCATCTGACACTGAGCGCTGTGAGCTATCAACTGATGGCGGCCCCATTTCCTGGTTATAGGCAATCTCCGCAACCTGCTCGGGACGGAAAGGATTGACAGAGCTCATGCCAGCAAGAGGCGAAGTTGATTGGGACCCCGGCTTGGAAGTAGGCCAACTTGGGTAGCGAGGCTCAATCCTCTTCTGGACAGCGCTCTTTTCACTCGGGACAATTTGCTGCAATGCCTGCTGTTCACTCTGCGAGACATGCTGTATGCTGTCCTGCTCGGTACTCTGTGGCTGTAGCTGTGGCTGGGCTACTTTGGACTTTATCTTAGCCATAAATATTGCCTTTCAAACGAACTTAAACGTATGATTTTCTGCACTCCGACGGCTTTAGAGATCTCGATAACCTCTACTTCAAGGGTGCTCTTTTGAACATACGATATGATTCCAACAGGACTCGTTGCTATATCAAGTCGAGTCACTCTACTGCTTATTGTACATCGTCCTGACTAGAGATTTCCAAGCCAAAAAGCAAGCCTGATAGCTTTGGAAGATATCAGGCTTGCTTATATCAAAAGCGAGAACTATAGTCCAGAGAAACTGGTCACGACAAGACTAGCGGTAGGATGCCGGGGCGGCATTAATAGCGCCTGTCTCAGCCATAATCTCACGCAATTGTCTGGCATCGATTGTCTCATAGAGACGTAGCGCCTTGGCAATCCGATCCAGCGTTTCACGATGTTCAGCGACCAGTGTAACGGCCTGCTTATGGGCCCACTTTACAATGCGATCCACCTCTTCATCGATAATGGTTGCTGTCTTCTCGCTATACTCGCGTGAATTACTGGCTAACGCGGTGCCAGCAAAAGGATCCTCACGTTCACTATAAGAGATCGTTCCCAGACGTTCGCTCATGCCCCAATGTGTGACCATCTGACGAGCAATTGCTGTAACACGCTGCAAGTCATTCTCCGCACCAGTTGTAATATGGCCAATCGCAACTTCTTCAGCGGCACGACCACCCAATGCAGTAATTAGTTGTGCCTCCAGAAAATCCTGGGTGTAGTTGTAGCGATCATCCAGGGGTGTGTACTGTGTCACACCCAATGCTTGGCCACGTGGAACAATCGTCACTTTGGTCACCGGGTCCACATGTTCAGTCAGTAGACCAGTCAAAGCATGACCGCCTTCGTGGTAGGCAATAACATTGAGATCTTCTTCACTCAAGATCAAAGGACGCTCTGCACCTATCAGGATCTTGTCCAACGACTCATTGAAGCAGTTCTGGCTTACAGCATCCAGGTTACGACGTGCCGCCAGGAGTGCTGCCTCATTAACGAGATTCGCCAGATCCGCACCAACCATACCAGGGGTGCCACGTGCAATAGTGATCAGATCAACGTCCTCAGCCAGAGGCACATTACGCGTGTGAATCTTCAGAATGGCTAGACGACCATTCCAGTCGGGGCGATCGACAGTGACACGGCGGTCAAAGCGGCCCGGACGGAGTAGAGCCTTATCTAGCCCATCAGGACGGTTGGTAGCCGCAAGCACAACCACAGCCTGACGAGCATCAAAGCCATCCATCTCCACTAGCAACTGATTTAGCGTCTGTTCACGCTCATCGTTACTATTGATACTAGCCCCACGCTGGCGGCCAACAGCATCAATCTCGTCAATAAAGATAATTGAAGGCGCTGCTTTCTTGGCTTGATCAAATAGGTCACGCACGCGACTTGCACCAACACCAACTAGCACTTCTACGAACTCGGAACCGCTTATCGAGAAGAAAGGGACACTGGCTTCGCCTGCAACGGCACGCGCTAGCAACGTCTTACCTGTTCCCGGCGGGCCCACCAGTAGAACACCACGCGGAATCTTCCCGCCTAAACGTTGGAACTTCTGAGGGGTCTTGAGAAACTCAACAACCTCAACTAGATCATTTTTGGCTTCATCGACGCCTGCCACATCCCCAAAACTTGTCGTGGGCCTATCCTCCAAGACCATCTTTGCCCGGCTCTTGCCAAAACTGAATATACTTTGTTGGCTCTGAGTGGCACGACGCGCAATAAAGATGAAAGCGCCAATCAACAAAATCCATGGGAACAAGTTGAGGAGCAATAGCAGTAGATCATTATTAGCAATCGGTTTAGCGGAAAATTCCACTTGATGCAGCACCAGCAGTTGAGTCAACGTGGGATCACCATTAGGTAACAGAGTTACATGGAAATGATTACTACTAGTTTTGCCACTGTTACTAGGGACAGTAACGGCTTTCTTGAGCGTGCCATAGCCATCCTGACCCTGGAATGTCACAGTCTGAACATTCCCTACTTTAATCTGTTGAATGAACAGGCTATAGGGCACGTCTACAGTATTAGTATTACTCGCATTGTTCTGAGTAAAAAGCATAAAGAGATAATAAGCAATAATGGCTACAACCACAAAAATGACGGCACGGAAAAGCAAACTACTACCGTTGCTTCTACCTCTGCCGCCGGTATTATTGCCATTGCTTCCATTGCCGGGTCGCTGTGGGCTACGTGCCCCTCCCGGATCGTTCTGGTTCTGATGCATATATATAGCCTGAGCATTCATTGGTCCAGACCTGCTTTCCTTTCCTCTCCCTGCACTCACACCTTCTCACTCCCAAGATACTAGATAAAACTGTAACAAACAGCTCCATTTGGAGAAAGATTTTGGTTGAAGTATGCAATAATTACGTTCCAAGGCAGTTATCGGTTACATTATATCTACTAGTGTGGAAATTTTCCGTTGATGCTGCTTTCCACATATGACTACAATCCTATAAATAGCCTTATTCCTCACTACCCAATTGGCAAGAGGGCCCTGCCAGACAAATTTAAACAAGTAGCAAGGGCTCGATAAGACCATCGTCACCGAAAAATATGCGTCAGCGCTGACGCCGGGAAAAGCAGCAATGCTACTAACTCGAGAAAGGAAAGATTAAGCCTGACGATCATAATACAGAATGCGACCACAGTTTGTACATGTTTGCAACTCGCTACTGATGCGCACATGCTGTAGCTCGCTCGGAGTCAAAATCACACGACACCATTGGCAGGAGTTTTGCTCGACCTTTGAGACGGCTCGGCCTTGTTTAGTGCGCCGCATCGCCTCGTAGCGTTTGACGAGGTCTACGTCGAGGCTAGCTACTGTTTGCTCCCGTTTCTCGCGTAATACTCGTTGTTGTTCCTCAACTTGCTTGCCTCTGGCGGTTAATGTGGCGAATTCTTCCTGCCAGGCCTCCTGCGCCTGTTGTAAAACTGCTTGTTTCTGCTGAGCAGTCTCTTGGAGAGACTCTGTCGCGTCAATCACTTCCAGAAGGCGCTCCTCCTGGCGATTTTGCTGGGCACGTAGTCGCTGTACCTCCTGCTGCAACGACTGGAGTTCTTTAGGGTTGGTAACTGAACCATTGTAAAGCCGTTGCTCCTGGTGCTGGAGACGGTTATTCAAATCTTCAAGTGTCCATTCCGCATCTTTTTGGGTCTGTAGACTAGATTGCCATTCCTCCTGTGCGATCTCGTAGTCAGAACGTAATTTGCGCAGCTTAGCATTTCCTTGCAGAGAGCTTGTAAGGGCCTGATGCTCATTGGTCAAGCGATCAAGCTCGAGATCTATTTGCTGCAACTGAAAAAGAGTTGCGGCCATCTGTGTCGTACTCACGGCTAACAAAAGCCTCCTTTCAAAGCATACGACAACACCAAAGGGCTTCCCTCTATTGTACTGTTTGTAGTAGCTAAGTTCAATAGGCAAATTTTACTCAAGATACAATTATCCACAATCCTTGTGTGGAAATTTCACCATAATTGCACCAGGAGGCCCCTGACTTTTGTCTGCTAAATCTAAAGAAGGTCCATCTCTCACGACGGCTTTTGAACTAGCCCACTCTGTTAGCAATCGGTGTGATATACTCTAGTCAATTATTCTGAACTCAAAGAACCAGCCAACATATTTGTAGGAAGGAGAGCTATGCATTCCTCGCAGCGCCGACAGGCCATCATTGTGCTCGATTTCGGCTCGCAGTATAGCCGACTCATCACTCGTTGCATACGCGAGTGCCAAGTCTATAGTGAACTCGTGCCAGCCAACACAACCCTGGCACAATTGCAGCAAAACGAGCAGCTTGATATTAAAGGTTTCATTCTTTCAGGTGGACCCTCCAGCGTCTATGACGAACACGCTCCTGCTTGCGATCCTGCAATCCTTCATAGTGGGCTGCCAGTGTTGGGCATTTGCTATGGCATGCAAATTCTAGCTCACCAACTAGGTGGACATGTCGCTCCTGCCAGTGGACGACGCGAATACGGTCCAGCAACTATTGAGGTGTTGGCCGAGGCAATGCAGGATGCCCAGAGCTATCGTATTTTCAAGAACATCACAGCATCTCCGGCCCAGACGGGTCCCTTAGGCCAGACTCAGATGCTATCAACGCTACGCCTTCCTGGCTGGATGAGCCATGGCGATAGCGTCGACCAGTTGCCATCAGGCTTCTGTGTGCTTGCCCGAACCGAGAGCAATCCTGTGGCAGCCATTGCTAATCCACAGGGCTTAGTCGGCCTGCAATTTCATCCAGAAGTTACCCATACACCCCAGGGTAAAGACATTCTTCGCAATTTCCTCTTCCTTATCTGTAACTGCCAAGCCAACTGGACATCCAGCAAGGTCATCGAAGAAGCCATCGAACGGATCAACGAACGCGTCGGCAATGAGCGCGTGATCTGTGGACTCTCAGGCGGTGTAGATTCTGCCGTAGCTGCGCTATTGATACACAAAGCTATCGGCGATCGGTTGTCCTGCGTCTTTGTCGATACAGGTCTGCTGCGTGCAGGTGAACGCGAACAGGTTGTGGATACCTTTAGCAATCACATGCAAATTCCCCTTGTTGTCGCCGACGCACGCAATCGCTTCCTGAACAGGCTGGCCAACGTGATTGATCCAGAGCAAAAACGCATGATCATTGGTGAGGAGTTTATTCGCGTCTTCGAAGCTGAGGCCAAGCAGCTGGAAAAAAACCTTGGCCCGATCAAATTCCTGGCCCAGGGTACGCTCTATCCCGACGTGATTGAGAGCACTAGCCATGATACAGCTGAAACAGCCAAGCGTATCAAAACCCATCATAACGTCGGTGGCTTGCCTGAAGATATTGCGTTTACGTTGGTAGAACCACTACGCATGCTCTTCAAAGACGAGGTACGTGAAATTGGCCTCGCCCTCGGCCTACCCGAAGAATGGGTCTGGCGTCATCCTTTCCCCGGTCCAGGTCTAGCAATCCGCATCATTGGTGCTATCGATGAGCAACGACTGGAGATATTGCGAGCTGCAGATAAAATTGTCATTGAAGAGATCCACGAGGCCAACATTTACCGTGAACTAGGTCAGGCCTTCGCCGTCCTGACACCTCTGCAGAGTGTTGGTGTCATGGGCGATGATCGTACTTATGCCAACGTGGTCGCGGTGCGTGCCGTCACATCTGGAGATTTCATGACGGCGGACTGGGCACGCCTTGAGCCAGAGCTATTGGGACGTATCTCCAATCGACTAATCAACGAAATACCGGAGATCAATCGCGTTGTCTATGATATTACATCCAAGCCTCCTGCCACCATCGAATGGGAGTAGGCTGCAATGCTCGAATTCGAGATAGTAGCGCAAGGTCTCTTTCATCCCCATCAACTTGCTATATCCTATAATCCATCCCTGCACATGACAATCTTGCCAGAGATGCAAGCATGGATGGATACATTCTGGCAACAAAAGCTTGTACAAGCCAAGGCACAGGGCATACGACTATTTGATGCTCCACTCTTCCGCTTTGTCGAAGCCTCCGTACAGGATGCTACTCTGCACATTATTGTTGGCGATACTTCTTATAAAGAATATGTCACCACACGTGTCCCAGAGTTTGCAGCAAGCAGAGCACGCCACGAACTTGGTAATGCACTCTCAATATGCTCAGTAGTTGAGACCAGCGATGACTATATTTTGCTCGACCTCCGACAGGGCGTTGATGTCTACGTCGGTCGTTATCATGTAATTGGTGGCTTCTTCGAGCGCAATCTGGATACGGCAGCAGGAAGCACACAACCCGATCCATTTGCAGCTATGCGACGGGAGATCCGCGAGGAGACCGGTATACAGAATACGGATATTAGCGAGCAATATAGTCTGGGTGTCGTCTACGATCTGGCAACGCCGCACGCAGAGATATGCTTTCTGACTCGCCTGCACATTCCACTCTCTGAAGTCCAGATACGCCAGCCTGAGGATGATGAGATCAAGCAGCTCCATCCTTTGCAGGTCACGCCAGAGAGCCTGCGGACATTTATTTTGCGCCACCATGGCCATATCTCGGCAACAGGTGAGCCAAATCTTCTGCTATACGGGGCATGGAAGTTTGGCACGCCCTGGTACAAGGAGGTTATGGCTATCATCGAGCCATAATCCACACTAAATCGCTTCTTCAGGCAATAAGCCCTGGCGGAGTGCAAAAATGGCAACTTGCGTGCGATCTCGTAGATGCAGCTTCTGAAAAATAATGGAGAGATAGTTCTTGACAGTCTTCTCTGAGTACGATAAGCGGTCGGCGATCTCTTTATTACTCAGACCCGATGCCAGGTAACGGACAATCTCAAGTTCTTTCTCTGAAAGTTGGGCAAGGCTATGCCCGTTAGTTCCTTGTTCAGGCTGGCGACGCAACTCATTGACGATAGCCTCGGTGAGCACTGGCGAGACAACAGTGCCTCCCTGGTGAACAATCTTGATAGCCTCTGCTACCTCATGTGCTGAGGAGTTCTTCAGCAGATAGCCTCTGGCACCATTGCGCATTGCATCTACGATCTGCTGATTCTGGCGATGCACGGTCAGAATGATTATTGCCACATTGGGAAATTGGTGCGTGATTTGTCGCGTAATGGCAATACCATCGACGACTGGTAGATGAACATCCAGCAAAACCACATCAGGAGATAGTTGGTGTATCTTTTCAATAGCCTCAAAGCCATTGGCAGCCTCTCCAACAACGTTGAGATGCTCTTCCAGCGTGAACAACTGGCGTAGTCCTTCGCGTATCAAGGCATGGTCATCGACAATTAGTACATTAATTACGCCGGTTTGCTTTGTAGTGGAGGTGTTGTCTTGCTCTTCTACCTCAGATGTCGCAGTTTGCCTGACCGCTCCATTTTGGGACTCTCGTTCAGCTTTCTGCAGCGTTAGGACAGGCATGCTCACTGTATCTGTGGCGACATAAGTACGTTTTCTTTCGTTTATTTCGGAATAGCCCATCATAGCTCCTTCCAATACTTACAACACATACCATTATTTCAATGACTTCTTCGCCACTTCAGTGAAGGCTATGTGTTTAGTATAGTCTAACCACAAAATTCTCTCTCCCAAGGCCTACAGCAATCAGTTCAAAAAGTCACATAGAAATGATATTTACATCTCAAGCCTCTACTAAGTCAATGTTGTACTATAGAGCTGCGCGAGACTACCTCAAAGTCGTGGCTATTCTTGAGCCAGAGGTCGTTGCTGATTCTTACCCACATTTTTTGGAGATCGCCTGTGGAGCGGATCAATATTGTTGAGGCTGTGAAACAGTCAGCAATGACAATCCGCTCTTCGGGCCGTTTCACAAAATCCATTTGTAAAATGTGGGTAAAAGACAGTCCCGAGAAAGGGTGGTGAGAATGTAAACGGATAGTGGCTCATACTAGGAGGGTGACTCTTTCCAGATTGTAGCGATGCAGAAACACATCCAGACAAGCAATGTGCATGAGTATCGATTTGGAGAAAGAAAGAGTTTGGTAGTGAGTCTATCGAGGATGATGAGACAGATCAAGAGGTTTCACAGGGTTCCTGTTGCAATATCAGCGAGCATATAGTGATTGATGGCTGAGAATGCCCCACATCTGTTTTGGGCCGCCTGTAGAGCAGATTGGTACTGTTGAGTCTGTGGAATAGTCTGCAATGGTACTGTGCTCCTCTGGTCGAAAAAGATACGAGAGCGTTGCACGAGCGGGTCATGCGTGAGCATCGGGGCCATGGTTCGCTGGTCAAAGACGTGTGATTAAAATTCCCTGAACCTCTTGACTTTTTGACATATCTCCAACTATACTCCAAATGGATACGGCCTATCCCCCTAGAGGGGTAAGTGGATAGCTTCTAAGAAAGTGAAAGAAACGATGACACACCGAACAAATCCGGTCACACGTGAGGACATTGCTAAGCGTCTGGCACGTGTCGCTGGTCATGCGAATAGTTTAAAACGGTTCTGGGATGAAGATCGTGACTGTGATGAAATGCTTACACAGATTGCGGCAGTTCGCGCGGCACTTGATCAAGTTGGTAAGGTTATTCTTGAGCATCATATCGAGCATTGTGTTGCTGAGGCTGCTCAAAGTGGTAGTTCTGAGCGAGCTATCCGTGATCTGAAGGATGCGCTTGATCGTTTTGTCTAGTCTAGGTGTGTTTTTATGTATTCAACATCGATTTTCTTGCTATTAGGTGCTGCTGGGGTGGTTGCCATCCTCCATTCCATCTTGCCGGATCACTGGGTTCCACTAGCGGTCGTTGCTCGGACACAGCGCTGGAGTCTCTGGCATGTTGGGCGGGTAGCTTTGCTAGCCTCACTTGGACATGTAATCACCTCTCTCATTCTTGGAGGGCTGATTGCCTTGATAGGCCTGCAATTTCAGCATGAGATCGAAACCCAACAGGGTCACATTGTGGGCGTTGTGCTTATTCTCACAGGCATCGGTTTCCTCATTTGGGGATTAGTCGGTCATGGATCACATGGGCATCATCACCAAGAAGATCATATCGATGATCATGGACTTGGACAGAAGCGTAATGATACTCATGAGCACGAGCATCGTCTCAGGAAACAGCAACCTTTGATCAAACGATTGGCGGCGATTGCTGTCCCGTTTGGTATGGCTGCGTCACCTGATTTGACAATCCTTCCTGTAGCTCTGGCTGCAGGTGCGGTCGGAACGGTGGCTATCGTCAGTGTGCTCAGTGTGTTTGCTGTTTTTACTATTGCCACGTTCATCAGCCTCACGGTGATTGCGACCCTCGCAGGTTATCAGATCAAAGGAGACTGGCTAGAGAAACATGCTAATACTATTACCTCTCTTGTTCTGATTGCTATTGGTATTGTGGCATACTTTGGCGTCTAACATTGCATTAGCTTTGTATATACCAGTCCGTTGTTGTGATACCCTGATAGTGTACTGTTTTCTGCACGACGCCGCTGGGAGGACCAGGGAAGTCCTTGACAGGGCGTCCCTGCTCGGCTAACAGCATGGAATCGTGCCAGATGGGTGCAGCCCCCATAATACCTGTCACATCCACCATTGCCGAGTTGTTGTCGTTACCAGCCCAGACACCCATTACATAGCCGTCGGGTGTGTAACCCACGGTCAAGCTATCCTTAAAATCGTTGGTTGTACCTGTCTTCACTGCAGCTGGGCGGATGGTACCAGGGTTGCCTGCGTAACACTCGTTCATTGTTGTGCTGTAAAGCCAGAGTGGGCTGCATTTGCCGAACTCGGTTGTACGTGCCACATTGTCGCTGAGTACATTCGTCATAACGAAGGAGGCCTGAGGAGTAATAACCAGCTGGCTGTTGGTCTTAACGTTGAACGGATAGATGAGGTGGCCTTGAGAATTCTTGATTGTGTCAATCGCGTGCTTTTCAACATGCACGCCGTTGTTGCCAAATGCCCCATATGCTGAGGTTTCATCTAATAAGTGGGTGCCCAGCGATCCCAGTACCAGTGTCAGGTTAGGAGTGCCTGTGTACTCAGTAATGCCCATCTTTTGGGCGGTTGCCAGACCATTCTCATAGCCAATTTGCGCATTCAACTTGAGTGCTGGAATATTTAACGAGTTCTGCAATGCTGTGCGCCATGAAATCAAACCCATGTAGGTATTACCGTAGTTTTGCGGTGTGTATGCAGGTAATCCACAGCACATCGAGAAGGTTGTTGGACCATCGTAGACTGGCATACCGGGACTGGTGCCCTGCTCAAACGCTGTGACATAGATGAAGGGCTTAAATGATGAACCAGCCTGACGGAAACCCTCTGAAGCCACATCAAATTGGTTTTGATCTGGATTGATATTGCCAAGCAATGTGCGAATAGCCCCTGTGCGATAGTCGATAGCTACTTCGGCTGCATCGGTCACATTATGTCCTTTCAAGTTCGCAATCTGCTGCTGGGCAATCTTCAAGACGTGGTTCTGGAATGGCAGATCGAGCGTCGTTGAGACAACCAGACCGGAACGTGAGAGATTCGCCATTTTGACATGTAATATCTGAGTCAGCTCTTTTAGCACATAATAGTTAAAATGTGGAGCAAGATCAGGGACAGTCGCAACCGACTTGAGGAAATTAGGCTGCTGAGCCTCATAGATTGCCTCGGTACGCTGAGAAGCTGTGATATAGTTCTGGAAGTACATCTGCTCTAGCACTTCTTCCATGCGATTGAGGGCGGCATGGGGATGGAGGTATGGATCGTGAGCAGAGGGCGAACTCACAATACCGGCCAGCATGGCAGACTGGGCAATATCTAGTTGAGCAGCTGCCGTAGCTTTGGGCGTATCCTGCAAACCGAAATAGGTGCCAGCTGCAGCCTCAACGCCGTATGATTGTTCACCATAGTATGTGGTGTTCAGATACATGGTCAGTATCTGCTCTTTTGTATAGTAACGAGTCACATCTGGAGCCAGGATTATTTCTTGCAGCTTTCGCAGTATGGTCTCCCTATTGCCAACAAGCGTATTTTTAATCAGCTGCTGAGTAATCGTGCTACCTCCAGAGACGACATGGCCACGTGACATATCGTCCATGGCTGCGCGGACAATACCTGTAATATCATAGCCAGGGTTTTGCCAGAAATTCTGATCTTCAATAGCAACCTGAGCATTCATCATATTACGCGAAATTTTAGAAAAAGGCTCACTGATCTGCAAGCCTTGGTCTGTGGCTTCATAAATTTGCTGACCATGCATATCATAAAGGCGCAAGCTATCCCCAGGAAGGATGTCTTCAAGCCGTAAGACGTCATTGCCAAAGCGTTGCTGCGTTGCGCCCATAAAACTGGCAAACATAGCAAAAGCGATGGATGAGACAACCATCAACGTGAACAGGCCAAGGGCCAGGTTGCGTAAGGTAAGTGTACCTTTACGTTCCATAATGGCTTCATGCATGAGATTGATGCGTAGCTTCTTGCGCTTGGCATAGCGCTTTGTACGCCAGCCAGCAGGATGCAGGCGCAGGTGAGGTGCACTATACATGAAACCAGTAACGGGTTTTTCGGGAACATCATTAAGCCGTTGCGCTACTGCTGCCTGACTATGTTGAGGCAATTTAGCTGGTACAACGGCTTTGCGGGATTCATTAGCTGGTTCATTCTCCACCGACATTATCTTCATCTCGTCTACATCGAACTTCGGTTGGGAAGATATGTTGTTTTCAACCCGCATTTGCTAAACCTCGTTTCTATCCTCTATTGTTAGAAGCCTCGCTCTAAATAAAAATGACCTGTGGAGCTCTCTCTCTTTCATGGTACGCAACAGAAACATATTGCGATGCAAGAAGGGTCAGATCGTTAAGAGAGAGCCGCCAGCATTAACTTAACAGAAAATACACATACATTCAAATTTAAGATAATTTCATTGTTAGGCTCGGCTGTACTTAATTACATTGTACATGAGCCACCGCACTTTTCTTGGTGTGTAGGGATGCCGTTTATGCTTTATCTTATTGTAGCAAATAACAAGAAAAACGTTTGGCTGTACTCAGGCAAAATGGCGCCGTTAAGTAGAAACGTGATAGCCGAGGAGATAGTCACCAGTTTGGAGATGTGTCGAGAAACGAAATGTCCCTACAATGTCTATACAAGTTCAGAAAGTGTCTACTTAGAGCTTATCCAACATCCTTACCACCAGTCCTGACCAGGAGGGCTAAGCCCGTCTGTGGGCTGGTTACTGGCGGCGGGTGGCTGAGAATCAAAGCTATATGAGCTGCAATATGGTTGTGCAGTTACTGGTGCTGGCTTATCAGGCTGCTTATCTTTATCGTTGGGCCCTGGTGTCGGTGTGGGTTTTGATGAGGCTTTATTGCTCAGTACTGCTAGCGGGACCTGACCTGCCAGGTACCAGTCACTCGACGTCACTCCATCGGAATAGTGTTGCTCAACTTTTACCAGACCTCCCGGGTTGGTAAATGGCTGGGGGGAATGGCCGGCTTCAGCGGCCAGCATTGCATCGTGCCAGATGGGAGCTGCTCCGGTAATACCATTGATGTTGATCATTGGCGAATTGTCATCATTGCCAACCCAGACCCCGAGCACGTAATCCGACGTATAGCCAACCGTCCAGGTATCACGGAAATCATTGGTTGTACCCGTCTTCGCTGCAGAAGGTAGGACCGGGCCATAGCAGGAGCCATCTGTACGCAGATTGAGTGGGTTGCAATAGCCAAATTCGGGGACGCGATCACTATTGTTGCTCAGCACATCAGTCATCATATAGGCAAGTTGGGGGCTGATGGCATGCGTGCCAGGATCTTGTGGGTGTTCGAATACTTGATGGGTACTGGCGAATTCTACTTTCTGGATCGTGTAATATGGCACATGGACACCACCATCGGCGAACGTGCCAATGGCCGATGTATGATCAATTAAGTGAAGATCCAGGCTACCCAATGCCACAGTAGCGTTCAGATCGCCCTTATAATCTGTAATACCCATATCCTGCATTGTTTTGATGGCATTCTGGACCCCAACGTGTTCTATGGTCTTCACTGCGGGAATATTCAACGAATTCTGTAAAGCGCAACGGATCGTCATATGACCGCTAAAGGTACCAAAGTAGTTGCGAGGTGTAAAAGGCGGTTGACCAGCCTGAGGAATAGAGATCGGGTTGTCGTCAACAGCTTGTCCCGGTGAGACACCTTGCTCAAAGGCTGTGACATAGACATATGGCTTAAAAGAAGAGCCAGGTTGGCGATAACCCTGTGTGGCCACGTCGAACTGGTCTGTATCTGGATGAACATTGCCTAGCAGGGTACGAACGGCCCCGGTGTGATAGTCAATGAGCACTTCAGCGGCATTTGTCACATTGTAATTTTGCAGGTTGGCGATCTGGTTCTGAGCGATTTGCAAGATTTGATTTTGCAGATTCAGGTCCAGCGTTGTATAGACACTCATATCCGAGAGCGATAACTGTTGACGCGTCATGTGGAACTGCTTCTCCAGTTGTTCCAGTACGAACTGAAAGAAGTGTGGTGCTGGCTGTGTCTGATCCGTTGGATGCTTGAGAAAACCGGGACTCTGGGCCTCATTGAGCGCTGCCTGTAGTTGATCGTCAGTGATATAGCCATCCCTATGCATCAGGTTGAGGATATCTGTCAGGCGACTAATCGCGGCACTAAAGTAGGTCCATGGATCATACCCATTTGGTGCACTAGGAAGGCCTGCAAGCATAGCTGCCTGTGCGAGATCTAGTTGCGATGCGGCAGATTTTCCAGGCTGATCTTGCAAACCAAAGTAGACACTTGCTGCAGCATCGACACCGTAAGCCTGTTCACCATAGTAGACACTATCCAGGTACATTTCCATGATGTCTTGTTTGCTATAGTGGCTATTGATGGCTGGTGTTAGTACAATCTCCTGCAGTTTACGCGTAATATCCTGGGCCGGATTGCGCAGGACCAGATTTTTGATAAGTTGTTGCGTGATTGTACTGCCACCTTCGACAACGTGTCCTTGTTCTAGATCTTGCACGGCTGCTTGAAGAATGCGTTGGATGTCGATACCAGGATTCGTCCAGAAGCCTTTATCTTCGGTGGCGACAGTAGCATCGACCATAGACTGCGCTATTTGGTCATATGTGACTGTTGTATGAAGGCCCTCGTCTGTCAACTGGCCGATGGGGATGCCATTCATATCGTACATTTTGAGATTATCGTGTGGCATGAGGTTGTGCAATGTAAGCACCTGGGGGCTATACTGTTCCTGGGTAGAGATATAAAAGCGGTAGGCAGCAAATGTACTACCACTAAGGGCTGTTAGAAAGATAATTACCAGTGCAACAGCCGTGCTGAGGAGGGTGACCCAAAAACGCTCGAATAAACGCTGTTTGTCGAGTCGGTCCCGGCGTAAGTACTTACGTGCCATGTGGCGCAGCAAGAGTTTTCTATGTCTTTGGGCAATGTGCGTAAGATTTTGGTATGGAGTTGATGGAGAAGCAGGCGCAGAAGGGAACATGGAAGGGGATGGGGATGCGGTAAATCGGGTTTCTACACCACGGGCAACCGTGTGCCCTCCGGGTATGAATTGCGGGGCGTTTATGTGAAGGGCCGATTTATCGGTTGGGAGGGTAGGGACCTGATTTATCGCGTGCCCTCCGGGTACCGCGTCCGTGGAACTCCCATTTGCCGTGTGCCCTTTGAGTATCGCGTCTGTGCCGTGGGAGTCCGTTGTTTTGATCATCTGCATCTGTGCCGTGGTGCGTTCCTGGCGTATGCGTTTGCGTTCCAGGTAGCGCAAAGCTCTCTGCTGGAGAGAAGTGGAGGTCTGGCTTGGATCTGGTAGAGATAGTGGTATGCTCAGATCTCCTGCAAATGGTGACGTAGACGGGATGGCAGGAACTGGCTCAGGATATGCTTGCTGATCCAGTTGGACACGTTGAGGGATTTCGACGTCCTCACGTTTCGGGTGATTTGCTAACATAGTACAAAAGCCCCCCTCGCCTTGTACCCCCAATTATCCATACATGTGTGAATATTGGTTTGTATTGAGTTTGCATCATTCTGACAGCGTTCCAAGGTAGGACAGGCGCGATCACCGAAAGGTGACAAGGTAAATCGGGCATCTACCAATGTTATCATCGAAAGGTGACACGGTAAATCGCGTTAATCAGCTCGATTAGTATCTGAGTAGTTGCTGTCAGCCTACATTCCTAAGGATACCCAACAAAAGAGGTTTTTTCTAGGGAAAAAATAGACAACTTCGAGGCAAAAGTAGACAACTGCCAGAAATCTAGTGATCATTGTCAGAATCAGTTGGTTGTAGGGCTGCTTCGATTAGTGCAGGAAGAATCTCATTAGTAATATTCTGTATCTGGTAGAGGCTCTCGATCCAGGGGATATCCTGATTGTTCGGACCGCGTATTTCGGCCAGCTGGAGTATACCTTCGTCTACAAGTGTGTGGAAATAGAGGAAGGCGCGAACAACATCTGCGACTGGGACATGCGACTTGCGTGTGATAGTGCCGTACTCACTGCCCAGTTCCATTGCCTCTTTCTTCAAATCATCCTGATCAGTGTTGCGACTAAGAGCACGCAAGAGCAGATTCAGCAAGCGCTGTCCCAACTGACGATAGCCATCGCGGGCAGTAATGTCAAAATGTTGGTACCAGGGGAAAGTATTTAGCGTTCCATCACTGAAGGCAAAGCGAATACGCCCCAGCACGCTTTGGATGAGTAAGAGAGCAGCTGGATCTTGTTTCGGCTCTGTCTCCTGCCGGAGGCGAGCCTCGACATCGGCGCGGCGAAAACGACGATGGCCTCCACTGGTACGGCGCGAGGGAATTTCATTGCGGTCTGCCCACAGACGCACTGTTGCTGGATGCATACCAAGCAGGTCAGCAGCTTCACGCAAACTCAACCACTCTTCTCCTGATTGTGATGACATCCTCCCCCTCTCTCCTGAAGAGTTGTGTCTATGCAGACTTAAAACACTCAATCTGTAGGGTGATTATATCATCATCCTGCAATGGCTGTACTTAGCCTGCTTGCCTCAGGGTAATGCACAGCTAAAATGCCTCTTTTTTTCTCTGTGAAAATCTTTTTTTTATGTTCTCCAAAATGTCCCTTTATACCTCTGTGAAAATGTCCCTTTTTTCTCCCTCAAATTGCCCATTTTATATATCCCAAAATATTTGATTTTTCACTCTAAAAATAATTTATTTCGGAGATGAAACAAATAATTTATTTCACTTAAAATGTCTAATTGTCATGTCCTAAAAGTGTCCAATTTTTGTCTCCAAAATGTCCATTTTTTGCCTCAAAATGTCCATTTTTCTGCTAGGAAAGAGCGCTCACATTGGGTATGCTTTAAGCAGTAGGTCGACAGTGGAAAGCCTTTCGAATTAGACATTCATGAAAGGGAATTCACTGCCATGAATGAAAAGAAAGCTGCATTTTTAGAAGAGACGACCATGTGTCTGAGGCATTGCACAATCGATGAAAACGGCAAAGACCGCTGCTTTTGGAGAAAGCCCAGCCCGCAAATTGCTTCAAAAGAGACACGCATATAAGGATAGGAATCTATTGCATCTAGAGTGAAATGGGGGAGTCCCATTTCCAGAAAGGAAGAGGAACAAACGATGAGATGGAACGAGCATTTAAGACATTTGCGTAATTCTCAGGGGTGGAGTCAAACCGCGCTTGGTAAAAAGCTTGGAACCAATACTCATACCATAAGTCGATGGGAGCGTGGTAATGCCTTTCCTAGTCCTTTTTATCGTGAGCGGCTTGCTCAAGTCTTTGAAAAAAGTCTTGAAGAACTAGGATTGGTTCCTGAGTTTGAAAGTTACAGCATCGAGCATGCACTAGCTCCTGAGTTTGAGAGTTACGGCATCAGGAATGTACTGGCTCCTGAGTTTGAGAGTAGTTACACTCAGCAAGCATGGCCCCCCCCAGATTTGGATCTGGAGCCCAATGAGGAGGACACCATTAGGGCGCTATTCACACAAAAGCACACTGAGCCTCTTTTGGAAGGACCAATCCCCCAAGTTGGCAAGGTATTCACCACTCCGTTCTGGCTAGGGTTTGCTCTTTCTGGTATTGTTAGCTTGACGGCGGCGATAATAATCCACCATGGCAAAAGTCCCGTACTCTAAGCTTAGGTCACAGACTTTATCACGCTCTTTTGCCCTAACGGTTCTAGAAGACTTGGATATTCTTAAACCAGACATCTGTGGGATTATAATCGTCGTTGGCCATCGCTGCGACAATACCATCACTCGAGAGACTATTCTCGACTTTGGTGATGAATTGGCTGTTAATATAGAGATAGATGGTATGCTTCTGGGCTATAATGGTCAGTTGGTTGATCTGATTGTATCCTTGCCTGATTGCTGAATTAGAGCCAAAAGCAAGGGTGCTATCTGGATCTACTAGGTCAAAGGTTCCGAAAGTGCTATCTGCGATTGGGCGTATACGGATGCGGTACTGTGGACCATTTGTGGTATCCCAGCGGAAAATGAAGCCTGCTCCGTCACCATGAACGATGGTTATATCAGCCTGTATGGCGAAGTTGCTCACAAAGAGTCCTGGAATGATGTGCAACTGCCACGACCTTGGTTGTGAGACTTGCAGATTGAAAGAAGAAAGTTTATAGAGCGGCTTTCTGCTAGTAATGGTTTTGTAGAGTTGCTCTGGCGTCTGGGTGATATTCGGATGGTGCTGATATTGGCTCCAGAGCTCATTTACAGTGTGATGTGTCAAACTGTCAAAGATGGCTGAAACAGTCTGCCCTTTTTGTAGAGCGTGATTGAGCTGATCGACGATATTGAGGGTCGTGTGCTGTTCTAGCCAGAGCAGGAAGCGAGCGGCTACCGGACCTCCTTGAAGATAGTTGTCTTGTGGTTGCACTTCATCTGGTAAGGACCAGTTGTCATCATCAGCTGGCCCATAGACACTGCGGGCATAGTCAGCCATGCCAGTGGCAAACCAACCAGGAACATTAGAGGGATATTGCTCAACAACAAGCGTTAGTTCATGAGTAAGTAGTCCGATATCGGTGGGATGCTGCCGTATCCAATCAGCATTGATGTTGATGGTTGTGCCACTGGTCACTGCGGGGGAAAGAATAGGCGATGAAAATGTCAGTGTTACGTTTGTGGGACTACTAGCAGGATTAAGGGCAAATCGGTTCACCAATTGTGGATAAACAGCATTGAAGGCTTGATGGAAACGTTGGGCTGCATCCTGCAAAGAGGGATCAGTGTTCTGGATGGTGAGTCCATAGGCAGGAGGGCTATAAATGGCTTCCGTGCTGGTGCTTGTGGGTGAAGGAGGTCTTAATGAAGGCGCTCTTAGATAGGTGCTGTGGAGTAAAGGTTGCAAAATGAATGCCAGGAGAACTGTGATGATCATTGCCAGAGTTAGGAGTGTCTTTGGTGCTATGAGCGTGGAACGTGAAGAGAAGCGATTGAAAGGTTGAAAGGTTACCATCATGCTCATATGAGTCCAGAAGGATTGCTGCGAAAAGAGGTCATCCTCATCCTCATCAGCGTCCTCGAACTGGCTTACCTTTTCGTTCGGCTCGATAGTAGGATTGGCCAGGAGTGAGATCTGTTCTTGGATATCTGGTAGAGTGGGTTGGCTGATAAGCAAAGTTTCTTCCTGTATTGGCTCATCCTCATCCTCATCGATATTCGCGAACAGCCCTAGCTCCTCTGCAGTCTTGCCAAAGAGGGCCAGCAATTTGTCAAGATAGTAGGGATGGGGTACGGCTTGCCCCTGCTCCCAGCGACTCACGGTTTTGATGCTGACTCCCACGGCCTCAGCGACCTCAGTCTGGGACCATTCGCGCCGTTTGCGCTCAGCTTTCAACAGAGAAGGTTTCATAGTGTCTTTTTTAATCCTCTATCAAGATACTATTTTCATCACTATTTTCTCCAGATTGGCAATCTCAGGTTGAGGAACGCTGTATTGGACGAGTATAATCTCCTCCTCTAACTTTGTCTCCACCCAGGTTTGCTAACTTAGCAATTGCTTGATCAATTTTCCGAATGCATCCTGGGCATCCTTCAGGCCCTTATTTGTACCATTGATACCCTGCTGAATCCACAGAAGCGCAAGCTTCTCACCCAAATCGCGGTAGAACCACTCTTTTTCTTTCTCATCCCATAGCTTTAACATTTCCAGTTTTTCTTGCTTGGCATAAAGCAATTTGTATACTTCCATTTGACTTTTAGACGACTCACTTATCAGCTTCACCACTTCTTCTCGACATCTTTTTTGCATCACAGGATCGTCTATTGAGTCAATTATGCGTTCCGTTGCATCAACGGCATACTTATAGACTTGTTCCACAGCCCTTCCCGCTTCCTGCGCCAATTCTGCCTCACTTTTATTGGTCCGCGTTTTGGGATCGAATTGGTTCTTGTCCTTGGTTGTGTCTACCTTGGCTTTCTGATCTGTCTCAGGCTCGGACCAAGGCAAGGGGGTTTCAACGATGTCGATGTCTTCTATGAACCACTTGGCCTCATCTGAGGTCGTTTCTAGGTCGAGGGCTTGTTCGGCAAGGTTTAAATTGCCATATCTGGATCTTTGCATCCATAGTGCCACAGGTATAGACTTCTGTAATACTTCAGGCAGATGTTCTGCATTCGCTTCAGCTAGTCCATTGAGTAAGTACGTCGTCCATGCATATTCATCAGCTTGCCTTAAGTCGCGGATACTGCTATCTTCTGTGATCAGAGGACGATTGCCTGGCTTCAAATTTCGTATATAATCGCTTGCTCCTATAACTCCATCTTTGCTAAGGATTTCGCCACGGTTGATGGCCTCTAGTGCCCGCTCAAAATTCCACTGATTGGCATAATAGGGATCGATATTCGCGTCCGTCATGAACAGTGTTTCGATGTTTGCGACATAGGATTCGACATTTTGTCGTTCTGTTTGGTTAACAAAGTCTTGTTTATTTTTATAGAGGTTATACTCTTGCAGAAGCTCTAATCCATTAGGTTTAGCGTTCTTTACCGCGGATGCTGGGCCTTGTTTGGGATCTTCGAGGAGCGGGAAAGACACGGTTTTGTCTAAGTGATTGGCGGCACGGATCTCGTTAAGAAGCCAGAGCTTCTTTTGGCTACTCGTATGCTTTTCTATACGGTATATATCGGGTCTAGCGCGAGACTTCCACACGTATTCGGCAGAGAGTGGATTTTTTTTATGAATAGTTTGTATGAGCTCTTTGACCTTACTCTCATAGCTCTGTCTTGCCAGAAGCATGTCTGCTGTACCCTCAAGGGAAGTCGCCACCCATCTGGGAGTCCGAGTATCTTTTTGAGCCTTTTTCTTTTTTCTTAATTTCTCAAGATCCAGCCTGTTTTTTGGTGGTTTCTGGAGTTCATCCTGGATCACACTCGATTGATAGGACATTATTCCCTCAGTACTTTTTATAGAAGTAAGAGCCGTATCTATTTTCTTCTCGCTATAGGATCTAATAGACTGCTTGAGCCATTCGATACCCGTTTCTTGATGCTCTCTTTGCTTCTTTTTCAAAGAGCTTATAAAATCCGAGAGCCTTGGATCAAAGGCGTCATATGAACCAGCAGCCAGTAAATTGAGCTCGAATAACTTTCCCGGTCCTTTGAATCGGAGTGTGAGGCCATTCTCTTCATCCCATCTGGTTTCGGTCCAGTCAAAATCATCTAGTGAGAACTCCAGGCCATTGGGAAAACTGAGCACGTGTCTATCCAGATCAATCTTCCACATATGCTGCTTCTGTTTATCACTCCAGCCTTCTCCCTGTCTCCGTGCAAGTGCTTGCGCATGATCTATAAGCGGGTCGGGCATTACCTGGGTCTCAAAGCTAACTAGTGTTTCTACCGGATAATTTTGATTGTTATGGTTCTCTTTAATCCTAATCGTTCCAGCTTTTTCCATATCAATTGTTTTTATTGTTGTATATTCTGCAGCTGTCCACGTTGGGCCAGTCAGAGCATGCAGTGCTGCTGGTTTTGCAGTTCTGCCATCTTGCTTTTTCAGATCGATGATCGTAAGCGTAGCTTGCCTTCTCCCTCCGGCTGCAAAAGTATCGCCGGGGACTTCCAAGGTGTATTCATAATCTGCTGACCTAAAGTAGCGTCTCTCGAGTCGCTTCGTATCGATTGGCTCTACGCTCAACTTCCCCGCTTCACGAGTGACGGTCTCTATCTCGATCTTGACAATATCTGGCCTGTATTCAGCACGAGTTTGACCTGTACGGACGGTAGCGTAATCAGGACGACCCCAACCATTAATTTCTCTTACCCACATCCAGACAGCTTGGTCACCCAAGGTGAACTTTCCTGCCTTTGGATCAATGAAGAGGTGACCTTTTGAGCGATTTTTCAGTCCTTCGTCATCTTGATCTGCGAGGTTATTTTTGATCTCCTGAAGAGACTTTATGGCCTTATTAGCATCGTCTGCGATATCTCGTTCCATGTGGATGGCATTGCGCTTTAGTACTGGTGCAGCATTCTCTTCGAGAGGACGAACGGCTTGCAAAGCCCGATTAAAACGCCTTATTTGAGTTATAAAATCTCTCGTATAATTTGCTTCGTCCCATTGATGCCTTAATATAGTGGCAGGTGCTGCGGCAGGTCCTCCTCCCTTAATAGTGCTTGCAAGTGTGTGACAAACTTCAGCCCTAGCCTTTGCTAGCTCAATTAAGCCGCGCCTTGCTGGACGAGTTGCTGTAGCTGCTGTGCCTTTTAGAATATCCACAAGCTTTTTTTGTCGATTTACAAGATTTTGTAGATGAGGTGGATCTTGATTAGCCAGATTTGTAATAGCTGTTTCAGTGAAATTCTCGCTTGTTAAAGCTGCTGACTCGTTTCGTAATTCATTGATTATATTGCCTAGTACTGTTTGCTCTCCTGTTGTAGCTTGTAAATCAAAAGCTATAGCACTATTTTTTGCTATTTCAGCTTTTTCTATCTCACCTGCAAGCCGCTGAAGATCATTTAATTGTCCAGGAGTAAGCGCAGCCCCACCAGCAGCTGTCGTAATGTTTTGCATTTCTCCAATCTTATTCTCTATATCTGTAAATGTAGATTGTATATTTTTTTCATTTAAATTGATTAAACGAGCATTTTCAGCTACTTTTTTTTCCATTTTTCCAATACTCTTAGAAAATTTTGCTACCTTCTTGGCCGCTTCATCGCTTATTGCAGAGTTATTATATGCTTTATCTATTCTTGATCGTGTTTCAGCTTGTTCTGCTCGTGTTTCAGCTTGTTCTGCCCGTGTTCTCGCTAGTCTTGCCCGTGCTCTAGCCCGCCTAGCCTCTAAACCTAAATTTGCAATATTTGTAGTGTCTGTAGCTGATGTGGCTCCTATTATGATTCTCTCTGCAATATCTCTATATGTGGTATCTTCAATTGGGGTTGCTCTTTCTCTGTTTTGAACATCTGTAGTTCGTGTGCCAGCTTCAGTAGCTCTTACTATAGATTCTGTGAAGATTTGATTAACGGTATTTTCTCGTGTTATTGCATTAAGTCTTGCATCACGTCTTTTTTGAATTTCGCTACGGTATGCATTGATTTTTGCTTCGGTTTCTTGCCAATGTTTTTCAACATGTGCGAGTACATTTTCAAGTTCTGTAACTTGTTTGTCGGCTTTCTTAGCATATCCTTCTATATTGCCTGCTTTCAAGTAACGCTTTGCGATTGTTGCGTATCCTATGTCATTAGGCAAGTTCCCTATATATGTAGAATGATCTTCGGCTTCTTGGCGCCGTTTGTCAGTGAGCCCAGATTGGAATTGGGCCAGCTCGGCCTGTCTTTTACATTCCGTTGCAGCTCTGTACATATCTGCTCTATCTCGCATTTTTACTTTTAAGGTATCAATGAAATGCTGTGCTTCTTTAAATTCTGGTTTATCAATTATTTTCCACCTGTGAAATAGCTAGCCACAAGAGTCTGCTTCAGGCAGCGAGATTGTCAGGAGTAGCAGAGAGCTGAAAGCTGATATCATGGTGTCGTAACCAATGACGGTCTTGGGAATTGCGACGAACAGCCGCCAAGGT
>DASYAN010000564.1:0-7478 GCA_036501345.1 Ktedonobacteraceae bacterium
TGTCAGGTTTGTTAGTGCTAAGTAACGAAAGTGATGGGGGATACTACTAGTTCTTTGTATCATACAGAGCCCTTCCTATGAAACAATATTTATAGGCCTCCAAAAGCTTGAGTTCATGGATTTTCAAAATTCAGCCACAAACCCTTGTTGAAAGATTGAAGGAATGAGGGCTGCTTTTGCTAATCAGACTCAGTGAGGACCTGCGATAAAGTGGTTCGCTGAAAGATTGAGCTGTCTATCTCAGTCTCTGCGGTGGTTCCATTGGCTTTTTCACAGGTCAAGAGGTTTGTGAACCCCTGTAGGGTAGTATAGTAGAGCTCTGTACGCTTCTCTAGGGGGAAAGAGGGACAAAAGTCGTTACAACGTCACTTCCCTTTGTCATTTTGTCGCTGCGGGGAATGCAGCCGTTGCTCCACCATTGCTAGTGTTGGAATGCCAAGTGTTCCTGGCTGCTCGATGGAAAAAGCGGCCGTACAGTTGGCGAAATCAACGGCACGAGCCGGGTTTCCATGGCGAAAGAGGTGTGTTAGGAATGCAGCTGCGAAGACATCGCCAGCCCCAGTGGGGTCCACCTCCTGGGCTGGATATGCCGGGAAGTGATAGATTGTGCCATGTTCAAAGAGCGTAGCGCCATGTCGCCCATCCGTAGCGACTAGCAGCGGTACCAACTTGCTCCAGTGCAACAGAATGGCATCAGCTTCAGTGCGATTGCCATTGGCAAAAGGGAGGAGATCATCGTGGCTGAGGATCAAAACATCTAGTAGTGGGAGTATCTGCTCAGCATCCTGCCAGGGTGTGGGCCAGATGCGACCATCTGCATCCCAGCGTCGCAACCAGCCCTGTGGTGTAGCTGCGAGAATCGAACCCAGCTGGCGTGGGAATAGAGTCACGAACGCTGGGTCCAGTTCTTGTGCGAGGGGAGCAAACAATACAATGGGGGCTGCTAACCAATTTTGTGGTATATCTGTGAGCTGTAGGGGGGTGCCGCGCGTGTGAAGATATTGGGTACGGAACCCACCCTGATAGAAATTGGCAAACGTCGTGGTTTGTGCAGATAGTTGTATCTGCAAAGCAACATGGGAAAGGTATGTTGGCAGAGCTGCCCTCAGCTCTGCGTCTGCACTGGTTACCACTCCGGTTGCCAATCCCAACTGACAGGCCACGAGAGCAGCAAAAGTAACTGTACCGCCAAGGGAGAAAGAGCCATCCGGGTGCATATCCCGTGTGACATGCCCAATAGCAAGCAATTCAGGAGCTGAGGAAACCATAGCGTGAAAGTACCCTCCCCCTTAAAGCAGCCATTGTGCTTTTGAAGCCTGCTTTATCGGCTAGGACGCTTCAATGAAATGACCACACGTCGCTCCTCACCTTCGCCAATACTTTCTGTACTGATATCTTTACTCTCGGATAGGGCTATATGGACAATACGTCGTTCATAGGGAGGCATTGCCTCAAGAGCGATTGAACGGCGATAGTTACGCACCTGCTGGGCTACGCGCAATGCCAAGGAGCGCAGATTCTCCTCGCGACGCTGGCGGTAATTCTCTGCATCCACAATAATGCGCAAGCGATGCTTTGTGCGATGGCTGACGATGAGATTGACCAGTAATTGGAGAGCGGCCAGTGTTTCACCACGGCGACCGATGAGCAAGCCCAGATTCTCGTTCATCCCGTGGATATTCACGGTTAATGGGCTGTTTGAACGCACCTGGACTGCAGCGTGGATATTCATATGCTGCAAAATATGCTGAAGCACATCCACAGTGATCTCGACATCCTCACGGGAAGGATTCTCCACATCTTGCAGTTCGTGCTCTGACACAGCAATGGTTTCTGTGTTTGTGTTTGCCTGAACAGGCTGATTAGCAAATTCGGAAGAAGAAATGAAGGGCAGAGATTCCTCCTCTAATTCTTCATCCTCATCTAGTTCCTCATCATCCTCCAACTCCTCATCCTCATCTAGCTCCTCCTCCCCCTCGATATAGTCTTCGTCCTCTTCATCTTCAGGCAAGGGAACTTCGATACCATCAGGACCAAGGAGCGCATCAGCCATTTCTGGCGTGATGACTACGCTCCTCGTGCCTTGACTCGAAGGCATACTCGTAGGACGTACCGTCACGCGTACTCGTGCTTCCTTGCTACCCAGGCCAAAAGTGCCTCGACTCGCATCTTGAAGAACGGCAATTTCGACTTCATCTGGGCGTTTCCCCAAGCTTGCCAGTGCCCTGGCGATTGCTTCTTCAACACTTTTGCCACTCGCCTCTATGCTTTCCACAGTTTCTTTTGCCTCCCTGAATATTTAAGTGAGATTCGTAATGGCTATCGATGACAAAATCGGCTGTGATCCCGTGTCTTTGGACGCAACAAGGGATCAGAGACGATCAAATCTAACGCCGTGAGCGTTGTGAGCCTCCGCGACGGCGGGCGGATGCACTGCCTCCGCGCTGGCGTCGAGATGATGAATAGCTTCCATTAGTTCTTGGCTGTGAATTCGCGCTAGAGCGAACTTTGCTTGCGACTGAGCCAGAACGTGCGCCTTCTTCTTCATCCTCATCATCTTCATTCTCCGTCTGTTTTGCGCGTTGAGCAGCGGTTTTTTCACGAGTAGATTCATTTGTGTTCGCTTTTGCGCTAACTGTACCGTTGCTGGATGATGTACTCTCATCGCTCTTAATTTTTAAATTGGGCACTGTTAGTAGAGAGCCCCAACCAGTCACAAAGTACTGCTGAACGGCCTGGAAGAGAGAAGAGATGATCCAGTAGAGAACGAGGCCAGAAGTGAAAGTCCAACCGATAAACAGAATGAAAAATGGCATCACGAACTGCATAGTCTTCATCGTCTGCATGGTAGGATCGGGCTGCCCAGACTTATTGTTGCTGCTACTAACCACGGGTGCGGTCTTGGGCTGGGAGATGCGCAACGATATGAATGTTGCCAGTGCTGCTAGGACTGGCAGAATGTGGGAAGGATCTGGCTGTACTAGCGAAAGCGTCCAGGACCAGTGCACATGAAGAATGGGATTCAAAAATGACAGCCATTGAAACCAAGTAAGATCCAAGTTGGGAAGTTGTCTAAATGGTTGTACAAATGGCTGGTAAAGTAGATCGTTCAGAGTGTGAACATTATGTGCCTTCTCAGCATTTACTACTGAGTAGAGTGCGTAGTACAGGCCATAGAGGACGGGCAATTGCACTAGCATGGGGAGACAACCAGTTAAGGGGCTCACGCCATATTCTTTATAGAGTGCTTGCAATGCCTGCACTTGTGCCTGCTGATCCTTGGCGTACTTCTTACGAATCTCTTGCATCTGTGGTTGTAGTTGCTGATTAGCTTTCATGGATTTAAGCTGCTTCAAGGTGAGGGGAAAGAGAAGCAGCTTGACAATCAGCGTTAGCACTACAATCGAGAGGCCAAAATCACCAAAAAGATGATACAAAAGCATTAGCCCATTGAAAATGGGCCGCATAAAGATCTGCTGGAATAAAAAACCTATCTCACCGAGAACGTTCACAGAATTCTCCCGCCTTCCTTGATCTCATTTGCCCAGGTTTTCTGGCACGGGATCATACAGGTTACCGTGATAAAATGGGTGGCAGTGCCCTATGCGTTTGATCGTCAGCCAACTGCCACGCAAAAAGCCAAAACGTCCAATTGCCTCATATCCATAGTGCGAACATGAGGGTGTAAACCGACACGATGAAGGCAGGATCACCGACAGCGTGTGCTGATATAGCCATATCAAAGCGAGTGCGATGTATTTCACGTTTGCAATCCTTGTGCGTGTTTCAGCTCCTCACCTCTGGTATTGCGGAGAGATTGAGAAGCCTCGCTCGACGTAACAATGTTTGTAAGTCTTCTACAAGATCTAATAAGTTCACGCCAATGATTGAGGTTTTCGCACTGATTACTAAGTCCCATCCTGCTGGAATATCAGCCAGAATAGGTCGAATTGCCTCGGAAAGTAACCTTTTCACATAATTACGTTCGACTGCGTGTTTAGAAACACGTTTACTGACCACGAAGCCAATACGTAATGTTGCTAGGTCATTTGGTGCAAACGTGAGGATAAGCAGCCGGGATGCTGTACTGCGTCCCTGCTGCCTCACACGTTGGAAATCTTTACTTTTACGTAAGCGTAACGCACGTTTGAGTGCCACGGTATTATTTCAATCTCGACTGAGCCTGAGACTCCTTTTTCACATTGACAATTAGACCGTTAAACTCCAGCGCCCTTTAGCACGTCGTGCCTTGAGGACGCGCCGACCGTTGCGAGTCGCCATCCGTTTCATAAAGCCATGTTCACGTTTGCGCGGGATGCGCTTGGGTTGCCAAGTACGTTTCATTATTAACCTCTTACTGTCTATCTTCTTGTCTCGTAGTATAGCAGCGTTGTCAAGAGGCAAGGGCTCAAGGGCTCAAGCCACAGTGGCTCGCAGTGGGTTCGCTAGTGTCAATTCTTTAGGTCCCGATTTTTATGATTGGGGTTGTCCAATTTTGAATTTTCCCGATTGCCAAATTCTCGTGCCAAAAGGTATTGACAAAGGGAAACCTCTGTAGTAATATACTCTCTGTCAAGACAACCACCTGGATGTGCAGGTGAGCCGGTGACTATAGCGAAGAGGGTACACCCGTTCCCATCCCGAACACGGCAGTTAAGCTCTTCAGCTCTCACGATACTACGGGGGCAGCCCCGTGGGAAAATAGGACGTCGCCGTCTCACCCGCCCGTACTAGGTGGTTTTTTTGTACTCTTGAATATTGTATGTATGCTGTTCTATCAATATTTTTTTCGGGAGGCTGTGATGCAACCTCGCCATTCTTACCTCGTTTGTGCGACACCCCGCAGCGGTAGCACCCTCTTTTGTGAAGTTTTGAGTAATACCAATATTGCAGGGAGACCGAAAGAGCACTTTGAGATGCTCAAAGATACGGGACTTCCTAAGCAACCTCAGCAGTACTTTGAGACAGTAGCAGAGGCAAAGACAAGTATTCTACAGACCCTTGGCAATCCTCCTCCTTTAAAGGTCGATTCAGTGTGGCTAGCGCAGCAGGATGGTTCAGGCTATACACACTATCTGGCACAGGTGCTTGAAGCAGGTACCACACCAAATGGTGTTTTCGGAGCGAAGATGATGTGGGGCTACTTCGACGATTTCATCCACTTCGTACGCCAGCTCCCGGCGTATACAGAGCTGGGTCTTCACGAGATATTGACCAGTATGTTCCCCAATCTGCAGTACATCTGGGTCAAACGGCGTGATAAGGTACGTCAAGCTGTATCCTTGTGGAAGGCTATTCAGACACAGTCTTGGCGCGAAGATCAATGTGAAGAGGAGCCGATACAGTTAACTCGTAAACCCGTATTTCATTTTGCTGCGATCAAGCACTTGGAACGTCAACTTATAGAGTACGAGGTTGCATGGCAGCAATACTTTGCTGCGTATGGTGTCCAACCATTGGTGGTTGTCTACGAAGAACTGCTAAATCACTTTGAAGCCACCATACGCCAGACACTCCAGTATCTTTCTATTCCCGTGCCTGAGCATCTGACGCTTACCATGCCCTCTATGCAACGACAGGCAGATGCTCAGTCCGAGGAATGGGTGCAACAGTATTGCCTTATCAAGGAAGAGTAAAAGGAAGAGTAAATAGAGCATGAATCTACTCACAAGAGAAAGGTTGAGATGGCAGAAAATTACCCAAATATCCTATACATTCACTCACACGACACTGGCCGCTATGTGCAACCGTATGGACATGCTATCCCGACGCCAAACATCCAGCAACTAGCTGAGGAAGGTGTTCTTTTTCGTCAGGCATTTTGTGCCGCACCAACCTGTTCGGCTAGCCGCGCAGCTCTGCTGACTGGCCAGTATCCACATAGTAATGGCATGCTCGGTCTGGCTCATCGAGGCTTCTCACTACGGGATTATCATCAACACATCGTTCATACGCTTGACCAGTTGGGGTACTATTCCATCTTAATTGGTGAGCAGCATGTTGCAAAAGAGCCGGATATTATTGGCTATGACCATGTCGTTAAAATAGAGTCTAGTCATGCAGATGTGATTGCTCCAATCGCCAGAGATTTGCTGCACAATATGCCATCGCAGCCATTCTTTCTCTCAGTTGGTTTTTTTGAAACGCACCGAGAATATCCATTACCACTCTCAGAACATGATGTTAACTATTGTATACTTCCACCGCATGTGCCCGATACACTGCAGACCCGCCGTGATATGGCCGCTTTTAAAGCTAGCGCTCGATCTTTGGATTGGGGTGTTGGTATGGTGCTTGATGCGCTCGAAGTCAACGGCTTGGCGGATAATACTCTCGTTATCTGCACGACGGACCATGGTATTGCTTTTCCTGGTGCCAAAGGCAATCTTACCGATCAAGGTACCGGGGTCATGCTAATGATGCGTGGTCCTGGCGGTTTCAGGGGAGGTCAGGTCTATGATGCGCAGGTTTCGCAGATCGATCTCTTTCCAACCGTCTGTGATCTTCTTGATATTGAGCCGCCCTCCTGGCTCCAGGGTACATCCCTGCTGCCATTAATTCACAATCAGACGGATGAGATACATGAGGCCATCTTTACTGAGGCTACTTACCATGCGGCATACGAGCCACAGCGTGCAGTGCGTACACGCCGTTGGAAGTATATCCGGCGCTTTGAGGATCGCCATATGCCAGTGCTGGCCAACTGCGATGATAGTTTGAGCAAGGCTGTCTGGCGGCAATATGGCTGGGAAAATCGGCTCGTGGCACCTGAACAGCTCTATGATTTGGTATTTGATCCGAACGAAACTTGTAATCTGATCAATGATCCAGCTTATTCTGCCATCCTGGAAGAGATGCGCCATCGGCTCAAAGATTGGATGAATGAGACTGCAGATCCTTTACTCTATGGTTCAGTTACTCCACCGAGCGGAGTTGAGTTGAACGATCCAGACCAAATTTCGCCAACTGAGCCGACGCATATTGTATAAATTAAACATAAGGCTTGCTTAATATATACCTGCTATACCGTATGTGATGATTTATTGCTGCCATGACATTTTTTAAATTTGTGGCCGCTACCGCAGGGACAAGGATCATTGCGACCAGTACGGGCGAAGCGGCGTTGGAGTTCGAGTTCCTCCTGAGCTAGATAATATATGATGTTTGCAGGAGCCCGCTTAGCATTCAGTTCTCCAGCCATAATACGCATTGGCTTATCAATGCGGGTGAAAAAGGTTTTGTAGCCTTCGCATAGATAGTTCAGGCCAGGTTCACCATCGGGAGTTGTCAGGATACGATCCTTGGGGCAGCCGCCGTTACAGACAAAGCGCACTGGACACTCACGACAGTAGCGTGGTAGTGTGTCTCGCTTGGCTTGACCGAACTGGTGTTGCTGAGGCGAATCGACCATGGCAAGCAGTGGCCGTTGCTTCAAGTTGCCCAGCTTGTAGCGCGGCTCTACAAAGTGGTCGCATGAA
>DASYAN010000565.1:0-3857 GCA_036501345.1 Ktedonobacteraceae bacterium
GTTACTTCGAGAGAGACAAGTATTGGCTGTTTTTCGCGTTTGCGGTAGTAGCCAGCCACGGTAAACTTCGTAACCCGTAGGAGCCATGCAGAAAATTCCGCTTCACTGCAAGCCTTGACCTGATGAATGTGCTCAACCATCTTCAGAAAAACTTCAGAGGTCAGGTCCTCTGCCGTGACACGATCACTTGTATGCGATGTAATATAGCCGAACACTTCAGGGAAGAAGTGATGATACAGCGTGCTGAGCGCCTCCGCTTCACCACTTCTCGCACGATCAAGTAAACGATCGATTGCGCCTAGCCGATTTTCTGCTTGATTGGAGGAAATACCCCAGGGAGATCCTCGCCGAAAAAACATAGGCATTACCTTGGAACAGGCAAGCACGTGAGGAAAGTAGATTGCCAATAACCGCTTGCCTCACGCCCCTGAACAGTCGGATACACACTACCGGAAGCAGATCGATCCAGTATCAGAGATCAGTGGTTTAAAGAGAGCATATTTGTAGACTTTCCCCCATTGGTCTTATTATCAGAACTAGAACCAGCACCACTGTTACTATTCCAATTCGGAATACCGTTTCCATTGGGAATTTTGTTATGGATACTGTCTTTAATATTGTCAGGAATCTTGTCAAGCCATGAACTCGGGACAACCTGTTTCACGCAGGCCTCAAAGGACGATGTACCGCAACTCTGCAGGCCAGCAGCAAGATAATTACGTGTGTTTTCGTTAGTAAGCTTACCAGCTGTGTTAGCTTTATCATGGCTAGCAAGATACTGAGCGTACCTGAGCAGGATATAGATTTCACCATCACCAAAGACCCGGCTAGAGGTCACCGTTTGCCCATTGGGCGTTGTCCCTGTGAACGTACCGTTGCGCAACGCACAGATTGCTTGAATATCATCACTATTACTACCGGTGTTCAAAGAGAACATAGTAGCCAAAATTTGCACATCAGGTCCAGGGCAAGCTTTAGCAGTGGGAGTGACATCCTGATGAGATACGTCATCTTTGTGGCTACTTGGAGTAAAGGCCCCATTTGGACGATTAGTGGATGAGTCGTGTGAACCGAGGTTTGCAGCCTGTGCTGTCACGGTTTGAATGAAGTGTTGTCCGGTAGGAGTGGCTGCCATTGCCGCCGTAGCACCTCCAGCGAGTACGGCACCAACCCCTATCACAGCTATGACCTTTCCCTTTAACAAATTAACGACTATTCTACCAAGACTCATACAAGGTTTCCTTCCTTCTACATCTTACCTAAATTAATGGTATGTGGTACTCTGCCGATGAGCGGCAAATGGTTACATGTACCTACATTATGATAGTGGTATTTTTCTCTTAATTGGTTATGGTCTTGGTACTAGTGGGTCAGGTAAATATCTTATTCTGGCTTCACTACACAATTATAGACTTCCGGTTTGAGAATACCAATATAGGGCAGGTTGCGGTAACGTTGCGCATAGTCCAGGCCGTAGCCAACCACAAACTTATCGGGGATATTGAAGCCAAGGTAGTCAACTTCCACGTCGCGAATACGCTCCCGCTGCTTGTCAAGTAGGGAGCAGAGACGCAGACTGAGCGGGTTGCGCCGCTTGAGTAGATCAACCAGATAGTGCAGGGTGAGACCGCTATCAATGATATCCTCAACCACCAGTATATGTTTATGGTCGATAGGACCCTCTAAGTCCTTGACGATACGCACTATACCGCTCGAGTGTGTACTATTGCCATAACTGGCGACGGCCATGTAGTCCAGCTCCAGTGGTAAGTGGATTGCGCGTGCCAAGTCCGCAATAAATGGTACTGCTCCCTTGAGAGTGCCTAGTAGCAACAGGTTCTTATCCTGGTAGTCACGAGTAATCTGTGCACCCAGTTCTTGTACCTTGAAGCGTATTCGTTCCTCAGAAATAAGTATCTCTTCGATATCCTCATTCATCTTTTATGTCTCATCCTTGTTTATGATTTTCCTGGAAAATTGACAGACGCACAATATTGCGTGTCTCTTTGGTCAGGCGCACCCTGTCATCAAGATGAATCCCGGCCAGCCATACACAGTGCTTTGCCGCAAAGAAGAGCGGGATCTGGTCACGTTGGGCGCGGGGAATATATTTGTCTACCAGCACATCCTGTACTTTTTTCTCATAAGCCATGCCAAGTGGTCGCATACGATCTCCATCGCGCCTTGTACGTACATGCAACACAGGCAGAGAGCGATGCTCCTGGCCGCCGTTCAACTGATCGGCATCGACATACACAGTGTAGCGCATAGAAGGTAACACCTGCCAGACTGCGGCCCAATCCTGGCACTGTAGAGCCATGCGCACTTGCTGGAGAAGCTTATCGGGCAGCATCTCTGCCATTGCAATCCACGGTGTGCCAGCAATGGCAACGCGGCCCGGAATAGGCAGTTGCACCTCTACAGGCTCGGTCAGAGCTTTCGTTCTACCAGACTCCTCCTGAACGAGCTGAAACTCCAATGTATCGCCTGTACGTCTGACATGAAGATGGTTTGGGAGATGCAGAGTTAGGGTTGCTCCGCTAGACTCTCTGTGTATGAGCTGTTCGATCAAGTGGTAGTGACGTAGTTCCAAGGCTGATTGACCAGCATGCAGGCGAGCGGTGGCACGCCGTAGTAAATGGCGTTGCAGACTCGGTGGTAGCTTACGCAAAACCGGAAGTCGGAGCCCGATACAATCGTCTTGTTCGCTGCTAACGATCTGTGGCCAGTACCTATCTATCTGATCTTCAATCCAGGCAAAATCGACCTGCATGATCTCAGCATTACGCAACAGGGTCTCGCGAATGCCGGGATTGAGTTCCGTCAGTAAAGGGAGAAGTTCATGACGAATGCGATTACGCAGGAAACGGAGATCACTATTGCTTGCATCCTCCAGCGGTAGCAGATGATACTGCTCACAGTACGCGAGTATATCCGCATGTGTGACGCACAGTAGTGGACGAATAATGTCCTGTTGACGTGGCTGCAAAGCAACCATGCTGGCAAGCCCACCTCCACGTAGCCAGTGCAGCAGAAGCGTCTCAACCTGATCATCCTGATGGTGAGCTACAGCGATAAGCTGGCCCTGAGCAACTTCGCGTAAGAAACGGTAGCGGGCCACACGTGCGGCCTCTTCGAGTGAACGGTGTTCCTGGCGTGCCAGCGTGGCAACATCGATTGATCCGATGGTCACGGGCAAATCCCAAGAACGGGCAAGTTGTGCCACAACTGCAGCATCTCGCTCACTCTCCTGACCACGTAACTGGTGATTGAGATGTGCAACATGCAGTTGTAGCGCAGGATACCGCTTACCTGGACCACAGAGCTGATGCAATAGGTGTAACAGACAAAGCGAATCAGCCCCCCCCGAGACTGCTACGACAATAGTACCCTGCCTAGGAAGGAGATGATGCTGCTCAAGATAGGCCCTGATAGTATCGAGCATGTTTGCGTTGAGCATCTCCCATATGGTAATATATAGACTAATTATAGCATCTGGCTGGGTGGGAAGGGTGAATGATGCTCAGTCGAGATTGAAAATAGGGGTTTTGAAAAATATGGCACTACGAAAAATAATTACTTCTGAGAACCCTATTCTACGTCAGAAGGGCAAGAAGGTGCATCGCTTTGATCCTTCGCTGCAAAAACTCGTCGATGATATGTTCGAGACGATGCACGATGCGAATGGTGTGGGTCTAGCGGCACCGCAAATTGGTATGTCCATTCGTGTGTTTGTAGCAGAGTATGAAGATCGCAAGACGGCAGTATTTAATCCTGAGATCGTCAAAGCGGAAGGTGAAGTAGTAGGGACTGAAGGTTGCCTGAGCATCCCCGGCTATGCTGGTGATAACATCCGT
>DASYAN010000566.1:0-16749 GCA_036501345.1 Ktedonobacteraceae bacterium
TGAGAAAAACCAAAGTATTCTTCTGTGCGTAGGACAAAGATCCCTCCTCGTTCACGAATACGTTTGATAAATCGTTTAGCCTCATATGAGGCTTCTAGAGATGTACCCCCCTCTCTGATAACAATTGTCTCCCTCAAGGAATCCATCACTTTTTTCTCAGGAGCAAAGCTATTCCCCACTGCTTGCATCTCAAATGCTGTGGGTCCCAGTCGTTCAATCGTCTGTGCCTCAGGGATAGGGATAAGACCTTTCGCAAGATTACGATTCTCCAGAAGTGTGCGTGTGACAACTGCGTATAACTCAACTCTCTGTCTAGGCAGTTCGATTGTATTCTGTTGCATGACGACTAACAATGTCAATAATAGTGGATTTTGCGTTAGCTCGCGTATTCCTGGATGCTTTTCGATTGCTCTGAGTAGATGGTTTGCCATCTGCCCTGCTTCTCTGGCAATGGTTTCTTCCCGATGGCTTTGATGGCCTAATAAACGCCTGTTTCGATAAGCACTAGCATGGCACCAGCGAGGCAAAAAAAGTTTTATCTGCTCTTTTGTCAGTTCTGCCAGTGTGTAATGCGGCCAAGCTCGAAAGGCTTCTTGATCATAACCAACAACACGTGATGTTATTAGGAAACGATTAAAATGTGTGTTCGATATTTTACCATAATTGCGTACGAAGGTGATAATGGCATCTTGAATCTGTTTTCGTATCTCCGGTTTACTTACCTCATCTAGTCCATCGAGGAGTACTAGGCAATGGCCAGATAGCAGACATTCTTGCAACCACTGAGCCAGACCAAGAAATGGAATCTCATCAGCCATAAGTGTGATGTAATCGGCAATTGAGAGACTGGTAGATCGTTGATGCGCTTTCTCGCATTCGGTTGCATAAGCTCCAAGTTGGATGAAGATAGGGATGCACGAAGGCGAGAGAGGTGGACCCATTGTTGGATCACGCTGGTTCAGGCTAAGACGAGCCATATGCAATGCGAGACGTGTCATAAGCGTACTTTTACCTATGCCTGGAAAGCCTTGAATAACGGCCACAGGAATATGGCTGCTCAGGACTAACCAGAGATCAGCGATGTTCAACGAATCGTGTTGCTTAATACGGTACCAACTTCTTTCCACGTCAATGAGAATCTGTTGCTCGTCTTCAGGAAAGTTTCCCTTATTGAGATCCCGGCGTACTTGTTCACGTTGTTCGTCAGTCAAAGGATAGTCTGTCAGTGGACGGTCTGGTCTTAGTTGCATTGGGATAAAGATGTCATCTAACGGAACGCTATCTGCGATGATGCCAGCAGGAATGCCAGAAAGAGTCAACAACTCGGTCTCGAGTATCACACGATGCAAGTAACGCTGCTTCAATTCTTCGTATGATAAACCTTCTCTTAGTTGGCTAACAAGACCAGTGATCACAGTCAACAAAATCAGGATAATAGCACACAGCAAAAATGTACTGGAATACTGCAGCATCCACTTGATCAGTGATCCATCTTCAGCAACCTTTGGATTAGTAGACCAAGGCCAACGAAAGAAAAGCAGGGTGGCCAACCCGCTTAAGGCAACATTTAATAGAATTGTTCCCCAAAAAACGCCACGTGTCCTCCAGATCCATTTACATGTGCAAATGAATAAGTTTCTGAGCTTTCTCATCTGCTCAGGGAGTTTGCTTTCCATACAATACTTCCCTATCCTCTAAATTGGTAGAGGACCAGAAGACTATCATGCTTTATTATGCATCTACTAGATATCTAGCTAGGTTCCTACTGCTCTGTGAATTCGCAAGTCTGGAAGTGCAGCGCGTTCCCATTCTCTTTGAGGGTGCGAACCACTTGCTCCGGTATTCCCTCAGAGAGTTCAGCTTCGATCTCGAGCGTGACTTTAACTTTTGCGCCACTCAAGCTCGTGAGGTGTTTGACAAACTCTTCCATGATACGGCCCGCATCCGAAGCCATCATCCGTTCATTGATAGATACCGAGCCATAGAAGCGGCGTTGTTGGTTCTCTTGTGCGATAGGAAGAAGCGTCTGCACAGTTGGTGTCTCAGGGATCTGTGGAGAGGTTACGACCTCTGTATAATTCGTTGCCCGCTCAGCGACTACTGATGGCTGAGTCCATATGGCTTCCTGCATCGCAGTCGTTGGATGAGAGGCGACAGCATGCAGCCTTGCCGCCTCCAACTCAGCAGCTTCTGCCAAGAGCTGAGCATCTGCTACCTTCGACTTCACCAATAATGACTCTCCATCTACGATGATCGTGATGGGCTCACCTGCACGCAAGTCGCGATAGCGTTGGCGTTCTTCATCCCAACCTGAGGCATAGGCAAAGGTATCATCTCGCCATGACGGTGACTGCACCCCATCACGCATGGCAGCGAGCAAGACCTCTCGACTTTTCAGGCGAGGCAGGTAGATGTATTTGGCAAAGTTTTCGACCAATTCTTTCGTTGAAACATGGTTCCCACGCCATAAGGGGATACGGTCCAGTTCTTGGCATAGACGTAGGCCAGCTAACTGAGGGATGAGCAATTCCTCAGTACGCAATAGGCTACTGGTATGAGAGGCTAGGTATCCTTCCCCATGTTGAGGCTGCAGTTTGTACTCACCGATGGAATCAGGTTTACGCGGCTCGAGTTGCTCAGGAACGAGCACCCAGGAGTAGGTCTCCGGGAGCAGAGCAATGATGCGCTCTTCTGCATCTTTGCGACGCGTTTTGGCTTGATTCGACTGGAAGGCATCGAGGTTGAGTGACTCTCGCTGTTTGTCTATGGAATCCCAGGCTAGGAAGAGACGCGTTGTCTGCTTGAGTTCTTCCACTCTGGTTCGATCAGCTACCAGGAAGATGAGCGTGTTGCTATAGTTGCGCGGTGCATTGCCACGCTGCTTGAGCATTTTACCTACTTCATCCATCGCTGCTGAGTTTGGGTCACGGCGGGCATGAGGATACTGTGGTTTGACAATGACGAGACGAAGACCAGTATTCTCGTCAATGACATCAGCACTACTCTCAGGACAAAGGTGGACACTGGCAAAATCCCCTTTGTGTCCTTGCTCAGTCTTTAAATAGCCCTTGATAGTCATGTGGACCGTCTCGTCATCCTGCTGGGCGGCTCGATCCTGTGCCAAACGTGTCACGCTCGGTTGGGTGTCATACCAATAGCGCCGATCATTCTGATAGAGATAGGTGGCTTGATCGGTTAAGCGGCGCAAGGCATCGCCGAAGGTGGCCACACTCTCTCCTGGTTGGGTACAGCCAAGTTTGATGTGCGTATCTTGAATGCCCTTATTAGCACTCTGCAAGGTTGGAGCCGAGCCAAAGAAAATACTGCGAGCAACACGCCGCGTTGCCGAATAGCGTCCAAAGTTCGCATTCGTATTGTCAAGGCGGCGTGGCAGGGACTGGCTCCCATCGATGTCCTTTTCGATAATCGGAACCCAGTTGTCCTCTAAATATTGGGTAAACAGGGACTGGACGGCTGCCGTCTCGATCGGAATGGTGGCAGGCATAATCAGCACATTGCGATCCTGCTGAACCCATAGTTCATGCACCACCGCAGCCATCAAGCGAAGAACACCACGCGTCCGCTGAAATTTGTCGATACTTGACCAGTCGGTGAAGAGGCGATCAAAAAGTTCGGGATGGATGGGATAGGCTTGCTTGATCCGCCGCTCATATTCGGCCTCGCTACACTCATCCGGAAACTCCTGTCGTTGCGAACGATAGAACTCGGAGAAGGCGCGTGCGGCTGCATCTCGTGAGGCATACAGCTGGGAGGGAATCGGCTCGAAAAGACGACGACGCACAATTTCAAACCCTTCATCCCGATCAGCAGGACGCCAGGGAGACTCGACACGCCCAAAGATCTGTTTGAGGCGAATAGCCGCTTCCTGACCACCTTCCCCTCCGGTCTCACTCTCCGAGGCCGGAATGGTACCCACAATCAAGGTCTGAGGAGCTGCTTTGGCCGCTTCGGTCAGATTCTGGGCAAAGCTGAGATTTGCTTCGAATGATCCAGCTGGCAATCCCCCTTTGCCATACAGTTGACGGGCAAAGACGACCCATTCGTCAATCAGTACCAATACCGGACTAGCGGCTATAAAGAGTTGACGCAGCACTTCAGAGCCAGGGCTGACACCAAGCCGATCATCCTCTGCCACCAGAGCATAGCCTTCTTTTCCCAACAATTGCCAGGCCAGCTCACCCCAGATAGTATGAACCTCACACCCATCCGGCTTTTTATCTGCTTTGGCGGGTGAGAGAGCATGACCAACCAGGACAGCACGATGCGCCTGGGGTGCCTGCTGCAACCCCAACTCCTGTAGGAGTGGCTCGATGCCGACAAGATCAGATGTCGCTACTCCAGAGAAGAGGTGATAGAGCGCCAGTAATGAGTGGGTCTTGCCGCCACCAAAACTGGTCTGCAATTCAACAATCGGGTCGCCACCAATTCCACTCAAGCGGCGCAGGGCTCCCAGCAGTAAGTGACGCAGGCCATTGGTCAGGTAGGTACGTCGAAAAAAGGCATGAGGATCACCATATTCATTGGATGCAATGCCACGATAGACCTGAGAGAGGTCGGCAGCAAACTCGGCGACCTGATAGTTTCCGGAAGCCACATCTGGATGGGGAGTAATCACTTCTCGCCAGGGAAGCAAACCTCGTACAGGCTGCCCTTCCACCATCTGGCTACCGTTGCGGCGGGTGGCATTGCGTGCCTGCTCATCAAAGCTGGTACGCAGTAATTCCATCTTGTGCCGCTCTACTTCGTCTGCCTGTTCTGTAGCGGAAACAGCTGTCAGTAACAATTGAATGCTATCGAGAGCACGGTAGGTCGCTTGCATACTGAACGGCTCTTGATGTGCCCATTTGTTGCGTACTTCACGCAGCTCACTCACATAGTTCCGCTCGGCATGGCCCAGTGTCCTCTTGAAAGCCTGATTCCATTGGTTCCACATCACGAGCAAGAGAGCCTGCACATCGAGGTGGATATCCTGCCCATCCTCAGTAATATGGTGATCCTGGAGTGCTCCAACGGCTTCGTAGCGCCAACGTGGACCATAGGTTGCTTCCATCTCACGCACAACAAACGGTTTCAGACCAGCAGAGAGCAGATCTAATGCTCGCCCAACCCGATCTCGGTTACTGAGTGCCATACCTTCATGCTCCAATCTAGAGAAAAAACTTTTTAGTGATCTTTAGACAATGTTATGCTTATTTTCTCACATCCAATCCTATCCCTCAAATACGAATGTTCCCTGCTGCGGAGTACGGGCCAAGGTGTGGATCTGATCCCTGATCCCTGACCAGGAAGTCACCAGCATATTATAGGCTTGCGCCTCCTGCGACCAGCCTTTGCGCTCACAGATGGTATAGAGTCGATAGGCCAGATCACGCACCACTTCGGCTAGATCACCAGCCTGGCTTAACACATTACCAGCTGCCACTTCACCATGTTTATCCAGCGCATGAATAGCACGCTGCATGACCTCCCACGCTGTCAAATGAGGATTTGCTTCAGACTGCCACTTCTCAGAGAACTCCTCAGGTCTGAGCAGACGGACCTTCCCTGCTTTTGCCTCTAAAATTCCGGCATCAACCAAGGTCTGGATCGCTGTATTCTTAGCCTTCGAAAGCATCTCCGCCTGCCCATACGGTCCTTCATCCATCGCATACGTCTCGAACCAAGCAATTGCCCAGCGCGTCTCCACATCGGACTCGCCCTCTTGCTCTGCCAACACTTCATCGAGAGCACGGTTAATGAGTTGCAATGCCGTACGCACCTTGATTGGTGTACCATCCGCTTCAATAACTTTACTATAGCGCGAATAGATAGCCATGCCGGGACCAATACTCGCTTGCGCTAGGTCTACCGGGGCAATGCTGCCGTGCTGCATCTGCTTGAGGGCCTGAGGTAGTTCTAGCTTCAATTCATTCAGGAATTGGCGGCGCGAGGCTATAGGAGCATCTAGAGGGCGTGGACGACAGACGAGGACGATGGACGAGGCAAGAGCATTCGTACCCATGCCAACACTGCGATTAGCCATCTCTGTGCGTATTGGCCAAGTCCCTGTGATAGTAAAACCGGATTGGATCAAGCCTTCTAACATCGTCTCCCACCCCGTCGAGGCAGTAACCTTGATACCGTTCTCGCTGCTACCCCCTTCTCCATTCGTATCTGTTTCAGACTCGGCTTGTTTGAAGGCATAATAGACCGTGAGAGGATAATCAGGGCTCTGAATGGCCCGCATCTGCTCGAAAGCTTTCTGCAATCCGGTCTCAAAGAATTTTTGGGCCTCGCCCTTACTACCGTTAAAACGATAGGGCGTTGCTACTAACTCCTCAGCTTTGGGAACTAGCATGGTGCTAAATAATTCTGGATAAATGGACTTGAGAGCTCGACGCAACCAGATATAAAAGAAATCTGAGAGATCTGCATAACCGATATTATCATAATAAGGTGGATCAGTAGATACAACTACATGTTCAGCAATATCTGTAAATGATATAGCATCAACTTGTCTAATGGATCCTGAACTACCAAATCCTAAATTGCTTATGACACGCACTATATTATTAATTGTAGTTGAATAATCACCAGCAGCCCTATTAAACATGTTGGATTCTGCATAGTCCCAAACCATCGGAATAGCTTGTCGAGCAAAAGTCGCAATTGCCTGATCCATACTTGGTTTCCAACGTGTTAGGGAGGTTGAAGCATCAGCGAGTTTACTAAGCCCAAGTCCTAAATATGTCACTACTGCATCAGCATAAATATCTTTTGAAGCTAAATCTGCTAAATTCGCATCAAATAAAATTTTTTCTCTAACTTCTCGCACTAAATCACTAAAGGTCGTTAGAGCCACAAGCTGACGGGGCGTAAAGAGATCACAATGCTTTGTCATACCATAAAGCTGTACACGAAAACCAAGAGCTTGATCTGGCAATCTGGTATCTGGCACCTCTCTAGGTTCTGCTTGTCTTGCGATTGCAGTATGTTCATCGTTTGGGGCTAGATATATGCGACCTTGTTTTCCTTCAGCAACAATGGCTATCAATTGTGCACCCATCTTACCCATTTTGCCATGATTACGTATATAGTCGAAGGATACGAAAGAGTCACAAGCAATACATTTCGCACCCTGCCTGTTAACAGTGCCAGCTTGCGGCTCACTTTTTCCATCAGCTATTCCAAAATGAATAGCTGGAGGTGTTGTTGTAGAATCAATGTGAAGCTCGACCCATGCTTCCTTGCCTTTTTTCTTCGAAAGTTCAAATGAACGAACCAAAGGCATTTGTGCACCACAGGCAGGATTGGGACATGTCACCGTTCTTGCCCAGAGCCATGCAATCACTGTCGCCTCACCACCACCATACTCCTTTGGAAGGGTTACTTTTGGGTACAAGTGCCCAATACGCTGCTCTGCCTCATCTCGCATCCATTTGCCATAATAGCGGACATCATCGGCAAGTCCTCGTGCACCACGCCAGTCACCATCCACCAATGATTTTCCCGCCTCGGGGTTGACCGGAGGCTGTCCTGCAAACTTGGGCGGAATTTCGATCAGCGCCTTGTTGATGAGCACCGCTACTGGATTAAGATCGCTGGCATGGGCTTCTAGGCCCAAGCGTTGCGCTTCCAGAGGAATAGAACCACCACCTGCGAAAGGATCGAGGACGGGAGGAGGGTTGCCTCCGGTTGATTTGAGGATCTCTGCTTGTACTTCTCCTAATAACTTCTCATCATTGGAGTTTTCCCACTGCACCAAATTTTCTATCAAGCCGAAGAGCCGTTCTCGTTCGGCTTCCTGCTCCTTCTCAGTCGGAAAAAGCTCGGGATGCTCGGAGGGATCATCCACAAGTGAGGCAAAAAGGACAGCTCGGCAGGCTGCTAGGGGACGACGTGCCCACCAGAGGTGCAGAGTAGAGGGATGCCCATGGCGAATTGACTTTTCTTTGCTAGAGGCTGCGTTGATTGCATCCAGAGGTAAAGCAACCTCAATCAGTTTTTTACGGTAGGTCATAAGATAGGGACAGCTCCTTTACTCAGCAGTTTGGCGAGATCATAGGTCACACTCGTGGCGTCAAAATCGGGTTCTTTCTGGAATGGTTGGCTTATATAGTACGTCTCTGTCTTCTCACCATCAACAAAGACGACAGCCAGGATAAAGTCCTCTGGCTTATTAAGAGCCGTGAGAATTTCATTCTTGGTAACGATGACATTCCTCGCACCTTGAACACGGCCCTTCACTTCAATAAAACGCAGTTTCCCTGTATTTGGATCGCGTGATTCGATATCATAGCCACATTTCTCCATACTCACATCACGAGGCTCATAGCCAAGATAGCGCTCGGCTACCATCACAGCTTGCATTGCACGCTGCTCGATCTCGGCGGTCTCGCGTGCAAACGGCCCGGGATCGTGGAGATGCTCACCTTTCAGACGCATAAGCAGCCCTTGGGGAATAACGAGAACGCCACCCACGACAACTGGGGGTAAAGGGGAGAGATGGCGCACTTGCTCTAACTCTTGCAGACGCCGCTCCAGACGTGCATAGAGTTCTTCAGCCCGCTGGCGTGCTTTGTGCGAATTGAGTTTGGCATTGACTCTGCCTACACCTTCCTGCTCTTTGAGTTGTGCAGCGCGATTATCCCAGTAGCTGATCTCTTTGGTCAGACGCTCATTGACCGCTTCTTTCGTTTTGTTGATCTGGGCTTCTCGCCGCTGTCGGACTTCCTTCAGATGGCGCGGGACCAGTTGCGTGATGGCATAAGTACGGGCCTTGTCTTCCAGATCACCTGTTAGCCAGGGCTGCTCACGGAACATCAGAGCTAGTTTCAGCTCTTCTTCGGTCAAAGAGCGATAATCTAAGAAGGGCGCATAGCCAGCTGAGTGTATGCTGCCATGGGGGTCAAGCTCGATAAATTGCAATTGGCGTGAGACTTCTCGGCGCTTGCCGCTAGTACCAATACTGGCGTCCTGAATAATATGCTCGAGATAGAAAAGGACACGTATTTCTTCGCCCATGTCCTTTTCATTGACCAAGATTGATCCTTGTTTGAGCAGAGGACGATACTGCTCGAGTACGAGGTCGATGGTGGCATCCAGCAAGGGATGACCAGGACAGATCAAGGCTGCTTGTGGCTTGCCAGAGGCATTGACCACATCTTTTTCAAAGACAATGCGTTCATAGCGAGGCTCTATACTGGCACGGTTGCCTAGCCGTGAGACCCGACTACGAATGACCGAGGGGACATACTTGATCTCATAGCGATGTGGCTCACGTTCTAGAGCACGACCACCTAGACGCTTGAGAGCCTCTAGGAAGAAGGCACCAATAAAGTACGGTTGCAGACGGCGTGCCGTGGCTCGTTCCATCTCTTCACGGATCTGACGTACCCGGACAACGTCTATTACTTCACTCGCCAGAGCATGCTGCTCCAACAGCTCCTGCAAATGCTGGTGATCGAGAGCCTGATCCACGACACGAGAGAGCCGCAAGCGCGTTTCTGGACGATCTCCGTAACGAATCGCTTCGACCATCAACTCACGTAACGGACGATTATCGAACAGGACCTTGCCGAGCACATCAAAAACCTGCCCACCGAGTGCCTCACGCTCTTCCTCCAGTTTCTTGAGCAAGGTATAGAAGACCTCACCTTCGCGTGTCTCCAGTGCTACCAAGTTCCAGAGATGACAGACCTCCCTCTGACCGATACGGTGAATGCGTCCAAAGCGCTGCTCAATGCGATTGGGATTCCAGGGCAGATCATAATTGACCATCAAGTGTGCACGCTGCAGGTTAATACCTTCACCAGCTGCATCGGTTGCAATCAAAATCTGCACCTCTTTATTTTGCGTGAAGCCTTCTTGTGCCCGCATACGCACTTCACGGTTCAAACCGCCATGGATGGTGACGACTGCTTCTACTTGACCAAGCATCGTGCGAATGCGTTCTTCTAGATAATTCAAAGTATCGCGATGCTCCGTAAAAATGACCAGCTTGCGGCGATGACCTTCTGCATCGAACATCTCTGCATTATTCTGTAACAGACTGGCCAGCTCCTCCCACTTGCGGTCACTCCCCTGGGTTCGGACACGATACGCCAGTTGTTCCAGCTCCGTCAGCCGTGCAATTTCGACCTCTAACTCGGCGATCGTGCGTGCCGCTGATGCTTGATCCACCACGCGCTCCTCAATCTCTTCAACCTCCGCAGTCGGAGCATCATTCAGGTCATCCAGATCATCAATCTCAAGCAATGGGAGCTGTTGAAACAACTCAATTGGGGTTTGTCTCTCACTCTGTGGCTTAGCTTGTTTTGCCTCCTGCAAACGCTGTTGCAAACGTTCACGACGACGACGCAAGGATTGATAGATTGCTTCTGGCGACGAAGCTAGACGACGCTGCAAAGTAGTGAGCGCGAAACCGATCGTCCCCTTACGTCCATTATTCTGCAATGCATCGGCACGATTAAACTCCTGTCGCACATATGTGGTCACAGCACGATAGAGTTCAGTCTCTAATGATGAGAGCTGATAATTGGCCGTATAAGCCAACCGTTCTGGAAACAGTGGCGTCCCATCGAACTTATAGAGCTGCTCTTTCACTAAGTGGCGCATGATATCCGACACATCAACTTTATGCACACCGTCACGAAAGCGTCCTTCGAAGCGATCTTGATCTAGCAATGCGAGAAAAAGCTGAAAGTCCTCTTCCTTACCATTATGGGGTGTTGCAGTTAATAATGCCAGATGGCGCGTCAACCCACCAAGCATCTGACCCAATTGATACCGCTTGGTATACTTGACCTCTCCGCTGAAAAACGTCGCAGACATCTTATGCGCCTCATCGACAACCACCAGATCCCATTCTGTCTGCTGCAACTTCTCGCGTGCACGCTCATCACGTGAGAGCTTATCCAGGCGTGCGATACACAACGGCATCTCTGTAAAGGGATTGCCTGATGCCGATGCTTCGATCCGGTCATTGGTTAGGATCTCAAAGACCAAGTGGAAACGTTGTCGCAGTTCATCCTGCCACTGCTCTACAAGATTGCCAGGGGACACAATCAGGCAGCGATGCAGATCTCCACGAATCATCAACTCTTTGATCAGCAGTCCTGCCATAATTGTCTTGCCAGCACCTGGATCATCGGCGAGCAGATAGCGCAGAGGTTGCTTACCTAGCATCGTCTCATAGACCGCCGTAATCTGATGGGGAAGCGGCTCTACCTGAGACGTATGGACGGCAATCAGTGGATCAAACAAATAGGCCAGACGAATACGATAGGCCTCCGAAACCAAGCGAAAGAGTGCACCATCAGCATCAAAGCGCCAGGGTAATTCCTTGGGAGTGACTTGAAGGTGTGTGATTCCGTCGAGGTAAAGCAGTTCGCTGCCCAGATGACCATTGACATCTTTATACACAACCTCAATCCCGACATCGGCATGAGGAGTCACACTGAGAATCGTCACGGGGCTGTTTCCGGGAAGCAGTCCTTGGACGAGAGCACCGACTTTCAGCTCATCGAGTTGTGCCACAATGATCGACCTCTTTCTAAAAACCCCGACAATCAGGGAGGCAAGGGCAAACATACCAGATTGGAAATAGCTTGTCAAGAAAGAAAAACCAGTGTTAGCAAAAGACCATGTCTTGGGTGATTATTCTTTTCTCGGTGATGAAAAGAGGAAATATGGTAAAACAGGATAAAACCTTGCGAGGTTTCCATTGATAGCGGTGTGCTACTGTAGCACGTGATTATGCTATTTTGTATAAAGATGTATGTTTTGTTGTTCGAGCTGTTTTAAAACTGGGAAGAATTAATTATGTGTTCAAGAAATACTCAGTAATTTTAGTGGCTTTATTCTATAAAATATATTGACTATTTAAAAATTTGAGACTATAATTATACAATATTTATATTTGAAGCATATATATGCCTTTATATCACGGTATTTCTTCAGATGCCATATTAATATCATCTATATATTCATTATATCCAAGTTGTTTTGCTCTTTCATAAGCTTGTTCTGCTTCTTCCATTCTTTGGAGACCTACAAGAGCTTTTCTTTTATGATACCAAGCCTGAGCATCCTCAGGGAGAAGTTGAGTAGCACGAATATGTGCGATAAGAGCTTCTTGGTAGTCTTCTAGCATTTGAAGTGCAATACCTTTGTTATCATGATAGATGGCATTTCCAGAATCAATTTGAGTAGCTAGATCAAAAGCAACAAGCGCTCCTTTATAATACTTAAGGCCAAGTAGGGCACAACCTCTTATATTACAGTAATACGCATTATTGTAAAAAAATAGAATAGTAAGTAGATAGATGGTAAAAGACTTTATTAGTATTATAAGATTAAAAATGGTCTTATGGAGAATACCATTTTTACCATGGTAGACATAATTCTCACCTACATCACATTGGATAGTACGCCAGTAAGCAGCAAATACCTCTTTGTAAAATTTGAAGTCATTGAGCAAATTTCCTTTACTACCGTAATCGAAACGAGCAGCTTGCTCATAGGCTGTTAACGCTTCTTTGTATTGCTGAAGGGTATAGTGAATGTCTCCCTTGCTGTAATAGGCAGAAGCATTTCTAGAATCAAGATAAATAGCAAATTTAAGGCCTTCAAGGGCTTCTTTGTATTGCTTAAGATTAGAAAGCATTCTTCCCTTGTTGGTATAAACAGAAGCATCCCCAGATCCATACTCTATGACTCGCTCATAAGCTTTCAATGCTTGTCCATATTCTTTAGCGGCATATAAGACATGGCCTATGTTCGTTAGATTTGTGTAGACAGAAGTATCCTGAGACCCATACTCTATGGCTTGCTCATAAGCTTTCAATGCTTGTGTGTGTTTGTGGTCGGCATATAAGATATGCCCCTTGTTGGTATAAACAGAGGCATCCTGGGAACCATGCTCTATGACTCGCTCATAAGCTTTCAGTGCTTGTGTGTGTTTGTGGTCAGCGTATAAGCTATAGCCTATGTTCGTTAGATTTGTGTAGACAGAAGTATCCTGGGAACCATACTCTATGGCTTGTTCATAAGCTTCCAGTGCTTGTGTGTGTTTGTGGTCGGCATATAAGATATGGCCTATGTTAGTATACGCAGTAATTTTACTATTATCATCTTTAGGATCAGAATGAACAATAGCTTGTTTGTAAGCATAAAGAGCAAGAGGAAAATTTCCTTCTATGCGGCAAGTGCTACCACGACGTAACCATATATCTATAGCAGCTTCTCGGATGCCCATCGCAACATCTAAAAATGCTTCATCTTTATTTCCCCAACGACTGATAGGTTTGGTATTAGTGGGTAAGGGCTTGAGATGGGCGAGTCGACTCTCCCAGTTGACAGGACGGAGAATTATAGGGATTACACGAGCTGTTTTTTCTTCATGCCTTCTTAAGGCTTGTCCTATCTCAGTACTATTGTCCAGAAAATCTGCACTTACTAGTAATAGAATGATCTGAGCAGTATTTATATGTGTATTGGTCTCATGTTCCCGATCATCCTGGATGACAATTACCTCATCTTTTTCTAGCGTGCTAAGGTGCTTCAGAAGTTCCTTTTGCAGTCTTTCATCCTGATGAGCATAAGAGCAGAAGACCCTGATAGGATTTTTGCGGTCTAGCGTAAAGTCCATAGGTCTTTCCCTACCTTCCAATTCCCATTGAAGACGTGAATGCAATCAAAAAAACGTTTCTTTCCTAGTAACTAATAGAGACGTCTAAACGAAGCTAAGATAAAAAGGCTGAGATCCACTCATATTTGATTTGAACGAGACCAGCCTTATATTGGGCTGTTGATAACTAGAGGCAGCTATCCTGCTCTACCGTCCCTACTGAGTAATATAGTATGCGCAGGTAGATGAAAATATCCGCGTGCTTCAGAAAAACTAGTTGCAACGAAAAGAGACATTTTGTACCAACACAAACACCGTTTCGGTGTCTGCTTAAGAGGTTGATTTCTTCTCCTTTTGTTCAAGCTCGTCGGCGATATCATTGATCCCCAAGGCGATGTTTTTCCAGGCGCTATCACGCTGAGGCCAAGAGGTGACAGGAAGAGGTCTGTTATCTGAAGAGAGCGGGAGTGCTTGCAGTTTGCCGAATGGAGCAATTTCCCAGAGTACTGGACGTAGAATGATGGGAATAACACGGGCTATATTAGACTTGTGCCTCTTTATGGCCAACACCATCTCTACACTACGACAGAACTCAGAGGCCATGAAGTTTGCGCTAATGAGCAAGAGGATAATTTGTGCATTGTTCAATTTCTCTCTGATCTGTGGCTCCCATTCCGTTCCTGGGCTGATATCACTGTCGGTCCACGTGCTAATAATGTTCGCATCCTTGAGGGTGCTCAGATGTTTGTCCAGCTCTTTGCGCAGTGTTATATCATCATGCGAGTAAGATATGAAGACTTTGAATGGTTTTGGCATTGTTAACCCCTTTTGATATGCGAGGTAATTTGCTACAAATTCAGATTCTTTAAGAGGTTATCTGTCCCGTTGTCTCTATCTGTGTATATACGAGGTTCAGTTTTTATTATTATACTGTAATATTTATTATGATGCAACAATTTATTAATATGTAACTGCATGCCTGCTCCCAAGCTGCTACATCTACCCTAATACCACAGTGACATGCGACTAACAGAACCGTGGATGTATCACAGAAAGGCAGGCTTTACGTGTCATCATTGAGGTGCTCTAATCCCAGAGAAGTGCCTATTACTGTGGCAAGAAGTTTGGGGGCTATCGTGTCTATCCAACCATCCAGAAGTATGTACTTGTTTCTATGGGATACCAGCTTGTTGAAGTGTTCCATCGTACTCCGGAGGGCGGAGAAAGTACCACATCTAGAGGTCAGGTGATACCATTGATCTATCCTGCATTGGCATAATATCTCTATTTGCCGTGCTCTACAAATATACTAATGCCCCAGAAGCCTTAAACGCTTCGGAAGGCAAAAGCTTGATTGAGCACTAGGTGCATTAATATCTGATCTTGGACGCTCTAACGTGTTTTAAAAGGTACAAATGGCTCAACGAGTGTTTGACAAAACAGCTCACGGACACACAGCAGCGCCTTTCTGGCTTCCGAAATACCCAGTCCTCGTAAGGGAAGGGATCTCCTCTGGCATCAATATCTAGATCGCCATATAGCTGAAAGAGATGAGAAGCGGAACTTCTGGAGGATACTCAATTCCAGTGATACTGGAAGAACGGGCTCAATCAGAAGAGCAGGCATGGACTCTTGCATTTGAAGGGAACACAGTTCTCTTAGACAATATTTCTCTCCTCATTAATCTCTTCCATCTTCTTCTGGCACACGTTCAAGAACATCACTGACCTCGCAATCAAGCACATCAATAATTCTTCCAAGGGTATCAGTGTTTACCACTTGGTACGGGTCATTGAACAATCTACGGATAATGTTATAGCTCACTTGGGATAGCTGAGACAATTTATGCATCGAAATACCCTTTTTCTCTGCTACCTCTTTTATTTTCAATCTGAGCATTCCCGATTTGCTCCCCCGTATGTTTTCCCCCATGATAACAGGACACTCTACTATTGGGTACTCGTTAGCTACGCATGAAACTTGATGTGCGAAATCCAACTTTACTACTTAGGAATGTGTAACTCTATTGACTAATTGCTAAAAAGATGGTACAGTTAATAGCCAGGGACATCGTTACTGTAATCGCATTTTGTTGCTATTTTAACATCCCATTGCGCTTGCAAGGAGACACGCATGAGCCAATCAGAAATCGCTCGTATTCGAGAGCAAATCGCTTTGGAGTATCAGTCAGTGCAGCAAATTTTTGGAGGGTTCACCCCAACTGCAAAACATGAATTCATCACCCGTAGGCAAGAGAATATAGCCAGCCACTTTGAGGAGCTTACCCAGCATATGAGTCCAGAGGAAGCGATGCAAACGCTTATTCAATTAACATCGGGTAATTAGAACAACTCGTATTCCGCAGTTGAGAACATGACTTTTCAGAATTGTCTGAAGCACTATCATTGCTGCATATATTACTATTATTGCCTATTATAATAGTAGTGCAGATAATATTCACGAATGCATGTTCCTTTAGCGAGCAATTCCCTGCTCTCCGCAATCAACCAAGACAAGCAAAAAATGCAGTAATTAATATTCAAAAAAGTGATTCTCGAATGACAGAAAAAGCAAGTTATGGATACAATTCTCTCCATTAGACAGGTAGAAGATACTCTTGTTTGTGATCTTAGACAGCAGTATTCAGAACTAGAGGAGACTAAGCGAGATATTGGGAAAAAGCTTATTAGTCAGAATGAATTCTATTTTTCGCTCAAAAAATGAGCAAACCGTGAATAGAGGGATTCATTGGAGAACAAGCAGCGATTAGAAGTGGCCATCGTAGCACTGGAAAGGAAAGCGCCATGTCAGTAGAACGTATGTATCCTGATGTCCCGATGCCAGTCAGCCTCATGATCGAACCGATCGATCCTCGTTATTCGGGAATCGTGTCAGAGCTGATAAAAGACCATGGGGGGGATTTAAACGAGAATAAGGCCTCCTTTCCCCAGGGAACAATCAAACGCTTTGTTTGGCCCAGAATCTCTGATTGGAGGTATACGATCATTTTTCCAGATGGCTACGAGATAGGGTTGACTCAAACCAGGGATGGAAAGAATATTCTCTCCTTCAATTCAGCCGATCTTGTGTGTCCTACGTGTCAAAGACCGATAAGCTGA
>DASYAN010000567.1:0-17421 GCA_036501345.1 Ktedonobacteraceae bacterium
CCTCACTTGATTTATGAACAAGAATCATATTATAGCTATATCCAGGTAACACAAACTGGTGATGGCACACGACAACTGCTGATCAATGAAGATGCGGGCATCCACTCGGTCTACAATCCTAAAACCATACTTACTAATGAGTACTGGGATGACTTTCTTGTCGCTCCTTATTTGAGTCAAGCGTCTACAAGCGGTGTACTCCAAAAATCCCAGCATCTCCATAGTGTTTGTATTATCGGGCTGGCAGGAGGTACAATTGCTCGCCAGTTTACAGATGTTTACAACTCTGTGCCCATTGATGGTGTCGAACTTGATCCGGCCGTCGTCGAGATTGGACGGAAGTACTTCGATATGACTGAGCCAAACCTGCATGTTTATACCGAAGACGGACGAACCTTCCTCTCCACGACACAGAAGCAATATGATGTTGTGGCTGTTGATGCCTATCAGCAGCTCTATATTCCATTTCACCTGGCAACAAAAGAGTTCTTTACCTTGATTCGTTCACATCTGTCTCCAAGTGGTGTTGTAGCTATTAACGTCATCCACAGTCGTTCTAATTTTAATCTAGTACAAGCATTCATTAATACTATGAGTCAGGTCTTTCCCGCTGTCTACCAAATAAATGTTTCTGGCACATTTAATACTGTCTTGATGGCAACCCTGGCACCAACATCAACATCTGCGTTTCGTGCAAACCTTGCACATGTGAAACCGACAACAACACTAGGACAGGTCGCCTATAAAGTCATCCCTGCAGTCAACCAGGGCCATCCGCATGGCAGTGTTGTCTTCACAGATGATCGGGCGCCTGTCGAACAAATGACGGATCAACTTACTTTTAGTCCTTGATACAAACCTTTCGCATCATATTCCTCTAATTGTCTTCCCCATTTCAGGTAGCAATATGCGCACATGCCGTTCGAGTCTACATATTTTGTAGATCCGCATCGGCAGAATACATTTGCTAGCTCTTTGTCCTGCTCAGGATAAGATGCAAGCGGTAATTCGTGCCAGATGCAATCGTTTCTATCATGCCGAATGGGCTCGTCTTTCGGACCACCAAATTCTCTACCGATCTTAATCATAGGTTACCTCCAGAGTGTGATTAATGAGTTCGTTTCGTTAGCTACTATATATTTTAGCATTACAGTGCCCGACTAGGAAAGCCTTACATTGATACAGGGGAAGAATGGGCCTACCTTTTTTGGGGCTTGGGTACAGGGGCTTTAACTATCTGACAAAGTATTCATTTATCACCTGCGTGCCAGAAGCCCCTGACTTTAGTCATGGGGAGTCGTCACAGAACCAATTGGTAGCTATCTGACCCGCTACTCTCTTTTTAAGTTCCCCTTTTGGGGCTCATATATGCTCATATATGCAATGTGTCCCTCAATCCCCCTGGACCTAAGCGAGATTGCTATGGTATGACACAAGCAACTGATCCGTTGTTTGATTAGCAAGAGTGAGAGAATCTCGTGATACAAAAGCACAAAGCTGCTTGGAAAGAAGCCGCCTGGATTTTTGGGCTAAGCCGCTTGATGATTTTATTGTTTTCGTATCTAAGTGTAACTTTCTTGCCTATGCATCACCTTGCCAGTCCAGTTAACTATATTGTACTAAAGCAATGCTCTAATAACCTCAATTGTTTTTTGCTAAGCTGGTGGCGTTCGGATGCTGTTCATTATGTGGAGGTTGCTTACGTAGGGTATGTCCACCATATGCCTCTCACTGCCTTTTTTCCACTTTTTCCGCTATTGATACATGGTCTGGGGGCTTTGTTAGGAGGATCAATTATGGCCGATTATGCAGCAGGAATCATACTTGCGAATATATGTTTCTATGGTGTACTGGTGTTGTTCTACCAATTGCTGTATAAAGATTTTGGTCGTACTATCGCAAAATATGCGTTGATCTATCTGGCCTTTGCCCCATATGGCCTCTTCTTTTTTGCTGGCTATACAGAGTCGCTCTTTTTGCTGCTGAGTCTTGCGGTCTTCTTCTTTTTGCGCCGTGGTAATACTCTGGACTGGTGGCTTGCGGGATTGTGTGGCTTTTTAGCTGCTCTTACACGCGCAACGGGTATAGTGTTGTTGGTTCCCTTCTTAGTGCTGTTTGTGCAAAAATTTGGTATGCGTACTATCTTCGTACCAGAGGACTGGCAGCAGAAGCTCAGTGCTAGCTTATCTATGGCCCTCATTCCCGCGGGACTGCTGGTCTATATGCTCTATCTCTGGATTACCTTTGGGAATCCATTAGTTTTTCATGTTGAAGAAGCCGCTATCTGGCAGCGTTATACCGCTTTTCCTTGGGTAGGGGTCCTCGATGCTATCAAGGGAATTATCGGGATGGATCGCCATTTCTATTCGCGGGATGTAGCGGATGTGACCTTTACATTTGTACCGCTAGTGGCTCTAGCTATAGGCTGGAAACGGTTACCTTTACATTACAGTCTCTTTTCCGTGGCAATGGTGCTATTCGTACTCTGCCAGCCATGCGAATTCGAGGGACTTATGTCGGTTCCACGCTATCTGCTTGTTATATTTCCCATCTTTCTCATATTTGCACTCTGGAGCAAATCTAACCGCCTCACTTGGCAATTAGTGATACCTTTTATATTTTTCTTTGTCACCAATATCGTACAGTTCGCTACCTACAACTGGGTTGCCTGATATTTTGTGCTATACTATAATCTTGGTAGACAGAGAAGGAAGGCTAGAGCACAATAATGCCCAAAACCAGTAAAAATGCGCAAAAGCTACTTTCACGATATAAGGGATTGAGTCAGCACTTACAAGCAGAAGAGGGACCAGTTCTGTCCATACCAGCTATCTGGGACAGCGACGAACGTTCCCATAGGGAAGCCTGCGAGGTTATCCTCACCAATCAACGCTTGATCGGTTTTTATTTCAACACATTTCCCAGGGAAAAGCTCTTTTTCGATGCACTCAATATCTCGAATGTAACCCAGGTGACGTTGCACCACAAAACCTATGCACTGTTCCGCGAACTTATGGTCTCGGACGGGACGCACAAAGTTGCTATTCGTGCTCCGCGTCAGAAAAGCGAGGCATTGTACTCGGCTCTCCGGGCCGCTACTGCTGCTTACCATAATCTAGATGAGCAAGAGACAATATTAGAAGCTCCGGAAGTAGCGACAACAGCCAGCACGCAGCCAGCACCGATCTACGGGCGACAAGATATCCATGCTGCATTTGACACGTCACCTCTGGCGATCGTTCTGCTGTTTGTTGGTGGCATTGTCCTAGAGATTGTCGGAGCTATGCTGTGGTCGCTGACTCAGAGTTCGCAGGTTGGCTTGCCGTTGTGCATTGCAGGTTTCGTTGCAGTCGTTATCGCTATTGTACAGGCGAGGCAAAGGACAGGACCCAAAAAGGATGCTCCTTGATAGTTCATGGCTGTTTATGGCATAGCAGGGACATGAACGTAAATTATTGAGAAAGGAAAAGGAATCGGAATTGTCAGCGACCGTTAGCTGGCAATATTGACACCCCTTTTTGCCACAGGTACAATAAAGTAGCCCGGAAAACGATGGCGTTTCTCTTTCTCCACCTACGTCAAGCACAACAGAAGACGAGGCATATTTACGATGAAGATCTTTATTTGCATAAAACAGGTACCTGATCCAAACACCACGATTAGCACACTTGATCCCACTACCAAACGTCTTGTACGCAGTGGTGTTTCTCTGGTCCTTGATCCCGGAGACGAAAGCACTATCTCTGCAGCTATCAAATTGCGCGATACACTTGGCAATAGCGAGCTGGTTGCATTGAGCATGGGTCCTGCTAGTGTGCAAGAGGCCATGCGTCGTTCTCTGGCCATGGGAGCCGATCGCGCTATCCTTGTTACTGATCCTGCCCTGGCAGGATCTGATGCCATTGGCACTGCCCGTGTCCTGGCGGCAGTTCTCAAGCAGGAAGGCGCTGAACTGATATTTTGCTCGACCGAGAGTACTGATGGCTATACAGGAATGGTTCCCGGTGCCATTGCGGAATTTCTTGGTATTGCTCAGTTGACTTTTGCACGTGAAATTAAAATTGAAGGGCAGAAAGCTGTTATCAAACGCGTCATTCCCAAGGGATATCAGACGGTGGAAAGTACTTTGCCTGCCGTGGTCACAATTGCCAGCGGTTCATTCGATGCTATTTATCCGACGATGAAAGGCATTATGGGAGCCAAAAAGAAGCCTTTCAGCCAGTTAAGTTTAGCTGATCTCGGTATTGATCCTGCCCTTGTGGGTGAAGCTGGAGCACGCGAACGTGTGTTGACGATCGGCGCAGCTGAGGCTCGTGCAGCAGGACAGGTAATTAGAGATGATGGCAATGCTGCGCAGCAGATAGCCGACTTTCTGCAGCGTTACCAGTTGCTCTAGTATAGTGAGGAAAAGTACATGGCAAACACGATTTGGGTCTTGGTTGAACTGGAAGAGGGCAAGCCCGTTCGCTCGTCGCTGGAAGTCCTGGGCAAAGCTGCGAAACTTGGTCGAGCCGAAGCGATTGTTCTTGGTGCTGCAGCAGCTGAGGTTGCTCCTACACTTGGTCAGTACGGTGCAGAAAAAGTCTATGTCCATGCCGATGCCACTTATGACCAGTATTTAACCCTCCCTGTGGTAGAGACGCTAAGCCATTTAATTCAACAGCATCAGCCCTCTTTGCTCCTATTGGCATCTACCTATGCTCTACGTGATGTTGCGGCCCGTTTGAGTGTTCGCAATAGTATGGGTCTGATTACCGATGCAACCGATCTAGCTTTCGATACAGATGGACTCAAGGTTACCGTTCCCTGGGGTGGAGAAAATATCGTAACTGTGACCCATCCTAACCAGGACGCTGGTATTGTGCTCGCCCGTCCGAAAGCGTTTCCCCTGGAGCGCTACGAGGAACGTACAGCTAAAATTGAACGTCTCGACGTTTCGGTCAGTGCTGGAGCGCAAACAATCAGGATATTAGAGACCGTAGAGGTGCAAAGCGAAGGTCCCGCGCTGGAAGATGCTAATGTTGTTATTAGCGGAGGACGCGGATTAGGCAAAGCCGAGAACTTCTCTCTGGTCAAGGAACTCGCTAGTGTCCTGGGTGGAGCTCCTGGTGCCACACGTGCTATCGTTGATGCCGGGTGGCTTCCCTATAGCTATCAGGTTGGTCAGACTGGCAAAACTGTGAAACCGACACTGTATATTGCCTGTGGTATAAGTGGTGCGATCCAGCACTTGGCAGGAATGAAGGGCTCCAAATATATTGTGGCTATCAACAAAGATGAGCACGCACCTATCTTCTCATCTGCCGATTTAGGAGTTGTGGGCGATGCTGTCGCTATCTTGCCAGAACTAACGAAAGAAATTAAGAGACGCAAAGCTTGATTGTGAGGAATGGAGGCATCTTATGGCTTCCCCTATAATTTCGCCAACCGGGGGATGGATCGGTACCATACTCTTTGTAATACTTTTTGTGGCAGCACTTGTGCTCTTCGGTATTCGTGTGGGCAAGCTGATTACGCTGCTAGTCAAAGCACGGCCCGAGAATCGCACCGATCATATGGGCAACCGTATTGGTGAATTCTTCCAAATCGTTCTAGGCCAGAGTAGCGTGCTACGCGATCCCATTCCCGGCCTTGCGCACTTCTTCACCTTTTGGGGTTTTATCATCATCCAGTTCGGTCTGCTGAATTTAATCCTCGGAGCCTTTAATGGCTCATTGCCACTGCTTGGTGACAATCGCGTTTTCGCAATCGTATTGGATGTCTTCGTTGTCCTGGTTCTGGTCTCGCTAGTCGTTTTCGCTATTCGTCGTGGCATCGTACGTCCAAAACAACTCAGCAGCTTCCTGCACGGTCCCTGGGATGGTTTTATTATTCTAGGCTTGATTTTTCTGGTGATCCTCACTCTGGCTCTTGTCGAAGGCTTCGAGTACGCAGCAACTCACGGAGCAGTCTGGACACCTATTGGTGCATTGTTTGGCCCATGGTTCAGCCAAGCAGGCCCAGCATTCAATGTTGGGGCATATCGCGTCTTCTGGTGGCTGCATATCCTTGTCGTGCTCAGTTTCCTTGTCTATCTACCTCGCTCCAAACATCTGCACCTGATGGCAACTCCCTTCAACGTCTTCTTCCGCAACTATAAGCCACAGGGAGCTCTGCCATTGCTGGAAAATCTGGAGGAGCGTGAAGATTATGGGGTCTCGAAGGTAGAGCAGTTCACCTGGAAAGACTTGCTCGATGGTTATGCCTGCACTGAGTGCGGTCGCTGTAACACCGTCTGTCCTGCCACTAATACTGGCAAACCGCTTTTCCCTAAAGAGATCATTCTTGGCGTCAAGGAAGCTCTTTTTGTACGCAGCGATGAAATTCTGGGCGAGAGCTCTATCTATAACAAGCTTGGTGTCGCTGGCATTAAGGCTGATAAAACAAAGAAAGAGCAAGAAGCTCATCATGAGCCAATGATCGGAGGCATCATCTCTACTGATGCTTTGTGGTCCTGTACTACCTGTATGGCTTGTATGGAGGTTTGCCCAGTTGATATCGAGCATGTGCCAAAAATTGTGGATATGCGCCGCTCACTGGTGATGGAGGAAAGCGACTTCCCGCCAGAGGTGACGTCATTGTTCAACAATATCGAGCGTAATGGCAATCCATGGGAGATCAGTAGTGATAAGCGGGCTGAGTGGGCAGCTGGTCTGGATATTCCCTTGATGGCAGAGAATCCTAATGCTGATGTGCTCTACTGGGTCGGCTGTATGGGGTCCTTTGACCGTCGTAACCAGCAGGTAGCTACTTCTGTCGCCAAGATTTTAAAGGCGGCCAATGTCAACTTTGCCATCCTTGGTCCCGAAGAGTCCTGCACAGGCGATCCAGCACGCCGTATTGGCAACGAGTACCTATGGCAGATGCAGGCCCAGCAAAACATCGAGACCTTAAATACCTACGGTTTCAATACCATTGCAGTGAGTGGTAGCCAGAATGGTCATGCAAGTAACAATGATGCAGTAGAGGCAGTGACATTGGCTACGAAGCATCGAACCATCATTACAGCCTGTCCGCACTGCTTCAATACCATCAAGAATGAGTATCCACAGCTTGGAGGCAACTATGAAGTAGTCCACCACACAGTCTTTATCGACTCTCTACTGGCAGAAGAGAAACTCAAATTACCCGAGGGCTTTGACCAGCGCAAGCTGACCTATCATGATCCGTGCTATATTGGACGCTACAACGGCGTATATGATCAGCCACGTCGTGCCCTGAATGTGCTCAATAGTAACGGCGTTACCGAGATGCGCCGCAATCGCAACAAGAGCTTTTGTTGTGGTGGTGGTGGTGGTCGCGTGTGGATGGAGGAGAAGATTGGCAAGCGTGTCAATCAGACTAGGGTCAACGAAGCACTAGAGACCAATGCAGAAGTGCTGGCTGCTGCCTGTCCTTTCTGTATCACCATGTTTGAGGATGGTGTCAAGGGTGTTGAAGCCGAAGAGAAGATGCAGATTGAGGACATTGCAGAAATTATTGCTAGGGCTTTAGATCAGAAATAGCCACCGCTCTTTTTAAACCTTGCCATTAGTTGATAGTGTAGGAAACCGATATGGTCCATGTAGCGGAGCCTTTCGTGAAAGTAATGGATCCTTGATGTGTCCCTGTTCCCTTAGATATAAGGGATATTTGGACTTGCTCGCTCTCATGTAGAGCTATGCTCTTGCTTGGTGCGGTCACATCGAACTGAGTTCCGTTATCGGTTTGTTCTGAATACGACCATGCTGTGATAGTTCCACCACAATTGGTCAATGTTAGCGTTTGTGTAGGAAAAGGAAAGGAATTGGATTGAGCGAAGAAAGCTAGATGTGAAGGGGAACCTGTGAGGCAATCGGGTTCTGATATTGATGAAGATGGTGGTATAGGTGTAGGCGTTGCTGATGTCGATAGTACGCCGCCAGGTGCGTTGACCGTCCCTATGGAATTAGTGCTTTTTGTCGTCGAGCCATCGTTTTTCGCGATCGGAGTAAGATTATGCTGTCCTGTGGCAGATGCAGGATGCTGCATCAAAGTATGGAAATGAGTGAAGCCATACCACAAGCCCATACTGCCAGCAATCATCGTTAGCATGGCTGCAAGCACTAGCGCAGTTCGCCGGATAGTGCCGGGAGGTCGCGATCGTTGAGGAGTGGGTTTCGTTGGTACAAGTAATGGTGACTTCTCGGCAGGAGCTGATGGAGTTTTTGATAGTGGAGATGGCAGTTGTACGGCAAAAATGTGGGTAGCCGTTAACTTAGGATCCTTACAGGCGTCGTGCAAGGCGTTAGCGAAAACTGTGACATTTTCATAGCGTTGGGCTGGCTTCTTTGCGAGAGCTTTGAACACGACACGCTCCACGGCGGCTGGCAGTCTGGGAATTTTCTCGCGTAGTGAAGGAGGTGGGATGATCATGTGCTGGCTAGCAATTTCAGTGAAAGTGCCATTGAAGGGACGTTCCCCACACAACCATTCGTAGGTTGCGATTCCTAAAGCGTACTGATCGCTAGCAAAGCGGGCCTTACCCTGTAACTGCTCTGGAGCCATATAAGCGACTGTTCCCCCTACCTCCCTAGCAATCTGCGGACTCGTACTCTGGGCCACTACTGCAAGACCAAAATCACTCAACAGCACCTGATTTTCCGGTCCGAGAAGCATATTTGCTGGTTTGATATCGCGGTGGATCAGTCTTTTTCTATGCGCATAGTCTAATGCTGAAGCTACCTGTTGAACGATGGGCACAACCTGCTCAGGCGCTATGGGCTTCCCTGGCAGAAAATGCTGTCGCAGAGAGCCACTGGGAGCATATGTCACAACGAGGAAGGGGTTTCCATGTTCAACTCCATAGTCTAGCATCTGTATAATGTTGGGGTGTCGTAGTCTCGCAATCGTACGTGCCTCATTGAAAAAATCTTTCAGAGCCTTATGGGATAGCTCTACGTGCAACATTTTAATCGCGCCTTGCGTCTTCAGATGTATGTGCTCACCTAGATAGACATCCGCAAATCCACCGCGTCCTAGCCAATCAATGAGGTGGTAGTTTCCTACCTGCTGTCCCACGAGATCCTGAGGATTCTCAGACATGGTCAATGCTCCCTTAGCATTCTTTGATTTCTATTTTACCATGATCTAGCCGCCCGGGAGCTTTTTGACCCGAAAGTACAATGGGTTGGAAGAAACAACTTTCTAATACCTTTCCGTTATAAGCTAATAAGCTCATTTGGCTATATCTGGTCTCACTTATGTTAGAATAGATCGTGTTATTACCAAGACCTCACCATTGGTAAATAATAACAGGTGGAAGGCAGAATATTTTATGGACAACTTTCTTGGGATCGAAATCATCGTTATTTTCATCCTAATTCTGGCTAATGGCTTCTTCGCAGCCTCGGAGATTGCTATTGTCTCGGCTCGTCGTAGTCGTCTACAGCAGCAGGCTGATGCAGGAAAACAAAGTGCCAAGCAAGCACTTTATCTCACAGAACACACCGATAATTTCCTGGCAACAGTCCAGGTAGGCATTACGCTCATCAGTACCCTGGCTGCTGCATTTGGTGGCGCGAGCATCAGCACACCACTAGCGCAGTGGATCAGGACATTTCCGCTACTCAAACCATATGCGGGTAGTATTGCCCTGGGTATAGTTGTGATCCTCATCACCTACTTCTCGCTAGTCCTGGGAGAATTGGCACCCAAGCGTTTGGCATTGCGAGCCTCCGAAAAGATTGCTACACGGGTAGCCCCTATTATGATGGTATTATCATCGATTGTGCGTCCGGTCATTGCCATGCTCACATATTCTGCCGACTTGATCTTACGCCTGTTGGGCCAGCATAAGCCAGTCAGGGAGACGGTTACAGAGGAGGATATTGTCTATCTGGCACGTGAGGGAGCTGTTAGCGGAACTGTTGAAAAGGAAGAACATGAGTTTATTAGGCGCGTCTTTCGTTTTACCGATCGCGATGTTAGCACTATCATGATTCCGCGTACAGAAATCGTCGCGATAGAAGTCGGCACGCCCTTGTCAGAGGTAATCGAGACATTTCTAAGTTCCGGCTACACCCGTCTTCCACTCTATGAAGACTCTCTCGATAACATTGTCGGGGTTCTCTATGCCAAGGATCTCTTGCGCTCACGTACGGAGCAAGCGGAAAAAGAGGTAGACCTGCGTGCAATTGCCCGCCCACCGTTCTTTATTTCGGAATATCAGCATGTTGATGACCTACTGACTACTTTTCGACGCAAGGGCATTCATATAGCAATTGTGATCGACGAATATAGCCAAGTCAGCGGACTAGTCACTCTGGAGGATGTACTGGAAGAGCTGGTCGGCGAAATCCAGGATGAGTATGATGTCCCAGCAAACAATGCCATTGTGCAACGAGAAGATGGGAGCTGGCTTGTTGATGGCATGACTGACCATGAACTTGTTCGAGAGAAGATTGGCATGCATCCTCAACCTGAAAACGAACGCAGCGACTACCATACTCTTGCGGGCATGATCCTGAAGCACGTCGGACATATCCCTAAAATAGGCGAAACAATCACTATCGGTGATTTTGTTATAGAGATTGTCGATATGGATGGCAGGCGCATTGACAAGGTGCTGATACGTAAAAAATAGTTTGCACCTATACACGAGTTTTGCTAATTACGAAATAGTGCTCCTGCGTTCGCTCGTTATCTATATCTGCACCATAATAGTCATTGGCCCATTGCCACAAGCACTCGATAGACTTGTCAAAAATATCATCCGGAATGGTCCAAGAACTTGACCAAATCCGTTGTGCAATAGTTTCAATTATTGCACGAGGCACTACTGACTGTTTCCAGGTCAATATGCAGTCTGTCTCCGGCTCTAAACCGAGTGTCTCCAACCATTGTTTTATGGTGCTGCTAGATGCGCCTGGACGCTTGGTCTGACCGCCCAATTCTTGCACAAATCCGCGCCATTGACGAGTGATCAGCTGCCTATCTGAATTCTGGTGGTCATCCCAACAATGCAAGAACCAACCTCCAGGACGTAATACTCGCAAAACTTCTTTTATTACTTCCTGCCAACCTGTGAGCAAGTGGAAGATATGTACAGCAATCACCACATCAAATGAAGCATTTGATAATGGTAAATGCTCAATATCAGCACAGACTAGACGGATCGAAGCTGGTGGATTAGCAGATGTAAAACGACTGATTAAGGGGCTATATGCTGTATCTTCATCGATAAAACTTCCCCAGGGTAAGAGGTCATTTCCATGCTCTTGCCAACTGGCCGTTCGCAGTTTTTCTTCAAAGACAGTCAGCATTTCCTCTGAAATATCGACACCTGTGCATGTGCGCCCCAGCAGAGCCAGAGGATAGGCGATCCGCCCTGTACCAACTCCTATCTCCAGCAAGGCTGTTTGCTGTACGGCCTGTACGCTGGTATCGATGGTTTGAGCAATGCGCTGCGCAATAGTGTCAGGATAACCACGTGTAGCATCGTAGATATGAGCAACAGGATCAAATGAAACCGGTGGCATGACTTAGCTCCCTCATTAAAAGATCAGGCGTGATAGCGATTGTTAATATCACGCCCATTTACCACCTAACCAACAAACACACTTATTATGATGTTTTATAGCTCAGCCAGTAGGGTACGTGCAATCACAAGACGCTGAATCTGATTCGTCCCCTCGTAAATCTGCGTAATCTTGGCATCACGCATCATACGCTCGGCTGGATATTCCTTTATATACCCGTATCCACCAAGGACCTGGATCGCGTCATTAGTAACTTCCATGGCAGCATCTGAAGCAAACAACTTGGCCATGGCCGCATACTTGCTCACATTTTTGTCGCCCCGATCGATCATCTCGGCAGCATTATAGACGAGCAAACGAGATGCCTCGACCTTGGTAGCCATGTCTGCCAGCATAAACTGAATGCCCTGATTTTCCATAATCGGTTTGTTGAACTGAATGCGCTGCTTGGCATAGGAGACAGCCAGGTCAAGTGCCCCTTGAGCAATACCAACCGCTTGGGCTCCAATACCTGGGCGAGTGCGATCTAGCGTCATCAAGGCAATTTTGAAGCCTTCCCCCTCATCTCCAAGCAGGTTATCTGCCGGGACTTCACAATCATTGAAGATAAGTTCTGCCGTTTGCGATCCCTTAATCCCCATCTTATCCTCGATGCGCCCAACAGAAAAGCCTGGGAAATCTTTTTCTACAATAAAGGCACTAATCCCATGCGTCCCTTGTGCAGGCTCAGTCAGCGCGAAAATCGTATTGACCTGAGCCAAACCTCCATTGGTGATAAAACGCTTTGAGCCATTGAGAATATAGGTATCATTCCGGCGCTTTGCAACTGTTCTCATTGCTGCTGCATCCGAACCCGAACCTGCCTCGGTCAGTCCAAAGGCGGCTAGCCACTCACCGCTGGCCAAGCGTGGTAGATACTTCTGCTTCTGTTCCTCTTTGCCGAACAGAACGATGGGAAGACTTCCTAGTTGCTGTACTGCGAGCAATAGGCCGGTAGTAGCGCAGCAGCGTGACAATTCTTCAATTGCCATCACAATCGCTAGTTTGCTGGCACCCAGACCACCATATTCAATGGGGAACGGCATCGCATAGATATCTTGCTGTGCTAGTAGTGCTTTCATATCCCAGGGAAACTCCCCCGTGTGATCTATTTCTGCCGCGCGAGGAGCTACTTGAGCTTGCGCAATTTCACGAATGCCTGCAATAAGTGCTTTTTCGTCCTCAATGAGGTGGGACATAGCCATGGATCGTACTCCTTTGTCTCTACCAATAGCAATACTATTCCCAATATGAGGAGTATAGCATATTGTGTATATGTTAATGTTTAAACTAAATTAGCCGGGATCGGTCTGGGAAGCTGCTTGAGAGCTGTTTTTAGCTAGATTGAGGGCATTTCCTAACCCCGTGAGGGGTATTTGGCAGAGTCAGGTAAGCTGATCTCCTAAGCGCGTCTTTGCTCATTTCTGGGACCCAAAGGCGTTAGGAAATGCCCTCCTCTTTATTGAACGCCGAGGTTGCATCGCTGGCAAAGACCACATGATAGCCGTAGTCAGTGGCTGAGCGGGCCGTGTGCTCAACGGCCATAGCCTTAATATTTTTCTCTCCTGATCGATAGCATATAGGGGGTGGTGAGGAGAAAACTAGCTCCCATGTCAGGGTACTGCCAAAGTGTTTCGAGTGCTTTTGGAGATGCCATCTATAGCTCTTCACTTCCGCAACAACTTCGTGCATTTGCATTGGGAAGCTTCCATAGAGATCTGCACGCAGGATTTTTCAATCTATCTATGCACGTTGTTTACTGTATTATTAAGTACATTCTCTAAACACAAAATATAGAGGAGAAGCATTTTTATGAGCGTGAAAGCACATAATACTGTCAAGCAGTTGAATTTTGCGGGCCCGCATATCGATGCAAAATGCATTGAACAGGCGAGGGATTATCCCATCCAGGGCCGAGCCATTGTGGTTAACCCTCACACCTCGAATGCATATATTGGTGAAACGCCCAAAAAGAGTATTCCACCCCTGTCATCAACCATCCTCAAAGATACACGTATTGAGCAAGCAGCATCCTTGATCTTATTGCAGGTTAAAGAAGAGGCTAACATCGGGAATATTATCCTGGAGCCCGGCTGGGATCTGTATGGAAACCTTGTCAAGAAGATGCCAGGGAAGGACAAGAGCCTCCCCTATCCCCAAAATACTCCCCTATGGCGATCACCACAAGATGATGCAGGCATCATTACATTTGACCCGTCAGTCATCCTTGACCAAGCTACTGCGCCACAGGGCCAAAAAACGTTTCAAGTCAAAGTCAATCTGTGGTTTGCACCCTCAAAAACCAATTGTTTTATTCATAACCAGCATGACTTTATCGAGATTCACTCGCAAGTCTATGGTTCTGGTAGAATGCAGAAGTTTAGAGCCCAAGACAATAATACACTCTACGAGGATTTACTGATGAGCCAGGGCTATACGACTCCAGTGCCATTTTGTAGTGTTGGGCCAAACACCACATTTATTTACCCATGGCACCAGTATTATGCTGATACAGATTGTATCTGGTTAGCAATTGAGTATCATCCTTGTAAGCAATGATTCATCAGAGTGAATCATGCTCTACGATCTGAGTGCAACTGACCATAAATGTGATCCGATTTTGTGATGGCAAGCAGCCTCATGATGAGAGGATCAACTCGGGACGTATTTGCACTTGGCTGTACTTATTACCCTCCGTTCGCTCGTTCCTTATGAAGCCAACGCGACATTCCAGTTTGTTCATGTGAAAATGGCGAATACTCAGCAATGACAAGCGGATTTGACCAAAAAATGAGCGAACCTTGGATTATTAGTTAGTGCTTCATCTATTCTAGTATTCAGGGAGATTTTTTATGGCAATTTCAACACCAGAGCCAGTCGAGGCAGCACAACCACGACAACAACCGCTTGCGGCTGTACCTCTACGACCATCTTACAAGTTCATTAAAGTTGAGGATTACTTCCGCGATTACCAAAACTGGTATAGGCTCGATAAAGTATCATCCTATCATTTCGATGAAAAAATAACACTTGCACTAGAGTTTCAAAGGAATGATCAGCGGCCCTGCACGATGCTGCTCCAGTTCCCACGCAAGGATACTATGAGGGTTCGCTTCAATCCCAATAATGCTAGTGGGGATGACTACACGTCTTACAACACGCGTACAGTGGTCTTGGACACTCTAGACCAATTCATCGACATTATGGAAGATGTAAGGATAGCTTTCAGAATCGAGAAGAAAGGTGGAATGCAGACTCTCCAGCTTACCACGATGGGTGAAGATGATAAGCCAATCATGAGAGTCGAGATCAATTGTGATCCCTTCGAGATTACTGTTTACGACACCAAGCAAGATATTCAGGTCTGGAAAACAGCCCGGCACGGCATTTATTACGCGCCAAACGAGGATGGGGACTATTCCATCATTCAAGCTGTAGAAAAGCCCGCCACCGCCAAGTTTATCGGGTTTGGTGAACAAGGCGGAAAGGAACTGGCCAAAAATACCTCTCAGTTGAACTACTTCAACTTCGACAATATGCGCTATCGACAGGTCTATGACCTGGGGCCATTCGAGGACAGCGAACCGCTGTACCACTCGGACCCATTCTTCATGGCGTTCAATGGCGCACCAAACAAAGATAGCGTTGTTGGCCTCTTTGTTGATAATCCCTCCCATGTGTGTATGGATATAGGTAGCCTCAACTCTGGACGCTATCTGCTTGGATCTCGCTTCGGCGATCTTAACTACTACTTCTTCCTGGGCCAGAAGAGTGCTGATATCCTGGAGGCCTATACATCATTTATCGGGAAGGCAAGGTTAAAGCCTCGCTATATATTGGGATATCACCAGGGATGCTATGGCTATGAAACCCGAGCGGATCTGGAAAGGGCCGTGCATGATTATCGAGCACATCAGATTCCACTGGATGGTTTGCATGTCGATGTCGATGTCCAGCACAGATACCAGACCTTCACCATTGACGAGAGCAAGTTCCCCAATCCCAAGGAGATGTTTGCTGCCCTCAAAGCGCTAGGCGTGAAGTGCAGTACGAACATCACACCTATTATTAGCAATCAGGATCCCAACTACCAGACCTACCGTCAAGGCTTGGAGAAGGGTTACTTTATTGCCGATGAGCGCATTAACCCAGAGGATCCTGCTGGCTGGCATTACCAGGACTACGGTGGCGGCAACGAATATTATCAGAACTTCACCGATCCTGAGCACAATTTCAATAGCGGCAAACCGTTTATTGGAGAGGTGTACTACGGAGGTGATCGTGGCACCACTGGCCATTATGCCGATCTGGGACGAGGAGAAGTGCGTAGATGGTGGGGTGAACAATACAAATACCTCTTTGATATGGGACTAGAGATGGTCTGGCAAGATATGACGACGCCAGCGATCCGTAACACCCGTGGTGATATGCGCGGCTTTCCATTCAGATTAAAGGTTACTGATGATTTCTTCTCCGGCATTGCTCCCAAGAAGAGCCCCTCTATTAGGGCGTGGAACCTGTACTCGTACAATCTCCACAAGGCTACTTATCATGGCCTCAACGCTCTGGAAAGCAGGAAAAACAAGCGCAACTTTATCATCGGGCGCGGAAGTTTCACTGGAGTTCACAGATTCGCGGGATTGTGGACAGGAGACAATGCCTCATCCTGGGAGTTCCTCAGAATTAATGTCTCCCAGGTACTGGCCCTGGGCCTGTGCGGTACAGCAATCGCTGGAGAAGATATCGGCGGCTTTGAGCGCGAGAGGGATTGGGAACATTGGGCTGATCCTGAACTGGTGATTCGCTGGACATGTGCAGGTGCCTTCCTACCATGGTTCCGTAACCACTATATCGGCAAAGGTTTGAAATACTTCCAAGAGCCGTATGCATATCAGTATGCCATTGATAAATATAATATCCCACAGTATGTGCAATACCTCTATCGCAGTGTTTTGCCCATCTGCAAGCATTACATTGAATTGCGCTACCGGCTCCTTCAACTGTTCTATGACGCTATGTTTGAGAACACGCTCAATGGTATGCCCATCTGTCGCGCTATGATCCTCACGGATCCCCAAGATAAGGCACTCTTCAATGACAAGCTCGACTTCCTGGATAACCAGTTCTTAGTAGGCGAGGATTTGCTCATCGCTCCCATTTTAGAGCCGCAGTTAACTGGCCACGGCGGCAGACGTGATGTGTACCTTCCTGCACACAGCGACTGGTACCTTTTCATGGATAACAAAAGGCCTTTACTACCTATCACTGAGGGTGGTACCACAGTGCGCAACTTTGATGCACATATTGATGCCAATAGTGATCATATTGGCTTTATCATGCCAATATATGTGCGAGCTGGTGCGATCATTCCCACCATTGAGCTCGAACAGTATGTGGGAGAGCGCAATGCGAATAAGCAGCCGAACCCGATTACCCTGAACATCTATCCTGCCAGCCTGAAAGAGGTAAAAGGAGAATATACCATGTACCTGGATGATGGGGTCAGTCGCTCTTCTGCTCCCACGAAATTGCCAGGTAGCGATGAACCTTTGCTAGGTAAAGATGAACAAGCGAAAGATGAGTATCGTGAAACACGGATTACGCATGAGTACACAGGTACCAAGACACGCGAGATCAGGGTAGAGCGTATCCATGATAACTACACGCCACCGTTGGAACGCTACTTCTTCACCGCAATATTGCACGATCCAGCCGAAGCCAGAGGAAGTTCAGGTCCCTTGCGGAGCATTACCATTGCTGGACATGAGATCCATCCAATTGCAGATGGTACTTCTGAGCAACGAGCCGATGTTCTCAATAATGCCTCAGATAATGCGTGGTACTA
>DASYAN010000568.1:0-7964 GCA_036501345.1 Ktedonobacteraceae bacterium
GTGGCCAATTTCATAAGATATAATCGTATACTTTCTCTATTGAGAGTGAAATACTCTATAGTTGTTGGCTTTTCTAAGGCCGATCTCAGCGTATGACGCATTGTAGAATAATTTAGCTTTTTTTCCATCTGAAGCAGCTCCTTCTCTATTATACTAAGGAAGAATAAACCAATAATAGCCAGTAAGCAGGAGGCTATCTAGGGGGATAAAGGGTCAAAATCTTTCTGTGAAGAAGGTGGCTGCGAGGAGATCTGTCTGAAGCGATAGGCTAGCAAGAACAGCACAGGAGGGAGAAAGATGGTAAGGTAGGAGGCGTTGCTGGCGATGACAATTATATTCTGCAAGTGTGATCCGGCCCATGGGAATATATAAGCGTGGACAAGTTCGGTCAGAGTAGCTCCATAGAGGAAGAGAAAAGCGGCCAGTGATACCGGGATGCACGGGATAAGTATGGCAAATACAAAAGGCCAGATAAAGTACCATGGCTGGACGAATGTAGTACCAAATGCCAGCAAGGCAAACATAGTAAGAAAACAGCCCTTGAGCATACTCGAAAAATCTCTTGAGGAAAGCCAGAGGGCATACAGGAAGCAGAGCCCGAAGATGGCCCATCCTATCAGTTTGCTCTGATCAAGAGAGATGCTTCCTGAAGAAAAGCCATAGAGGAATACATTAAACGAGTAGAGTCGCTCTTGAATTTGGTCGAAGAAACGCTGAAGAGTTTGTGGGCCAGCCCAGAAGAGAGCAAAGCCGTCAATCATGAATGAAAAGAAGACTACAATAGCTTTTATGGTGTATGTGGTGCGTGCTTTCGCTGTTGGTTGCTGTCTAAAGCTATAGATGAAAAAGAGAGGAATGAGTGGTAGAGAGGCAAATTTGATCAAGGCGGAAGCTGTGATGAATGTCATGGCCCAGGCGTGTCGCTTTTCTACCAGCGCAAATACTGCCAGAACGATAAAAAATGTCATAACAATATCGTTGTGGCTGTTAGCTGAATACTCGAGGAGAGCAAAAGGATTCCAAGCCAGGGCGAGTGCGCCAGGAAGGGCAAATTTGGGGGCGATATGTGAAAGGATTTTGTAGACGAAGAATGCTTCAAGGATGAGCATAGCAGAAAACATCAATTTGAAAAGCAGGACTGAGGCGAAGACATTTCTTCCTGCTATTAGAAGTGGTACTGCTTGAATAAGCTGAGTAAGTGGTCCGTAGGCCGATGGCAAGTTAATGACAGTTCCTGCCAGCTTCATCAGAGGATCATGGGGAAACAGGGCTGGTGGAGTAACCATCGGATTGGCATGGTGTTGCACCATGACCAGACCACGTGCGACATAGAAGAAGAGGTCAAGAGCAGTAATAGGATAGACGAAGATAGTTGTTAACGCGAAAATCACGCCGAAACTGAGAATGATCCAGAGGGTAGCACGATCCTGATATTTGTGTGCTTCCCACCATGCAAGGCCAAACATCACAAAGAGGAAGCTAAAGACGATCACGAATGTGAGAAAGCCAGCATGGGTATATCCACTCATACTTCCCATATCAGATTTTGCGCTCTGAAAGTAGTGTGTTAGTGGAAAATTACGTAAAAGGTAAAATAAGTATATAAGTTCACTGATCGTGCCAAATAGGAAAAACCATATGTGAGATCGTAGCAATGTAGCCAATTTTGTGAGGTAAGCTGGCGCATTTTCTTTGTTCGTAGTGTCATGTGCTATACTCACTGGCTTTTCTAAGGTTGGCGTGAAGATATAGCGTATAGTGGAAAAATGAGGATTTTTTTCCATCGGAGCCTCCTTGTTTTTGCCCTCTTCTCTCCATAAAAAAGGGAACAAACAGATAGTATATGGTAAGTAAGAGATAATCTAGGGGGATAGAGGGTCTAAATTCTTTTCTTTGTATGAGTAGTTGGGTGACTGCGATAGGATGTATCTGAACCGATAAACAAGTAAGAACAACACAGGTGGGAAGAATATAATAAGGTAGGCCGTGCTGTTGACAATGGCAAATGCACTCGGGATACCGAATGTTCCCCATGGGAATATATAAGCATGGATAAGCTCTACTAAAGTGCCAGCGTAGAGGAGGAAAATGGCGGCCAGCGATACCTCTGTTTGCGGGATGAGTATGGCAAGCACGAATGGCCAGATCAGGTACCAGACTTGTATGTATGTTGCGCTGAATGCCAGCAAGGCAAACATGGTAAGCAAACAGCCTTTCAACATTTGCGATAAATCTTTTGAGGCAAGCCAAGAGGCATACAGAAAGCATGCTCCGAAGAGATTCCAGCCTATCGCTGTGGCCTGATTAAAAGAGATCCTCCCTGAAGAAAAATCCTGTAGGAACATACTGAACGAATAGAGCTGAGTTTGAGTTATGGTACGAAGGTAGCCGAGTGTTTGTGGTCCTGCCCAGAAAGGTCCAAAGATGGCAAGTATGAGTCCCAAAAGTGCAATAGTAGACTTTATGGCATAGAGCATACGTTTTTTATGTGTTGGATGATGAGTAAAGCTATAGATAAAAAAGAGTGGAAGGAGCGGTAGAGAGGAAAATTTAATCAAAGCAGAAGCTGTGATGAGGGTCAGAGCCCAAATATGGTGCTCTTTTACCAGTGCAAATATTGCTAGAATGATGAAGAGCGTCATAGCGATATCGTTGTGGCCGTTGGCAGAGTACTCCAAGATAGTAAATGGATTCCAGGCCAAAGCGAGTATAGCTGGTAGAGCAAACTTGGGAGCAATATGAGAAAGAATTTTATGTATAAAAAACGCTTGAATAATCAAAATAGCTGAAAACATACACTTGAGGAGGAGCAGGGAAAGAAATATGTTTCTTCCAGCCACTGCTATTGGGAGAGCTTGAATAAGCAGGTCAAGAGGTCCATAGGGTGATGGTGCGGTAATAAATCCTCCAGCCAATTTCATCAGGGGATCGTGAGCAAATACAGATGGTGGAGTAATCATCGGATTGGCATGATATTGCACTAGGACTAGGCCATGTGTGATATAGACAAATATGTCAATGGCAGTAATGGGATAGACAAATATGGTTGTTAATACAAAGATTGTGCTGAAGCAGAGAATGATCCAGAGTATGGTGCGGTCCTGCAATCTGCGTACTTCCCACCAGGCAAAGCCAAACAGGATAAAGAGAACAGTGAAGGCAAGCAGGAACTTGAAAAAGCCAACGTGCGTATGTTCGGTAATTGCTCCTATATCTGTGAGTTCCATGGAATGGAGCGCTATAGGGAAGTCGTGTAAAAGGTAAAAAAAATACACAAATTCACTAGCTATACCAAGGAGAAGAAGCCATGTATGAGATTGGAGCCAAACAACAAATTTCGTAAGGTAAGATAGCATCTTTTCTCTTTCGTCTTGAGACATTGTTTTGAGATCCTCGGATTCCTGACCACAGCATAACCCCTACTAGCTTTAAATAAAAGGGGAAAGAAGGGACAAGTTTAATGAAATTATACAGGTGTTGACAACATACCCACAGCAAGCTATACTCGTGTCAGTAGAGCTTACTTACTGATTAGTAAGTGAAAATATAGAGAAAAATGCATGAATTCAAAGAAAATATCTGCTCATGAAGGTAAAAATATGGAAAAAGATCAGGAGACGCGACGCCGCATCCTGACAGTAGCAGAGCGGCTTTTCCTCGCAAAGGGCTTCAAGGGTGTGTCTATGAAGGATATTGCTGACGAGGTAGATGTCACAACCGCGGCGCTCTATTATCATTTTTCTGAGGGAAAACAAGAACTCTTCTTGTGTATGATTCAACAGGCGATTGAAGATTGGGGAGAGCAGACCTTTCACGAGGTCAATCAGGTCAGTGGGCTACGCCAGAAGTTACTCGTATTAACACAACATACGCTTTCACGCCATCTTAACAATTTCTTTGCGTTTTCTCGTGATGTAGAAGAGTTCTGTCGTGATAATGCGAGGAAACGTGAATTGATGGTTAGCCACCGCAAAGGGCAACTCCAACGCGTTACAGCTCTCTTTCAAGAAGCCATCGATGGTGGTGAGATCACACAGGTAATTCCTGCAAACCTCCTGGCACTGATGTATGAAGGTATGGCAATGGGTCTACAGTTTGGCAGATATTTCTTTGCTGCAGATATAGAGCAGCGAGATACACAGCAACTGGCCACGATGATAGTACAGAGCTTTTTAGATGGGATTACAAACCCTGCTAAAAGATGAGTTCTTCTACTTGGCTTAACTCATTATGATAGAAAGTTTTCTCTATAGAACTTAGTAGGTTGTTAATAGGTTTGTGAGGTAGGTGAGGTAGATAAATTTTGCCTGCGAAAGGAAATCGAGCATGTCGTTCTTAGCAAGGTTAAGCTTGGCAAACAGGAGTATTGTTGCGCTGGCAACAATTGTTATTCTCCTGTTTGGTGGGCTGATTATCCCATCACTCAAAGAAGAACTTTTCCCTGCGATTACTTTTCCCACCCTCTCGGTGGTTACTCCATATCCTGGTGCGTCACCTTCTATTGTAGAACATGATGTCACAGATCCTATCGAACAGAGTATTCAAGGCATTGATGGATTACAAAATACCACGTCCTATTCGAATGAAGGGGCTTCAATCATTGTTGTCTCCTTCAATTATGGTACTGATCTTAATCAGGCTCAGCAAACACTCTCCCAATCGGTCAACAAAATCCAGCAAAATCTGCCTTCTGGTGTAACACCGCAAGTACAATTATTTAGTATTACTGATTTACCCATCATCCAGCTTGCGGTTACTGCTGACGAGGATCAACAAACGTTAGCATCTCAGTTAAAGCAAGACACCATCCCGTCACTTGAGCAAATTAGTGGCGTTGGGAATGTTACTGTGACTGGTGTACGCAATCAAATTGTGACGGTCACCCTTGATCTTGATAAGCTCAAAGCGAATGGCTTGAGTGTTACTCAGGTTCAGGGAGCTCTTCAAGCGAATAATATCTCGCTGCCAGCAGGTGATGTCTCATCTAATGGCCAGACGGTCCCTATTAAAGTTGGCAATACATTCAATTCTCTGGATGATCTCAATAATATTGTTGTTGGTGTACATACAGCTCAGTCATCTGCTGGGACTGCAGGCACTGGTACTAACACAAGTACAGGGTTTTCGGGAGCTACTGGCGCAAGTACGGGGTTTTCAGGAGCTACTGGAACAAGTACAGGGTCTTTTGGGGCTACTGGTACATCAACATCGGTGATTCCACCGACTCCTATCAAGCTGAGCGATGTTGCGACAGTTCAGGAAACCTTATCTCCATCGACCTCGCTCACACGTACAAATGGGAAACCGAGTCTTGGTATCTCTATCGTGAAAACATCGGATGGCAATACTGTTTCTATTTCACAAGCGGTTCATGATCAGATTCCATCCCTGCAGAAAAATCTTGGTCACAATGCCCGGATTTCGGTCATCTCTGATCAGGCTCCAACAGTCACCAAATCGATTCAAGACCTGACTAGTGAAGGATCGATTGGTGCAGGCATTGCGATTCTTGTTATCCTGCTCTTCCTCTTTTCCATTCGCTCAACGCTGGTTACGGCTATCTCTATTCCGCTGTCCATCGTTGTCGCGCTCATCGGACTCTATATTGGTAACTACACGCTGAACCTCTTAACGTTGGGAGGTTTAACGATTGCGGTTGGACGCGTTGTCGATGACTCTATTGTTGTGCTTGAAAATATCTTTCGTCACCTGCAAAGAGGTGAAGAAAAACGGGTGGCGATTCCGGCAGCGGTGCGTGAAGTTGCCAGGGCTGTAACTGCATCGACTCTGACAACCGTGGCTGTCTTCTTGCCTATTGCCTTTGCTGGTGGTCTCGTCGGAGAGCTTTTCAGCTCGTTTTCTGTTGCCGTAACTGTAGCCCTGATAGCCTCGCTCTTCGTCTCCCTGACCATTATTCCTGTGCTAGCCTACTGGTTCCTGAAATCGCCAAAACCAGGGACACAACAGGTGCATCACGAACAAGAGACAGCGCTTGAGCGCGGCTATGTGGCCCTGATGCGCTGGGTAACTGGTCTGTGGTGGCAGCGGACAGTGCTGATTGTTGCTGCTGTTGTGATCCTGATTATCTCTTTCAGTCTCTCGCGTGGACTGCAAACAAACCTCTTTGGTTCTTCTGGAGGAAATACCTATATGGTTACTCTGACCCTTCCTCCCGCAACTAGCCTGGATAAGGCCGATAGTGTAGCTAAACAGGTTGAGAATGTGATTGCAAACCTGCCTGATATTAATACCTATCAGGTAACAGTAGGGTCAGGTGGCGCATTCTCCAGTCTTAGTGGAGGTGGCTCCAACACAGCAAGTTTCTCCATTACAGCAAATGCAAGTGCGGACCAGACGGCATTCCAAAATACGCTGAACAGCCGTCTCGACGCATTGAAGAACCTGGGTGGAACCCTCACGGTTTCGGCTGGCAACTCTGGTCCCAGCAATGCCACTGTCCAGATTAATGTCCAGGCCTCCGATGATCAAGTACTGCGTCAGGCCTCACAGCAAGTCCAGAATGTGGTCTCCCATGAGAGTGGCCTGACCGATGTTACTAGTAACCTGACTGAGGCAACTCCCGAATTTGATGTGCTTGTCAATCCCCAGTTAGCCTTAAAATATGGTATGACAGCAGCACAAGTGGCACAAGACGTACGCGCGGTCTATTCAGGTTCAAAAGTCACAACGATCACACTTAATGGTACCCAGCAAGATGTCGACCTTTTCATCGGCTCTCCTGGGACGACTATTGATCAGATCAATGGTCTGCTTATTCAGACTCCGCTTGGTAACGTTATGGTCAGTGACCTTGCTACGGTTGAACAGACCGACGGTCCAACGCAGATTACGCATATTAATACCAACCGGACTGCGACGATCAGTGGGACGATCATTGCTACCAATGTTGGTGCGGTAAGTACAGATCTCCAGCAGAAAGTCAATAAGCTCATATTGCCACACGGAGCATCTGTTTCGTTTGGTGGGGTATCCTCGGACCTATCAAGTACTTTTACAAATCTTGGTCTGGCGGTGCTGGCAGCAATTGCCCTCGTCTACTGTATTATGGTTGCCACGTTCCGTAGTCTGATGCAACCAGTCATCCTGCTTGTCTCTATTCCATTTGCTACCACAGGCTCCATTATCCTGTTGCTGATTACCCAGACTCCATTGGGGGCAGCTGCATTGATTGGTTTTCTGATGCTGGTTGGTATCGTCGTCACTAATGCCATCGTCTTGCTGGACCTGGTACGGCAATATCGAGAAAAAGGCATGGATGCACGTCGAGCCGTTATTGAAGGTGGCAAACATCGTTTACGTCCAATTTTAATGACGGCGACCGCTACTATACTGGCTTTGCTTCCCATGGCTCTGTTTGGTGGTTCCGGTGGTTTTATTTCACAGCCACTTGCCATCGTTGTGATTGGTGGTCTGACCTCGTCCACCATTCTCACGCTCTTGCTTGTGCCGACCCTCTATGTTATCGTTGAAAGCATGCGCAAGGGCTCTGGCAATGGGCCAATAATGCCAATGCCCAAGACGTCTGCGTCAAAACAGGACTACAGACCTCCAGCAAGACCTTTGTCGGTACCGACTCTGAGGTCTTTCTAACCTGTTTACCAAGTGATTTTGCTGCAATGCTTTCTGCAAGCATTGCAGCAAAAGAGCCGAAAGCAGAAAGTACCAAGGTAAGCTTGGATCGTGCTCATATAGTTTTGCCTGTACAAAAAGATGGGCAGTTGCTCCGAGTGAGAGTATACAAAGCATTGAGCCCCAGAGCTGCTTCATCACAGCCGGTTCTCGGCCATCCATACAGCCTGTGAACACTAACAGCAACACATCGAGCCTCGGCAGAAAAACCGCCATTTTCCTATTCCCCTAAAGAGTTGTAAATTTGACTGTCTAAATTTGGTCTCTCTGTATAATCAATTTGAAATCAGCATGATGAAAAGATAACTGAAGAA
>DASYAN010000569.1:0-5753 GCA_036501345.1 Ktedonobacteraceae bacterium
GCTTTGGTCAGGATTGCAATGTCCCCTGCCAGTACACGATCTTGATTGAGCATGGGAACATGGGCACGCACGAGTTCATAGGCCTTCTGTACACCGATACCGGGTCGAAGTGGCTTGCGAAATTCCAGCATCTGGGCAGCACACAACAGCTCAATAGCAACGACCTGCTGTGCCAATGCAAGGATCTGCTGAGCTTTGTGAGCACAAGTTGCTCCCATGCTTACAAAATCTTCCATTCCGGCTGACGTGGGGATAGAGTCAATACTGGCTGGATGGGCCAGGACTTTGCATTCGTTGACCAGAGCAGCCGCAACATATTGCGTAATCATGAAGCCTGAATTAAGTCCAGGATCAGGGGTCAGGAATAGCGGTGCTTCTTGAGGGTCCCAGGCGTGTGGTCCCATCAGGCTATAAATGCGCCGTTCCGAGAAGCTTGCCAGTTGAGTCAGGGCAATAGCTAGCACATCGAGTGCCAGAGCCAATGGTTGCCCATGAAAGTTGCCTCCACTCAGCACATCTCCATCGATCGGGAAAACGAGTGGATTATCAGTTACAGCTCCTAGCTCACGCTCAAAGATCTCTCTACAATACTTTAAGGCATCGTAGACGGCCCCAAAGACTTGCGGTGCACAACGCATCGTATAGGGATCTTGCACTCGTGGACAGGACTGGTGACTACTGTTGATTTCGCTGCTACTCACAAGTTCACGCAGATGAGCGGCACTGATCTCCTGTCCAACTTGTCCACGACTGCGATGAATCCGTGGGTCCAGCGGTACATGGCTGCCCATCAGTCCCTCAATACTCATGGCACAGGCCACTTCGGCACTGCTCAGTAGAATTTCAGCGTCTGTCACCACCAGGAGCGCGATAGCCTCCATGAGATGCGTCCCGTTAACCAGAGCTAGTCCCTCTTTGGCCTGTAAGCGCAGTGGTGTCAACCCGACTAGACGCAATGCCTCATTCCCCGTATAACGCTGACCTTGGTAGATAGCTTCACCCTCACCGATCAGTACAAGTCCCAGATGGGCTAGAGGCGCGAGATCACCACTGGCCCCAAGCGATCCACGCGAAGGAACGATCGGAGAAATATGCTGATTAAGCAATGCGATCAGGAGCTGAACAACTTCCACACGGACCCCCGAGTTACCACGTGCCAGACTGGCAGCAAGCAATACCATCATAGCACGCACTACCTCTTCGCTCAGTGGTTCGCCTACACCCGCTGCATGGCTACGTAGTAGGTTATGCTGTAGATCTACCAGATGATCCTGCGAGATATGCACAGTGCTCAGATGCCCAAATCCTGTCGTGACGCCATAGATTGTCCGTCCCTCTGCTGCAATTGTCTCTATCATTGCACGTGCGGCTTGAATCTGTTCGATTGCCTGTTCACCCAGCGAGACAGGAGTAGAGTGGCGGGCCACAGCGATAACTTCGGCTCGTGTGAGGGCCTGCCCATTGATAGTAATCTGATGAGCAGATTGTGGGATAAACGTATTATTTTCCATCATCATAGAAGTGCATCCTTTCATGGCTTCATTGCCTCATTTTATGCTGATCTAGACTTTTTCAAATGATAACACTATAGGCAAAGGTGTCAAGGTAGCCAGCTGCTAGCTTTTTTTGCATCATTTTCCGCTCAAAAGTACAAAGATATTAGGTTTTGCATGAACTCATTTGTACTCGACAAATGCCTCAAACTATGTTATACTTGATCTATCTAAGAAATATAGTGAAAGAAGAAATAGGAGTGAAATTGGTTTTCACGCTCTTCTATCTAGAAATTAAGTATATGTGGAAAGAGGATTTCAAGGAGGAAAACAATCGGAATGGGAGAATGGGATGGGAAGATGAAACATCTTGTGGGTGTTGCGCGAGAGGATTTTGTGAGTTGGCTTGTGGAAGGGGCACACTTTGAGGGGGAACTGTCCGCGAATTTTGCCACTCGTGATCGGGATGGCGATAACCTATGGCAGGTCAGCATAGAGCAGGAGCCAAGTCTGCTGCATCTGGAATTTCAGCTCAAACCGGATGAGAACATGGGTCGGCGTATGTGGGAGTATAACGTCGATGCAGCCATCAAATACGAGCAACCAGTCGAATCCGTGGTGGTCTATCTCAAAAAGCCCGGTCATCCGAAGGCTGCATCGCCCTATCAGTTAAAGTTACCCAACGGGAAAGTCATTCATACCTTCTCGTTTACCGTGATTGAAATGTGCAAGGTCAAGACCAGGACCCTCTTGCAGCGAGGGCTCAAGGGCATCCTGCCACTCGTGTCGTTGACGCAAGATGGTCAAGACCACGGTGCCATTGATTATGTGATTAAGGAACTCCGGCAGCCTGGAGTCGAGAAGCGAGAAGAATTGCTCTCGTTAACCTATGGGTTGGCTGCACTCGTGTTTGAAAAGGAAAGTGAGCGTGATTGGCTTCAAAGGAGGTTTGCAATGCTCGAAGATATTATTGAGGAAAGCTGGGCTTTCCAAGAAATGAAGCAAAAAGCAGAAAAAAAAGCAGAAGAAAAAGTGTACAAAAAAGGGCTGGAAAAAGGGCTGGAAAAAGGGCTGCAAGCGCAGAGGCAAAGCCTGATCCTGCTCATTCAGAGGTACTATCCTGCTCTCTTACAACTCGCTCAAGATGTCTGTCATGCCATGCGGACGCTTGAAGAGTTGCAAGATCTTTTTCAAAAGATTCTGCAAGCAGAAAGTGAGCAGGAGATTCGTCAACTCCTTCTCGGTGCGCAAAAGTAGCATACGTCATCCATCTGGTAGAAGGGGGGATGAAATCGTTAGAGATGGCGTAGACCGGACATATATATGTTTGCTGACCCTCAACGTTTCACGTGAAACGTTGAGGGTCAGCAACGACTAGCGCTGCACCAAGGCTGTGCGAACCTGATTTACTCCGAAGTGATAGCCAATCTCATGATAATCGGAAAGTGACCAGAAGGCAAGTTCACAACGTTTACCTACCTCAAGGCTACCAATCTGGTCCTGTAGGCCTAGTGCGCGTGCACCATTAATCGTCGCTGCAGTTAAAGCCTCCTCCAGTGACATTCCCATTGCTGACATCGCCAGTCCCACGATCATCTGCATATTTTCACAATAGCAGGTTCCTGGATTGAAATCTGTCGCCAGTGCCACATGCAGTCCACGATCGATCAAGCGTCGTGCCGATGGATAAGGCAAGCGCAACATATAAGAAGTGCCAGGCAACAATGTCGCAACCACACCCGCCTCACGCAATGCATCTAGATCGGCATCACTGGTATAATCAAGATGGTCGGCTGAGGTCGCACCTAGTTCAGCCGCAAGCCGAGCACCACCGGATGGACTAAATTGGTCGGCATGTATTTTGAGCTGATAGCCAAGTTGCTTAGCTTGTGTCAGGATGCGACAGCATTCCTCTAGTGTAAAGGCCTCACGATCACAGTAGACATCACAGAAACGAGCTAGACCAACAAATGAGGGCAACAGTTCTTCTGTCAACAAATCTATATATGCCTCGCGCCGACCCTGATATTCCTGCGGTAAGACATGTGCACCCAAGAAACTCGGAATGATGCGCATCTCTGTCTGCGGAGTAAGCGCCATCTTCTCCTGAGCCATTAGCATATTAATAATACGTAGGCAAGCTTCCTCCGTTACCCTGTCCAGACCATAGCCTGTCTTGATTTCAACTGTTGTGGTGCCATGAAGACGCATAGTCTCCAATCTAGTCTGAGCTAATCCCAATAGGGCTTCAGTACTTGCGCTACGTGTTGCCTGCACAGTGGTGAGAATACCACGCCCCTGTACGAGTAATTCGGCATAACTTACACCAGAACGTAACAGGTGAAATTCCTCTGCACGATCACCAGCAAAAACCAGATGGGTATGCGAATCAACAAATCCCGGCGTAACAACGGCACCTTCGGCATCGACAATAGAAATATCTTGCGTATTCGTCATCTCGTCTGTCTGAAATAATGGCTCCGTTGTATTATCTGACCCTATCCAAACGATAGTACCATCGTGAATAGCCATGGCCGCATGCTCAATCACTTGCAATGGACCAGTAGCTCCCAGCACGGGTTGTTGTGCGACGGTCACTAGCTGCCCAATATTGCGAATGACCATGCTAGCCTGAACCCTCGACGAAGGCTGTGATGGATCGAGACTCATGGGTAGTATCTCCTTATATCAAATCTTTTAGACGTTATAGCACACGCTGGTAGAGACGTCTACTTGTAGCGTAAACTTCGGTTTAAGTAATTTGACAGTAATACTTAAAACTGGTATAATGTTCACGATAGAACACTAGTTTCATGTGGGAGTGTGTGGAGAGGGGACATGCCACATGTGAACGGTGGAGAGAAAAAGATAGGAGTGTCATGGCATGGGTAAATGGGAGGAGAGCATGCGCAAGTTAGTGCATGCGAACCCACAGGCGTTTATTGACCTGATGTTACAAGGGTCACAACAGCAAGTTCGATTCACTGGAAATCAGCAACCCGAAAAGTTGAAAAATTGGAAATTAGAAGTCGACAAACTACTGGGTATTGAGGTAGATGAGCAAGAATCCCTGATACACTTTGAGATCGAAACCTACTACGATTCTGAGATGCCAGAGCGTCTTTTACGCTATAATGTTCTGGCAAGAAGTGAGTTGAAGCGTCCAGTTTTTTCGTGTGTTGTTCATTTGCTGGGAGATCAGAAAATGAAACCGCCGCCACTGCATTGGACCGAACCAATTGAAGGCGATGTGTTAAAATTTCATTACCGAGTGATCGAGGTCTCAGATTTCTCGGCGGAAGACATACTTCGCCAAGGCGAAGTATCCCTATTAGCACTGCTTCCATTGACCAAAGGGGGAGCAACACGTGAAAATGTAGAATTAATGTTAGGTGAGTTGAATACCAGAGAAAATGAGGATTTGGCACTGGCTGGTTTTACGCTAGCACTTGCAATGTTCGACAGATCTGAATTGGGATCCAAATTTGCAGATCGTAAATGGTTAATAGAAAGGTACAAGAATATGCACAGTATGTTACATGATCTACTACATGTTGATCCAATGTATCAGGCAATTGTACAAGAGGGTCGACAAGAGGAGCGGCACGAAAGGATTCTGGACTTGCAGCAAACGGCTCTCGCTCTCATACAAGCAAACTTTCATCAGCTTGAAGAAGGTGCCAAACTTAGAATTTCTGCTCTTGGCGACCTACAACGTTTACAGCAGTTGGTTAGGATGCTCATCTCTGCCCGTAGTGAAGAGGATGTTCACCAAGCATTTTCGGCTTGCAACCCTGATGAGCCTGTCCACTAGATGATTTCAACAAATGCAGCTTAGCAAGGTCTATCGCTCGGTAGGCAGCATATATCAGCGTGTCGTACAAGGGCTCACCTCGTTGTTGGAGGGAAAAAGTCAGAAAAGTAACATTGCATCACTCGATGGGGTGCGTGCGCTGGCGTGTCTATTCGTTGTGGCTTATCATATCACTCTCATCACAACACAAGATATACGACTTTGGTATCCTGAGAAGCTACCTCCGCTACTCTCTTCGCTCATCTATAGCGGCGATACGGGTGTGAATCTGTTTTTTATCTTGTCGGGTTTTCTGCTCTTCATGCCTTATGCAAAAGCGCTATTGTTCGAGAAAGACTGGCCCTCAATTCGTTATTTCTATATACGGCGAGCGCTACGTATTCTGCCTGCCTACTATGTCTCACTTTTCTTGATGATTGTGTTCTTCAAGCCATCTTTTCTGCACT
>DASYAN010000570.1:0-4023 GCA_036501345.1 Ktedonobacteraceae bacterium
ACTGGCCCTCACAAATCCCCCGCCAGTTCTGCTATACTAAGAGCATGATGAAAAAACTCACCCTGACCCCAACTCAAACCAAACTGGTCACGAGCTTGGTGCGGGCCAGTACAAGTCCGCAAAGCGTCGTACAGCGAGGTAGTCTCATTCTGGCTTGGGTCGAATCAGGCAAGATGTCCTGGGTTGCTAGCAAACACGGCGTTGGGCGCGATACCGTGCGGCGCTGGTATCAACGGTGGCAGACCTGCCAAAGGGAGCTTGACCAACTGGAAGCCGAATACCAAGCCGGGACAATGAGCGAGACGAGATATCGTCGGGAGATCGAAACGCTGCATTCCGATGCCAAGCGCCCCGGGGCACCTGCGACCTTTAGTGAAGCACAGAAACAACAGATCATCGCGATGGCCACCCGCCAGCCTGAGGATGAAGGGGTTCCCGTGACGCACTGGAGCCATGAGATCCTAGCTCAAACGGCTGTCGACAAAGGCATTGTCAAGAGCATCTCATCTGCCCAAATCGGGCGTTTTTTAAAAGAAGGCCACCCTGCAGCCTCATCGCAGCAGATACTGGGAACATCCTAACATTGCCGACTGGGACGAGTTTGCACAGCAGGTAGAGCAAAACGGTGAATTGCACGCCACAGCCCTCCACCAACATGAAACCGCAGGCATCCATGTGGTCAGCGTTGACGAAAAACCAGGCATCCAAGCTCTGGAGCGAGATGGGACCACCTTGCCAACCGAGGCAGGCAAAGTGGAACGCCGAGAGTTCAACTACATCAGGCACGGCACCCAAGTCCTGACTGGCAATCTGCACCTAGCGACTGGCAAACTCATCTCCGCTACGATTGCTGATACGAGGACCGAAGCGGACTTTGTTGAACACATCGAGCGACTGATCCAGTCCGATCCCATGGCAGGCTTTGTCATCTTGTGTGATCAACTCAATACCCAGAAGAGCGAGTCGCTCGTGCGCTTGATTGCCCAAACTCTCGGGGACGATCAGGTCTTAGGTGAAAAAGGCAAATGGGGCATTCTCAAGAGCATGGAGACGAGACAAGCCTATCTGAGTGATCCCGAGCATCGCATCCGCTTCGTCTACACGCCCAAGCACTGTAGCTGGCTCAATTCGATTGAAGTCTGGTTCAGCATCCTCGCCAAGCACGTCCTCAACCGAGGCAACTTTCCCTCCATCGACGATTTGACCCAGAAAATCCAACGCTACATCGCTTACTCTAACCAGCATTTGGCCAAGGTCTGGAAGTGGTCTGTCGTCAAGACCAAAGAGATCCAAGCACTCATCGACAACGTTATGCACATCGAGGGCGCTCTCCTGCCTAGTGAGGGAGAACGAGAAGTGGGGGCTCATTTATGAGGGGCGGTACTAGTCATTATGAAGGCAACGATCAAGCTTGCTAATGGCGCGATCGGCACGGGGACCAAAATGCAGAATGCTGCAGAGTTCAGTGAGTGGCTTGAAAAATGTGAAACGGGAGCCATAGGCAGGGCTCTAGCAGGCTTAGGTTTTGGCACTGCAGCTACTGATGAAATGAGTGAAGGTGAAGGCCATATAGTAGACGCGCCTGTGGAACGCAAACCTGCCTATGATCCCGATAAGCCTGCTAGTGCTCAACAGATTGATACAGCACATCGTCTTCAGAAGCAGCTAGGGCTAGCTGAGAGCGATTTTGACGGCTTGTCCTTTGGGCCCTTCCGGGAATAAGATGATCAAGTCGGCTGAGGTTTGATGGTGTAGTTCCATTCTCCATGGAAGGAATGACGGATCAAATGCAGAGCCTTCATTTCATCATTGGTGACTTTAATCCCTGTAGGATAGGTATGACTGTCTTTGATAGCTGTGACGGTTAATCCCTCCTCTGTGGTCGTATGGTTGAGGAGATCAAGAACAACTTCCAGTGAGGTGAGGGGCTTGGCACGCCAATTCATGGAAATGAAGGAGAACACCTGATGCTCAATCTTGTTCCATTTGGAAGTTCCAGGCGGATAATGTAACACGGTAATAGAAAGTTGCTCCTCATTTGCAAACTGCTGCAACATTTTCTTCTACAACGGGGTTTGTGAGCTATTTCCACCTCCTCCATCTACAGTAAAGAGCATTTCCTTCGCGTCTGGATAGAGCATTTTACCGTAACTATGCCACCATCTTCTGATACTCTCTACTGCAAACTCAGCAGTCTCATGATCGATTCCCACGTTGACAAAGCCCGTCTTATGAACCAAGTCATAGATCCCGTATGGGATCACTTTGCCATCCGCAAGGGACGGGAAGTCATAGACATTCACGCACGTCGTTTCCCCTTTTGCTTGCCATTCCTGACCGTTATTCTTAAAATTACCAAGAAATTCCTTCTTTTTGCAATCAACGGAAATCTCGGGGTCTCCCTTTTTCTTGAATTTCTCACATTGTTCATCGATATACTCGAATTGGGCATTTCGATCGGGGTGCTGCGATTTCCCTTCAATCGTCTTCTTATTAGCCCGTAAGGAAAACTTCTGCTGATGCAGAAGCTCGGCCAGAGCCGATTTCTTGATGTGATGTCCCTGTGCAGCTAGCGCCTTGACTAGGTGCGATAAGGATTTGCAGGTCCACTGGACCAAGCTCATGGGATCCCCTTTGGGAGAAAGCCCAGTTCCTCAGGTCTGCTAGCAAGGTCAGATCGGTCTGAACCCGCGACTTTCTTCCTCCTCCGATCTTGCGAATCCGCTCTCCTGGTTGATACACCTCTCCTGCTTCGATCTCTTTCATTCCTCGTTTGATCGTATTCCTCGACACTTTGGCCTCTCTGGCTATCTCAGCAACATTCCCGCATTCTTTGGCCTCTCCTCCAAGGTACTGCCTCCATTGTTTCTCATTCAGGCTCATGCGCATCTGGTCGTACTTTTCTTCTCTTGATATCGTCTTCATCGCCTCTAGTATCGCTGATGGCTCCTTCTCCTGTCAACTTGTTCCCGGAAGGGCCCGAAGCCTTTATAGCTGTACTGCTTAGCTTGTTGATCGCATTGCGATATCGTAGGTGGTCTGTGTAATTCAAGGCAAGAGCCCCGGATGTTCGATGTGAGCGCCGGGGCTTCACTTCGCACTCATAGATCCGCGTAGAGAAAACTAAAGACTAATACGAGATCCTGATGAACTAGGAGATGATGAATGATCTTGTGGAGATTGTAATCTATTTGCTATTTCCTCCACAAAGCTTACAAATGCATCCTTAAATGGGGATATTACTTCATTCGATATTGTTACATTTACTCCACTTGCTGCCTTTGAACGTAAATCACCCATATATCTATCCATTTTTAGCGATTGGTCGAAGAAAGCAGCTCTTTTTGTTATATAACTAGCAACCCCCTGTGGGAGATGCTGTTTATTTTTCTCTATCCATGCATCTATAGTTACAATTTCCCCAGCTGTTTTTTCAATATTTTCGCCAGTATAATGCTTATCATAATGTAGAGTAGATGCTGCCTCTGAGCATTCTCTGAATATCTCTTTGAATCGTTGTTTTTCCTCTGTGATTCGTTTTGCTTCTCTTTCGATTACATTGAGAGATCTCTTTTGATCTCCTAGTAATTTTTCAGATGAGTTTTTATGGCTTAGACCTTCATGGTTTCCCATTCTTGATAATCCTTTCAATGTTTTTCATTATAAGAGAGTTATATAAGTAAAAACCATCTGCGATTGTACAACACAATTATTTATATTTGCTGCGATATATAACCTATTATGAACAATTTATCACAATAGGATATCTGTAGCACTTGATATCTCTTTATTGATTGGATGTTACTTAGAAGACAACCAATTGAGTGCCTATTGCAATACTACCCAACGCGTGCCCATTGTGCAATGCCAAGCCATAGACATCTGGTAGATTGGCTGAAACTTCGGACGCAAATCCTGGGCTGAGGCCCCCTTGGTCGAAGTTTCAGCCAAAAAATGTTTGGGTGAAAGTTCGACCTCATTTCGGAGAGGGGTTCTCTGGTTCGTCGGAAGAGGGCTGTTTTT
>DASYAN010000571.1:0-6736 GCA_036501345.1 Ktedonobacteraceae bacterium
CTGGATTGGCCCGGTGTAGTCGGTACTGAGATAGACTTTGCTGATCGGATTCGTATAATAAGCCTGCGAGAGAAAATACCCTGAATTTAGAGCGTTTAATGCATCTTGGCTTTTCCAGAAAACCTTGGGATTGAGGTTCTCGTTGACATAGGCAGCAACATCTTGCGCAGCTTCTTGCTCTACAAATTGGTTCAGGGTTGCATCATGTGGGGGTTGGATAACGTGGTCGGCTGTCAAGATATCTCCATGTGCGCTGATGAAGGCTCCGCTGCCAGAGGCTTGGATCTGATAGGTTCCTCCACTCATCGGAAAGATTGCAGTTTTGTTGTTTGGCAGGAGGACAGTCAGCCGACCACCCAGCGTGGTAATAATACGGACAACGGCTGGTTTGGCAATATCGACTGCACGGATAACAGAGCTAGCGATATTTCCGCCAGGGACAGCTTCTGCATATGTGGGTGTAACAAGTAGTAACATAATAGATGCGTAGGTTGCTGAGAATACACATGATAAGACTAGACGAATCAGCCACTGATTATGGACGAAGAAGGAGGCGGCGGCAGGTTTTTTATTCAATTTGACCTCGTCTCTTGGTCTTATGAAAAATAAATCTACCTCTTAGATAAAGAAAAATATGTGCATCTACTAATGTCTTTGTATGTTTTGCCTTCTGGCTGATAGAGGTAGGTACGAGCATCATGATACCGCATTTTCTAATTGGTGTCCACTATTCGCCAGCAAATTGTGTAGATTTTTGAATGGTGAGGGACATCCCAAGCAAGTTTTGCTTCTAATTTATTGTTCTAACCAGAATCTGGGAAGTGAGTACTGGACATAGAAAATTTCCGCTTTTGGCAGGAGTATGGGTATAGATTATATAGTCATTATGTTTGTTTCTGCTATTCCCTACGAATATGAAATTGTGCGCCGTTGGTGGGCTATTGCGCCCGGTAGCGTGTTGCCATTAATTGATGGCGGATCGGTTCGCATTGTCTTTCCTGGACATCCTGGTGGGTCGATGGGACCAGATGTGCATGATGCTGTGCTGTGCCTTTCATCTTCCCTTTGCCCGGTGGCTGGTAGAGAACTGCAATCAGGTTTGTTTGAGAAACAGGTAGGCGATGTTGAGTTTCATATTCGGGCTAGCGATTGGGAAGCACATCAACATCATACTGATCCGCGATATAATTGTGTCATTCTGCATGTCGTACTTATTTGTGACCGTGCTAGCCCGACAATACGTCAGGATGGACAGGTTGTGCCTATATGTTCGTTGCACGATCTTCCTCTGTCCGGGTTGCTGATTCCCTTTCAACTAAGTGAGCAGGGCTGGGCATGCCATAGCGTGATGCAGCGTTTGAGTGTGGCGGAGTATGATAGACTATTGCTGCAAGCCGGGTTGCTACGTTTTGAACAGAAAGTGCATGCATTTGTGGAGCAATTACATAGCGTCGCTTCGATTGATGGACCTGGCCTTTATGATACCTGTCTGATCCCTGCACTGGCCGAGGGATTGGGGTATGGACGAGATCGCGAATTTTTTCGTGCTGCTGGTCTCCGCCTGCTTGAAAAAACTCACCGTGTGCCTGAGCCGTTGGGGCGTGCATTTCAGCCATCTCCATTGGATGCCACACGGCTTCGTGTACTCTCTCGTCTCGTTGCTCAATGGAGGAGTCCTGGTGTCTGGATGGAACTGCTAGCGAACGTGATACCCAAACAACACGCAGTAAATCGGGCTCTTACACCATTGCCCGATCAAACGGATGAAATGGACATGTCCGCCTCGCTGCATTCCCTCCGTGACGCATTTTGTATGCTAGGGTTAAGTCTTGCACGCACTGATATACTAATTTGCAATGTAGTTTTGCCTTTTGCTGCTGCCGTTGCCTTGCTAGAGCATGATACTCTGCTCTATGAATGTGCGCAGGCAATCTATGTGCAGCATCCTGGCCTCTCCTCCAATCGGATTACGCGTATAATGAGTGTGCAACTACTATTAGCGGAGGAGCCTCGTGGTAGTTGTCAGCAACAAGGTCTTCACTATATCTACCAACAAACGTGTCGTGAGAAGCACTGTGAAGTCTGTTTGATTGGCAAGAGGGACATTTGATTATAGGGGGGTCTAGTACTATGCAACCTGAGCGACTAGCACGTTTCCTGGCACATGCTGGTGTCGCGTCCCGGCGTCATGCGGAAGAGTTGATTGCCTCCGGGCGTGTCCAGGTAAATGGTTTGGTGATAGCGACTCAGGGAGTGCGTATCGATCCTACTCGTGATCAAGTATGCGTTGATGGTAAACCTGTACATGCACCCGCTCGCCATATCTATCTTCTTCTCAATAAGCCGATTGGCTATATCTGCACGGCGCACGATCCCCAGGGGCGTTCCACTATACTTGACCTTGTGCCACCTGCTATTCGTCAGTTGCGTGTTTATCCGGTCGGCCGTCTAGATATCGATACAAGTGGCTTATTGGTTCTAACAAATGATGGCGATTTTGCATTGCGTCTCTCGCATCCACGTTATGCTAAAGAGAAGCATTATGAAGCACTTGTGCAGGGACGTCCTTCGGTGGAAGTACTTGCTGCGTTGCGCACGGGTGTCGTAATTGTGGAGGATGATGGGCGGTCGTATAGAACTTCTTCGGCGCGTGTACGCCTACTTCGCCAAGCTGGCAACGATAGTTGGTTGGCATTGACTATTCATGAGGGACGCAAACGCCAAGTGCGCCGTATGCTGGCGACGGTGGGCCATCCGGTACGTCAGTTGATGCGTGTGGGAATTGGATCGCTAACACTTCAGGGAATCCCATTGGGCAAGTGGCGTTATTTGACAGAGGCTGAGGTCACCATGCTTCGCAGATAGTTGCAAGAAGATGAGGGCGTTTCGTAACGAAGAAACTGCAGAGTCTCTCCTCACTTGTCCTTTGTTCCCCAAAAGTTGTCTACATTTCTCTTCGAGTTGTCATGTTTGTCCCTAGAAAAAGTCTCTCTTCTGGTTAGGTATCCTTAATTAGAAGGGCATTTCCTGACCAAGAAAGAAAAGAGGCGATAAACTGACTTTATTTAGGCGCGTCAAGCTATCCTTTGATTGTCCTGAAGTGATCCTTGTAAATAAAGCACCTCGCTCCTTGGAAGCTCTTAGAGGCTGTGAAAAGAGAAACTCGATCCGTTCAAGGGACTTGATGTATGCTTCTTGATACTCTCACACGCCTCTAGAGGCCATTTCACACAGCCTCTAAACAGAGGGAGAAGTTTCATGAGACATGTATTTTATAGCAGAGTCATCAAATGGGGAATCATCATGGCATTTCTCACGGGACTGTTTCCCATTAGCATGGGGAGTGCTTCTGCACCGGCCGACTCAAGCATTACCATTGATGGCAGCGCAACAGGGCGTATCTTTGATGGCATTGGAGCAGTGAGCGGTGGTGGTGGGACCTCGCGCTTGCTCATCGACTATCCACCGCTGCAGCAGAGCCAGATTTTAGATTATCTCTTCAAACTAGGCTATGGAGCTAATCTTCAGATCCTCAAAGTGGAAATTGGCAGTGATGCCAATAGCACCAATGGAGCAGAGGCTAGCCACATGCGCTCGCCAACCGATGAGAACTATCATCGTGGCTATGAGTGGTGGCTGATGCAACAGGCCAAACTGCGCAATCCTAAGATCAAGCTCTATGGTCTAGAGTGGGGAGCCCCTGGCTGGTTCAATGGCGGTTTCTGGTCTCAGGACAATGTCACCTATCTTCTCAGATGGATCCAGCATGCCCAATCAGATTATCACCTGCACATTGACTATATCGGTGGCTGGAATGAGTCTGGCTACGATAAGACTTGGTACGAGAACTTGAAGGCGGCCTTAGACAAGAACCATTTGACCACACAGGTAGTTGGAGCAGATGGTGGTGACTGGAGTGTCACCAAGGATATGCAGAGCGATGCTGCATTTAACGCCGCTGTGGATATTGTGGGAGTCCACTATCCATGTGACGGCGGAGATGGTTCCGATGCTACTACTTGTAACAGTCCGTCGGAAGCGCAGGCACTTCACAAGCAGCTATGGGCTAGTGAGCAGGGATCACAGAACTTCGACAGTGGAGCACCAGCTTTGGCCCGAGCTCTCAATCGCGACTACATTGATGGGAAAATGACGGCTACGATCAACTGGAGCTTGGTCGCTTCCTGGTATAATACCCTGCCTTACTATGGCATGGCCCTAATGCAAGCAGATCAACCTTGGTCAGGCTATTACCATGTTGCCAAAAGTATCTGGGTTGTGGCACACACCACCCAATTTGTGCAACCGGGCTGGCAGTACCTCGATAGTGCCAGTGGTTATCTGGGAGGCGATCGTCAGAATGGCAGTTATGTGACGCTTAGATCGCCTAACCGGAAAGATTACAGCACGATCATTGAGACGATGAATTCGGCCAACTCGCGGATGGCAACCTTCCAGGTCACAGGAGGCTTATCGACAGGTCCGGTGCATGTATGGGCAACCGATGTCAACTCGTCCAATGCTAAGGACGACTTCGTGCATTTGCCTGACATTATCCCCAGTAATGGGACTTTCACTATTACTCTGCAACCAGGCTACGTCTATAGCCTCACGACAACGACTGGGCAGGGCAAAGGATTAGTGATCTCACCGCCCTCGGCAGGTCTAAAATTGCCGTACACAGACAATTTCAAGGAGTATCCGGCAGGGGCGCTGCCCAAATATGTAGATTCGATCCAAGGAGCCTTTGAGGCGGCCAAGTGCGGTGGCGGACGTACTGGCATGTGCATGCGTCAGATGATCAATCTAGAACCGAACGAGTGGCCAGTTGGTTCGCACTTACCACCCATTGCTGTTGTTGGAGACCCTAGCTGGTCAGACTACCAGGTCAGTATCGATGCCTTACTCGAACAATCTGGCCATATCGATCTCATTGGACACTCAGGAGGTGTAAGCCAGTTTGGGCCTGGAGGCTCACAGGGCTATCATCTGCAGATGAGTGATAGTGGGAAATGGACACTCTTCAAGGAAGATAGTGATGGCAAAGATACGATGCTGGCATCAGGGACAGGATTGTTTCCCCTCAACAGTTGGCATAAACTCTCACTCCGTTTCGACGGAAACACCATTGGAGCATTCATTGATTCACGGAGTGTAGCAACTGTTAACGATCCCTCATACAGTTCTGGCCAGGTGGGGCTACTGGTCAGTAAGTGGCAGAATGCGCAATTTGATAATTTCTCGGTAATCCCTGGTTCTAGTGGAAATGAAGTATCTATCGATGATAGCGTGCAGGGTACTGGCACAAACCAGTTCAACTATGTTGGTAGTGGCTGGCAACATAATAGTAATAACTGTCAGGGCAATCCTTGCGAATACAATAACAACAATAGCTGGGATAATACCGCCAACGACTATGTGACTGTCTCCTTTACTGGTGTCCAGATCAAATTCTATGGAGTGCTTAGTCCAGGACATGGCATTGGAGCTGTCTCTATCGATGGGAGCAGCGAGACGATGATCGACTTCTACGTGGCTAAGCGTGCTGGCAATCAGTTGATGTGGACCAGTCCCAAGCTGTCGCCGGGCAGCTACACCTTCAAGCTGCGTGTGACAGGGACTAAAAATGCCAGCAGTTCGGACACCTTTGTGGCGCTTGACCGCGTCGCTATCTCCAACTAAACCGACCAATTAACATCCCTGCCCTCGAAACTTATGATATAATCCTTCAGGGTTAGTTTCGTTCCTATCTTCATTCCTAATCAAGGAGGATCCATGCACGGGCCACGGCGTATTTCGATAGACGGACCAGCAGGTTCAGGAAAAAGTACAATAGGTGAAAAATTAGCACATCAACTAGGCTATCTCTATATCGATACTGGTGCAATGTATCGAGCTGTGGCCTGGCTTTCTTTGGATAGAGGCATGAATATCCATGATGGGCCGGCACTGGGGAAACTGGCTCGACATGCGGAAATTGAGATCAGCCGTCCGATGATTACCGATGGACGGCAATATACCGTTATGGTACACGGACGTGATATAACTTGGGATATTCGTACAGCAGATGTTACACGGGCTGTCTCGACGGTCTCTGCTCATCCAGAGGTGCGTGCTGTACTGATTGCTCAGCAAAGGAAATTGGGAGAGCGGGGGCATGTCGTTATGGTTGGGCGTGATATCGGTGCGGTAGTCTTGCCTGGGGCAGAACTCAAGATTTATCTTACAGCTAGCCTGAGAGAACGTGCGCGGCGAAGGCAGGTTGAGATGGCTGAGCGCCTGGGTGAGAATAATCCCGCTTTACCATCTCTTGAAACTGTAATGGATGATATACAATTGCGTGACGATACGGACCGTGAAAATATGTTGCCTGCTAAGGATGCTATGTTTGTTGAGACTGATCATCTCAGTGTCTCACAGGTGCTGGCAAAAATCTCTCTGTATGTGGAGGAACTGTGTGAAACATGATATAAAAACTGATACTACTGTTGCAGGGAAGTCAATGAATGCGGCTCAACCTTACAAGCCCCAGAAAAACTTATATGAGCCGTATTCAACTCCTCGCATATTATATGAGCTTACCCGTTTTATTATTCGTATCATCCTTTTCTTAACATCGCGCGTTCATTTACGCGGGCGCTATAACATACCCAGACATGGACCCTACATCATTGCTGCTAATCATCTGTCGTGGATTGATATTCCTACGGTTCCGGCATATGTTCCCGGAAAAGTT
>DASYAN010000572.1:0-6635 GCA_036501345.1 Ktedonobacteraceae bacterium
TTACATGCCCATCCTGAGTTAACAAGAACAATTGGTGATTAGGAAAGGCAGCTGCACTGACCAGAGGCGGAGAGACGGAAATTTGTGCATGTTGTGGATCATCTGTCAAGTGATCTGTATTATAGTCCAAAATATCCATAGCGGACGCGTTGCTTGCAGTCAAAAAGATATACACATCGGAATCCCAGACCGTGATTAGTTTAGGCTGTTCACCATTGTTTATCCACTTTGCATCGATGGGACGAGGAGAATTACTATCATCCGCCAAAGTCCCGTTTGCGCCCGGCTTATAGACATGCAAAGCATAGCTGACCGTATTACTGCCCTGACCTGCCTGTTTTGTCACAACAAAGAGGCGCTGCCCATTACTGGCAAGCAAAAATGGCACAGTACCGTTCGGGAAGGACACTTTTGTCTTCTGACTCTTTTGCCCATTAAGTAAGTAAAGGCTCGAATCACCAGCTAGCAGATACGAAGAAACCGTCTGACCCTGCTGGACTGACGCAATCAGCGGAGATTGCCCACCAGTACCAGTTAGATTAAGAACGCTTGTATTAGCTATCGTATTACATAAAGAGAATATTGATGAGTGTTCATTGTAGTTCGTAATAGCTTGTTTTCCCTTACTCTCAAGACTGTTCTGCAGGGTAACAAATCTGTCAGACTGCGATCCCACGAGGAAAGGACTCTGGGCACTCAGCAAATCACCCTGAGCAGCTACCAGTTTTTGAAGGGCACTAACAGCATCTTTATCGGGGTTAGCTTGATTGATCAGAGAAGTAGCTTGATCAAACTTCTGACTAGCATCTGTTTGCAAATGCCAAAAGTAGTATGCGCCACCAGCAAAAAGAGCAACGACAAAAACAATCAATAATGCTAATGTTGGATAGAGAAGACGGTTACGCTTGCGTCGTGGTGATATTACTGCAGGTTGAGGAGCACTTACACTGCTACCAGAAGCAAACAGCGGACCACTAGGAGCAGAACGCAGGGGGACGCTAGGGACACGTCCATCATCAACCAGCATGGGCATGCTCATCACTGAGCCAGAAGCTCGTCCTAGGACCGCAGTATCCTCATCAGCACTAACATCAGACCCACCAACATGCACAAGATGACGTGTCGTCGGAGGTTCTGTACCCAATTCCTGCACACGCACAACAATTGCCGTGATATTATCGGGTCCGCCATTTTCATTGGCACGCTCAACTAAATGATAGACACTCTCCTGCGGCACATATTGCTCAACAATGGAACGCAGATCATCCTCGTAAACAGATCCTGAGAGACCATCCGTACAGAGAATGAGACAATCACCATCCTCCAACTCTTCGGTGAAGACATCCACTTCAACATCGACCTGGGTTCCCAAACAACGTGTAATGACATTACGCTGTGCGTGTGAACGTGCCTGATCCCGTGTAAGTAAACCCGCACGGACTTGCTCTTCCACCCAAGAATGATCTTGTGATACCTGCCTAACCTGACCATGACGGATAACATATGCACGACTATCACCAACATTAGCAACATACGCTATATGTCCACGTAACACAGCAGAGACACATGTAGTTCCCATTCCACTACGTAGCATATTTTCTGCAGCTCGTTGATGAATAATCGTATTTGCACGTTTGATCGCATTCATCAGTGAGAGAGCAATTTCTTCACTATCGTCCTGATAATATGTCATGGTAACTGTGTCCACAGCAATTTCGCTCGCCACTTCCCCTGCTGCATGTCCACCCATGCCATCAGCCACAATAAAGAGCGCACCCTTCCTTGCCATCACCTGCTCATCTTTCGGGATGACATAGGCCATATTATCTTCATTATGTGGACGTTTGCGGCCAACATCTGTTAGCTGTGCGACATCGAGCCGGAGTTGTTTGGACAACGTGATTCTCTCCCGTACTTAAAAGTAGCTCTCGATCGATGCACTTTGTATCTGCATCCTTCTGGATGAAAGTGTTGTCAGGGTTCTTCGAGGCTACAGCCCCTAACGGGAACTCTGCACTCTACATAGCCAGACAGTTGCTAAAACCTTGGGCTATAATACACCCATACGGAGAAAAACGCAACCCGAGACTCTCAGGCACTAATGCCTGGGTTCTTGCATACTAGCCCATCGCTTCTTAATAATCTCCCTTGTTGGGAAACACCTCATAGATGGACACCAAGCAAGCTCATCCCCTTGCGGGGATTGGGTTCCTGACAAATGCCGAATGAATGTAGCGCTATGATACCAGAAAATGCAAGAGAGAGCAAGAACATAGTACAAAAGATGGTGAAGAATTCGCTAGAAATTCAGCGAACGTTTATGCTATTCTCTCTTTAACATCGTAATGTCTATGCTCTTTGACTGGTAAAGACCAGAGAAGAAAAGCACACGCTTGTTACCATCGAAAAATCAGAGACGTTAGTTATATAGCCACCTTCGTGTGGCGAGACCAGAGAGACGCTATATATTAGCTAGTAGCTCTGCACACAACTGTAGCAATTTTCCTATCCTGAAGTCTCAGAAGAGACGCTCATGCGCCTAGGGTGCACCACACATTCGATGAAGGTAGCAGGGACTGCTATTTTCAGATAAAGAAGGTAACTCGGAATGCATATAGGCATCAATGCTCAGCTATTATCCGATAGTCAAAACTATCGAAATGGTGGTGTCAGCCGCTATATACGCTATTTACTGACAGCACTGACCAAGCGACCAGGGGATAATACATATACAGTGTTTGTGAATGGACAGAACATTATTGATAGCCTTACCCCACACCCTCAAATTACTTATTTTGCTGCTCCATGGCCTGAGAAGCAACCGGCTGCGAGAGTAGCGTGGGAACAAATAACCCTTCCATCTCTTTTACGACAGAAGCGTATTGACGTTTTACACTCCCCAGTCAATGTGCGTCCTGAACTGTTACCACGCAGTTGCGCAAGTGTTGTTACGCTCCATGATCTGGCATTTTTGCGCTTTCCTGCTGTCTTAACACCAGTAAAACGCATGTATCATAAGACATTTACCATACGCAGTTTACAGCGTGCAACAATGTTAATTACCGACTCTGACAGCACAAAACAGGATGCACATGAACTGGTAGGAATCCCAAATGAGCGTATTCAAACGATTTATCCATGTATTGATGAACGTTTTTCCTGTATGCGCGATGAAGCAAAAATACGTTTCTTTCGCCAACAGCAAGGACTGACAGAAGGATTTTTCCTCTATCTCGGGACCTTGGAGCCACGCAAGAATATTACAACACTCATTGATGCCTATACCTTGGCGAGGCAACACTACAAGCTACAGGAAAAGCTCGTTTTGGCAGGAGGAAAAGGCTGGCTCTATGATACTATCTTCGCAAAGGTTCGCCAATTGGGGCTTGAGACAGAAGTGCTTTTCCCAGGGTATGTGAAGGACGAAGAGCAGGTATTGTGGTATCAAGCTGCGACAGCCTTCGTCTACCCTTCACTCTATGAAGGCTTTGGCCTCCCAGTCGCGGAAGCTCTGGCCTGTGGCACGCCAGTAGTAACCACGAATGTTTCCAGTCTGCCAGAGGCAGGGATGGGACTAGCGCTCTGCGTTGACGCTCATGATACCCAGACGCTAGCAGACACATTACATCGCGTCTCAACCGATCAGGCATTACGAGAGAAGTGCCTTACACAGGCTCCAGCGGTAGCCCAAAAGTTTTCTGCTGGAACTATGGGTGCACAAACCATTGTAGCTTATGAGCAAGCGGCAAAACTGCATGCCAATTCTCGTTCTCACCAACGTTTATTGTCTGTCGAATAGTATAGAGATAGTAGAAAAAGCATTATGGCTCGAACTGTACATAATAGTCATGCATCACAAACCTTCAGTGTAGATACAAGGGCAGAAACTTACGAAATGATAGGCGGAGCAACAGGGCAGATCACAAGAGCCATTTCCAAAAGACGCTCACACCGTAAACAGTGGCGTATCTTCGAATGTGTCTTGATAATCATCCTGGATGCATTAATGTTGAATACAGCTTTCTATCTGGCATACGCAATCAGGTTTGATTTGCTTGGCAACAGTCCCTGGCTCACTCAGCTTCACCTTATTCTGAATGATACAGGAACAAGTCGGCCAAGACCCTTTGATTACTATATACCGCTGGCAACAGTCTTCGTGATAGGTCTGATTATCATCTTCGCCTTTCGTCGGTTATACCATCTGCGTCTAACTGGAAGCTGGTTTCGACAAGTGTGGATTATCACGCTTTCAAGTACCATCGGTATAGCCCTGTTAATTGCTTATAATTTCGTCTTCCAGTACTCAACAAAATCAATTATAGATCTTCCCCAATCGCGCCTGTTGATTCTCTTCGCTTGGCTATCTACGATTGTCATACTCAGCCTAGGACGCTTAATCGTCTCAGGGGCAGTTGGCATGCTCTATCGTATGGGCCTTGGTGAAACTCGCTTGCTCGTTGTCGGATCAGGGCGTCTAGGGAAATTGGTTATGCAGCACATTGTAGCCAATCCCAACCTAGGCTATGCAATTGTGGGTTTTCTGCATGATCTAAATGAGCCACCCGGAGACTTTGGACGCTTCAAGATGCTGGGGACCATTGATGACGTTGGACCAGTTATTCGCTCGATGCAGATCGATGAGGTCATTATCGCTCTGCCTGCGCATATGCACCAACAAGCTATTCGTAGCGTCAAGCTCTGTGAGCGCCTGGGAACTTCGTTTAGACTTATTCCCGACCTCTATGAGCTAAGCCTGTCACGCATTGATATGGATACCATTGAGGGCATTCCATTGATTGGCATCAAACAGGTCTCTCTTAATATCTGGCAAGGTTTGATCACACGACTAATTGATATAATGGTATCGGCTGCTGTTCTGATCATAGGCTTGCCGCTGTGGCTCTTCCTCTCACTGGCAATAGCTCTCACTTCACCGGGGCCCATCATTTTTAAACAAACCCGTATTGGCCTAAACGGCCGATCGTTCCAGATTTACAAGTTTCGCTCAATGTACAAAGATGCAGATCAACGCCTAGCACAGCTACTCTCCCAAAACGAGGCCAAAGGTCCCATATTCAAAATGAAAAATGATCCACGTGTCACGCCCATCGGGAGACTCTTACGCGGTACCAGCTTGGACGAAATCCCTCAGTTCATCAACACTTTAAAAGGGGAGATGAGCCTTGTCGGCCCACGCCCAGCATTGCCACGGGAAGTGGCACAATATGAAGAATGGCAGAAGGGTCGTCTGGCAATCAAGCCTGGTCTAACTGGACTCTGGCAGGTACGTGGACGCAGCAACCTTACCTTCGACGAGGGTGTACTGATGGACCTTTATTATATAGAAAATTGGTCGCTCCGCTTGTACATCCAGATTTTATTACGTACAATACCAGCAGTTTTATTTTCTCGAGGAGCTTACTAGTACATGAAAGTTGCATTAGTACATGATTACCTTAATCAAATGGGCGGAGCAGAACGAGTCGTGATAGCACTGCACGAGATATTTCCCAATGCACCTATCTATACATCAATCTATGATCCAACACGCGTCGATCCGGCTTTTCAGAAAATGGATATCCGCACATCATTCATGCAAAAATTGCCAATGGTAACGAAACACCATCAACCCTATTTGCCGCTGTATCCCTTCGCAATGGAAAAACTGGACTTACGTGGATATGATCTGGTATTAAGTAGTTCCAGCGCCTTTGGCAAGGGAGTGATTACGCGACCAGAAACTATGCACATTTGTTACTGTCATACTCCTATGCGCTGGTGCTGGAATTATGAAGAGTACGTCGAGCGTGAACATTTGGGGAAAGCGGCCCGTGCCATCTTACCTTTCCTAATCACAAAACTGCGCACATGGGACCAGATCAGCGCGATGCGTGTAGATCACTTCATCGCAAACTCACCGATAGTAGCAGAGCGCATTCGTAAATATTATCGACGTGAAGCGATCTATATTCCCCCGCCAGTAGAAGCGAGCCGCTTTGCGTTCGATCCTAACATAGAACCAGAAGATTATTTTCTGATCCTTAGTCGACTCGTCCCATACAAACGCATTGATCTCGCCATAGAAGCATGCAATCAACTACAATTACCGCTGGTAATTATCGGAGGCGGACGCGACCTGGAACGGCTAAAACGCATGGCAGGACCCACTATCCGCTTCCTCGGCAAGCTCCCTGATGAGGAAGTCCTTCACTATTACACACACTGCCGCGCTTTTATTTTTCCCGGTGAAGAGGACTTTGGCATTACACCCTTAGAGGCACAGGCCTGTGGGCGCCCTGTGATTGCATATGGCGCTGGAGGTGCACTAGCCACAATTGTAGACGGGATAACAGGGGTATTTTTCCGCGAGCAAACAGTCGAAAGTTTGACAACAGTACTGGCCTCATTCAACGAGCGTATGTTTAATCCTTTTGTTATCCGCAACCATGCCCTTGAATTTGATACCCCTCGTTTTCGGCGGCGTATTCTCTAGTTTATTGAAGCAAAAATGAACGAGGGAAAGTCTGTACAGACACCTTTGCCAACTAACAACGTGGTAAGCGAACAACGCTAGCAAAAGAAAAAACCACAGAAAGGCTTACTAGAGAGTGGAATTACGAATCTATGGTCAA
>DASYAN010000573.1:0-19210 GCA_036501345.1 Ktedonobacteraceae bacterium
CTGCTGAGAATTTGAGCAAGAGCATTTGTGTGTGGACGAAGCAAACTGAACTCGTTGAGAACGGGAATAATCGCAAAGAGTGTGAGAAACAAGAAGCAAGAGAAAACGGCCACAAATTGTACAAAATTTACCTGTTTCCAATCGATATGAAAACGCTTTTTGGTAGGACTAGGTATTGATGGCGAGGAAGGAAGAACAACCTGGATTGTTGATCTCCCTCCAGATAACTTTTTACCTGTTTCTCTTCTGCTAGATTTACCCATAGTTCTCACCTCTTGAGCGAAAAGCAAATTTATTATCAAGAATTAGATCAGACTATTTTATCTATCTATTTAGCCAACTTGTGCTGCTAAACTAAGCCGCTGATACCCTCTAGCAGGCATACTTCACTACTCACCTTGTCTTTTACAGTTGCTTGACCACGGTGGCCATCAACCAAGGTAAACGCCATAGTTCTCAGTTCAGGTATTGATATTGACGTGTTGGGCCAAAATGAACCACTCCAGGTAGCATTTTGAAGAGCATCACCTGAGTTATCCTCTTGATAGAGAAAGAATGTGCCATCATATTGAGAGTTGTCTGCCAGAGTGACTTGGCCCCGCTCAAAGATGATGGTGCCTGTCCATGTAAACCAGGGCTCGGGCCATTTATCCACTCTCTTTTTCCAGTGCTCTTGTGTGCTCTTGACCATCCACCGTAGCCATTGTCGCTCATGAGGAGCGAGCTGGCTTGACACAAGATCAACCTTGAGATCTGCAATTGTGGAGTCATCACCAGTCAATGTTAAGGCATGAGCATAACGCCAGACAGCAAGACGTGCCTTGTTACTCTTACTATAGGTTCTCCGCACCTGCGCAAGATATTCACCTGCCCAGGCCCGTTGTCGTCTTTCGGCGACCGCGTGCGTCAATGCTTCCCGTACAAGCGGATCTGGGTCACTAGCTAGTACTTTCATGAGATGATCTGCTTCTGACCAGAAATCTTCTATGGGTGAGAACCAACTCAGCGCTTCAGCAGCCCTGCGTCGCAGTTCCATCACGGGTGAATAGGTCCAAGCTACACTTGCTCGCAAGAGAGTTCTTGGGGCAATAGCCGCAAGACTACGATACCCAACTCGACGCACTTTATATTGAGCATCATGAAGCAGCAGAAGAAGATGCTTGATTGCCCTTTCTTGAGCAGCCTCTGTCGTATACAAGCCTTGCTCCAGTGCTTCTGCTAGGCTAGCACGTGTCTCGGGTCTCCATGTTCCCAATTGACGATCCCACGCTCGTTCTACAAACTCGTTCGGTAACAGGCGTACACATGTCTGTAGCAACTCAGTTGGCGTGATGAAAACCTCTTCTTGCAATTGCTCCAATCGAGAAAGGAGTGCAGCTTGCACCTCTTCTGGTATTGGCTGGTGCTTAGAGTCATGAATATCATTCAGCGCTCGTAACAGGATAGGGAGTTCAAGCATCCCCAAGCTCTCTAGTAGTGTTGCCACTGCCGGAGCAAAGCGTTTCGGGTCATGGCTATAGAGGGTACAAATCATACCAACCATCCAGTAACCCATTTGGGATGCAGATTGACAATCCCATTGTTCACCGACAGCATACAAAGAAAGTTGTTTTTCGATCAAATCAGGCATTTCAAGCAATGCACTGCTTTGTGCTAGTGCCTCTATCGCACTCGTTGCTGTGAGCTTTTGGTCTGAACTTGCCAAATTTCGCAACAGATCAAGTGTGCTCTGCGCCAGGGATACACGAGGCATCATCCCAAGAATATGCACGAGGCGGCTGAGTTCGAAATCTCCTCGTTTATTCTCTTGCAAAACTGCGAGTATGCGTGGTAGATTCTCTGGGGGGAACAGATCGTTACTGGCTATCCAAGCAAGAGCTTGCATGGCAGCAATCCGGTAACGTTCTTCTTCACCGTGCTCTATAGTTTCCAATAGCATCTCGACAACTCTTGGCTCACCTTTTTTAGCAAGCGTGAGTGACACACTTGCGAGTGCATCAGCCGTTTCCCGTAAGGCTTCGCCATCAAAGGTCATGCCGAATGCTAAGAGTGCGTCAAACGCTTGGCGAGTTCCTGAGCTTCTCGCTAGATGTTCTGCCCCTCGACGAAATGAAAGTTCCTGTGAGGCAGTTTCTTGATGTAGATCTACCCTTTCTGTGATCCATGTCACAGCTTTCTCAGGCAAACGTCTCCAGTGAAAACAGGCCAATAATTCCATCACTTCACCCCGTAAATACCCACTTGCCTCTTCAACAACCGCCTGCTTAAACTGCGTGCTCGATAGTACAGAACTGTCGCCTAGAAACAGTAGAATGTCCCATGCTCGCTGCTTCGTGTAGCTCTCCTGTGTTGACCATCGACCTGTACTCTGGGAATTGCGACATGCATCATGTCGAATAATGGTGAGTGCCTTCGATGGATTGAAACTCCATTCTGCTAGCTGATGTGGTCGCACACACTCAGCCAGACGCAAATACAATAGACGTCGACGATCTCTCTCCTTCTCCGAATCCTCGGAATGCTTCTCTAGCCATCGAATCAAATCCAAAGGCACATGCGGATCATTACAGAGTGATGTGATATCACTTAAGTAGATATCAAACTCATAGTGACTGGGGTCAGATTCATACAATGTAGCAATAATACGCCATATGTCCTTTTGTACAACACTATCAGTGTCATGCGCATCAGCAATATCGATGAGGACTCTCAGTGCCAGTTTTTGCGCCAGTAGTAGCTCATTGTTAGCATGCAGTGTATTCAAGCACTGTTGCATCACAGGAATGCTTGAGACATCTGCCAAGTTGCTGAGGGCACCAAGCAACGGAATGGACGTTCGAACGAGTACACGCTGATGCAGTTCTTCTAGTAAGCGTCGTCGATCCGATCCTTGCACACTGAGTCGCACTAGTACTCGCAGCGCCACGTCTCCAAGTTGATCATTGTTATGGCTAACCAACTCCCAAAGTCCTGAGACCAGATCAGGACGTCTGTAGCCTAAGTTGATGATAACCCAACATAATGCAGCTGTTGGCTGTGTCTGGAGAGTATTTGCTAGGACATCTAAGATTGCTTGTAGGATTGCCTGCCGATTCACTTCGGGATACTGATTCAGCCAATCACTCAGAATACGTCGGCAACTACCTTGTGCACGCTCCGCATTTTCGTCTATATCTGGCCCGATCAGCCATGGTAAGAGCCGTTGGAGGATCAATTCATGAGCAGCACTTGGGTCATCATCCGTGGCATTAGATAAAGCACGGTAGGCATGAGTAAGCAGATCATAGCTATCCTCTGTAGCATGCTCGGAAATGAGAAGATCAATCTCACGGAGGATAGTGAGAAGATCTTCTAGCTCCCCTTCTTGGTACAGGCGCTGCTGCAAAACCTGTATACGTTGCGCTAGTTCACTCATTGCTTCATCCCTCCTCTTGAGCCTTTCGAGCCAAATACTGGCCGACGAAGGGGTGGCGCCAGTACCAGATATTCCTACGTTGATCTTCCTGAATCAGGCCAGCAGACAGGGCTTCGGTGTACAAACGTTTGACTTTGGTTCGATCTAAACCATTTTCCCTGCATCTTCCGTTTTTCCAGATATTGTAGGGGTATTCAGCCGCCTGTATATTGGCTGCATCAAGTGCAACAGCTTCAAGCACTTCGATGATATCATCACGATCCCAGTCTGACCGACGCTTCCGTGCCTTTTCGTAAAACCATGCTAAAAACTGTTCCGCTAAGCGGTCAAGGGCATAAACATCTCCATCAAGTAGCCGAGTCTGTTCTTCCGAGGAGAGTGCGCGTAGCGCATACCACATGGCTGGATGGTATAAAGCTTTCAGCGTCACTGGATGAACGGGAGGTAGCTCAATATTTGCTAGACTAGTGCTCCTCATGGTAATGGTAGAAATAGACTGGCCTGCTAGTGCCTGTCTGAAGCGCTCGGCATGTGACCACATCACCAGTTCAACTGCATCCTGTAACTCTGCATCCGAATAGTTCCCGATCGGAATAGGTGTCGGGGGATCATTTTTCATTTTCTGTGATAACGCACCCTGCAACCAATCACTGATGATAATGCTAGATTCGCGACAAGTAACAATCAGGGTAGCATCAGGTGGATCCATCGAGCTTGCTCGACGCAATTCACATTCCCGCTGCCAGAACCATTCGACGACCTCACGGATTCTCGTTTCCCTAGGCATGCTCTCTCGTAGCTCATCCAGACCATCCAGTGCTAAACAGAAGACAGGACGAGCATGTGGATTTGCGATTCGTACTCGTCTTAGTGCTTGTTCCATTGGCTCGTTACGTCTATCCTCGGGTGTACCAGACCATTCGCCAACCACCCATGATAGAGTATGTGACTGAACATTCCATGCAGGCAGAAATACTGCTGCCGAACTTATTGTTTCAGATGTTTCCTCCATCATACTACGTAACAGATGCCATGCCATAATACTCTTACCACTGCCCCCTTGTCCACAAAGGATTATCAGAGCATGTTTTCTCAGTTTATTCATGGTATCTTCAAATAGTTCACGTCTTACTGGCATTCCTTGCAGACCAAGTTTGTCTCTGAGTTCTTCCCACTGATGTGCGGTATATTCACGGATGGCTGCAATCGTCAATTTACGTTTCTGTTCATAGCCACGAAATGCCTTGACCAAATCCTTCTCTTCCAGTGGTAGTGCGCTACCTATAGATGCCCGCATCGCCAGTTCGCCAATCAAATGAGTAACACCTGATCTTACTTCCTCTGGCTCGATACCATACTGACTCGCAAAGCTGTTTAATGCAACAGTCCAATCAGAAAAGTTCAAAATTCTAATAATTTCAGTCTTCTGCACAATATTATGTATTTCTGGTGTATTAAACTGCTCGTGGGCGCGTTGGCCTCCCGGTTTGTTCATGACTGGTAACAGAGTTTTACTGATGGGTCGGTTCGTAATAATGCGATAACTGGTAACGTTTATCCGCTGTTGTGACCATTGCTCTACATTACGCAGGAAGTTCTGGCAAATGTCAGCCAGATCGCCAGGAGTAACCGGATATTTATTGGGATTCTGGGAATATTTGAACTGTATAAGTACATAAGCGTTTGGATGATTTAGCCCTAACTGACGGACTAATACATCGATATCACCTGTCTCGTGATAGAGTTCGCCATCACGGATCACTCCAAGCAAAGCATCAAGTTCATCACCTTCAACTTGATTCGAACGACTGGCCCAAGCACGTAAAGCTATGGAACCCATAATTTGATACAGAAAACCGATCATGGCGACCTGACCGCCATCAAATGTCTGTTTGCCAGGCATGTGATCTCCCAAGCCACTGCGAAGAAGCCGAGTGCCTCGATGCAGTGGTTAATGTCTTCCCTCTACAATCTTGTCTGTTGTCATGAGTGACCAGCAATTTGGAAATAGGGAGAGAGTTAAAAATATTACTCATACACTTCGACCATTTGACATATTAGGTTGCGATAGCACAGAGTCAGATGTCGAATGCACAACCCACCAGATATAGCAGATAGATATGACTTGTCTTCAATGTACGAACCTACCTCTTTTCGCAAATCCTAATGGTATTTCTCCTAAATCAGCAGATCAATAAAATAGCACTTCTCCATTTTTACACAGTTGGTGAATGGCAGTTTATATAAAGCTTGCACATCAAGCAAGAGATCTCTATTCGTCTCACGTTATCAGATACATCATCCTTATTACAGCTACAGTGATGGTATTCTGAATAGACGCTTCATACGTTAAAAGTCCCAAAATTGAAGAGTGAACAAAACCTTTATTTATTCAAAAATACTCTTTGTAAGCATTATCGATCGCAATACAAGAATTTCAGTGTCTCCTTAAAAGACGATCAAGCCAGGAGCGTTTCTGTTCTGGTGGCTGACTCTTTACTATGGGTGCCCCGAATACTTGCTGTGAAACGGGAAGCGTGCGATTGCTTTGTGGAGCTAGAGAGCTTTCAGGTACTTGATACAGTTGAGGTCTTCCTCTCCCTTGCTTCGCAGATTCAATAGCTTCCCTGTAAATATGCCATGCTTTATCCACATCTTCATTGACGACTGGACACAGTTGGCTAAACTTGCTCAGGCCAAACTCTTTCATTTCAGGAGCATGACCCAGTCCTTCCTCTAGCTGGACATACCAAAAGCTCAGTCCGGCGAGGTCACAGAGCTGAGCATGTTGATCCCACTCATGTCTCCTCGCCTGATAATCCTGCTGTGATCCATTCAGACGTTCTTGCCTAAAGGATGGGTTGCCTCCCAATAGCGTGAAGACAGCGAAAGCAAACGGAACCCTATCGGTAGGTAAAAGAGAAACTCGCTGAGGTTGGACAAGCGCTTTTTCTTGTATTGCCCCATAGAGTCCGCTCAAGTCACCGCCGAACCAGTGATTGGTGGCTTGAGCTGCTGGCTTTGCAAACTGCTTAGGAGTCGGTGCTTTCCCTCCTTCATTCAACAGGTGATTGTAAACCTTGCCTGTCTCTCGTATTTCAGATTCCCATCGCATACGGAGGTAATGGTCGAAATATTCATCAGTCCAATGGCGTCGATAACGAGTAAGAATGTCTCGAAGTTTCTCGAATCCCTCTCTGCGGACCCCAGAGTTCATTGTCACGGTAACAGCTATGCCGCTCTTTGTCATCGCTGAGGAGGAATTTTGGGTCAGTGGCTCTGGAGGACCGAGCATTCCTTCAGCTTTTACAAGCTCATGAAAAAGTTGAGCATCTACTGGTGTGTTCAGTTCCTCTAGTGCCTTGATCTCCCTGCGATAGTACTCAGCAAGCCCAGCCATATCCGTTCGCGAAGAGGGTCCTTCACAGAGAAACCAAGCAGTTAATGCGCAACCATGCCAAAATCGGAGTGCAGGTCCTAACGTTTCAGCCATTGCCATATGGGGAGACGGCTCACTGATCATGCGATCAGGCCATCGGGGAAGCATCGTTGTTCCCCAAAGGTGCTCAATCTCAGAAAGGATCGAAGTCGGCAAAAGTTGCAGATAAAGCCTTGGGTGATAGGGCAGGTTTGGGTCATGATAGAAGAAATCAAAGGGACGATGATCTTCTATGAGTCCCCAGAGTGGCTTCATCCCTACGACCTGACGTGTATGTATCTCATCGAAAATGCGCCAGTAGCGACTCAAAAAGTCAACGCGTTGCTCGACAGGGGATACTCCATTCGTCTGTTGCCAGTATGCAGCCATCATGCGCTCAACTTCTGTCGCTGCAATGCCCATTTGTGCCGCTATTTCCGCTGCACGACCTCCTCCACCAATATGCAGACGAGTTTTTGGTAACGCCGTGATAATCTGCTCTTCTGGATGAGGCTCCTCACCAATGTAGGCAAGAAAAGCAAGCCAGTCACCTCCGAAATACCCAGCCATCGTCCGTTCCAAGGATTTCGTCAGGGCCTGCTTTCTTTTCACACGGCCATCTTTGCCAGCCTTCTTGTAGTAAGAGTGAAGCAAAGAATGAATGCGATGTGCACGATAGTGGGCTGCCATTGCAGGCTTTACCTGATGGGCAAATGCTTTGAGAAGACGCAGCTTTGCTGCAAGTTGCTCTTGGCTGCGTAACGTATGCCACCCACCTCCATAACGCATGATAGCAAGCTCATCTGAAACCGACAAGCCAAGGGCTTCGAGTAGCGTGTCAATACCCATCCAGCTCTTGATCTGATCTTCCCGAGATTTGCTTCCTACAAGTCGGCCTCTCAGGAGAAAAGGCTGGAATAGCGCCTCAAAAAGTGGCTCAAGCAGCGCCCAGATAAGCAGAGCATCCCCAGAATGACTGAGCGATACCTTGCCATGCTCCTCCCACGTGGGAGTGCTAGCAAAACGAGCATACGTTCGAAAATTCGCAGGTAAATTGATCATCCCTACCCTGAGACTCGCCTCTGCTGGGAGAAACCATGCACCACGCGACTGCTGACGATCCAGACAGAAAGTATCTTCGACAAATGTCCGGTGTTCGGTACCTAATCCATGGATGATGACGGAATGCTCACGATCCTTGTATTGGATGAGTTCGGCCACACGCTCACCTTGAAGGCATCTCACGAGTAATTCACCAATGAGAGCATCTACGGTATTGAACCTTTTGCTGCGATCTTCTAGGCATTCAAGATTGAGAAATGCAAGAGTAGATCCCGTTTGGAGGGCTTTGCGGCCAAATGCTATCGTTCCATCATTCACTGATTTGCCTCATCACTTGCACAAACTGATCAAAGGTTACAGGACTCCTCGTTGTCTGGACATAACTCGCATACCGCTGTGCAAGTGCCTCCTGTTCTCGTTCTATTCTTTTCTGCTCAATTCGCTTTTCATCGTGGACAATGCGTTGTTCGATGGCTCCGCGCTCGAACAGAACAAATGCTTCGGGGCGAGCTGCAGTCTCAGATCCTCGCGTGCCAGGAACTTCCCTGGGACTGCCAAGTATGTGCCAGTCCGTTGGCGGTTCATGGATTGTCAGTGGGTCCATGTCATTCTCACGATAGATGGTCTCGATATGCTCATCAAGGCCGAGTTCAGCATGGTAAATACCGTCGAGAAATTGCTCTCTTGGTCCCACCCGTCCGTTGAGAGCTGGATGCCGCACAACACGAATACCTCTTCCGATAAACTGGTAAAACTCACTGAAGCTCCCATAGGGACGCATGGGCACAACGACTGTAATAGGAGGGAAATCATAGCCTTGTCCGAGCATCTTCAGTTGGACAATGCCTTGCAGATCACCAGATTCCTGCTCAAAGCGATCACGTATCGCCTTAATACGAGCAGACGTCATGGAGTGATGCAGATAGGCACATGGAATACCTTGTTCTTCAGCAATGCGAGCAAGTTGCTCAGCGTGACGTTCTCCTAATGCCGAGAACAGCACACGTGGCTTTACTGGGTAGAGGAGTTCCGTTTGCAGATTGAGTGCCAACTTGACCGCATACATGACCTGACGGATCGAGGCATCGGACTTGGCTGTAATATGGGCGAGTTTGCGTTCGTCCTTCACGATTTCGAGGAGGGCATCCCGTCCAATGATCTCCTCCCGACTGCCATCTGGCCAGACCATTTCGTACGTCGTCTGTTCAGCATTTGGAGCGAAGCGGTGGACACGCAAGTTCTTCGCATTGCCATCTGCAATGGAATCGATGAGACGATACCGATAGACGACATCTGCATCAATCGGCTTGCCATCAAGCCGTTGGAAGCACGCAGACATCAGCAATGTCCGTGCTTGCTTGAAATGACGGAATGTTCGCTGGTAGGACTCGGCAGCAGCAATATGTGCTTCATCGACGATGATCAGATCAATGTCAGAGGATTCCAACTTTGCCAGCAAGTCATCAGAATCTTCTCCATTACCGAGAGAGTGGAAATTGGTGATAATAATATCCGCAGTAAGCAAATCTTTGCGAGATATATTTCGAATAGGTCCTTCATTTCGATCAAGAGTCAGGACTTTTGGCGGCCTACAGCCAGGAATCAATGGACCATCAGGGAGACCATACAGTACATTTCCTACCGTTTGGTGATCAAATGCTTTATCAAAGGTTCCACGAATGACACTTCCTGGAGTAATCACCAGTGCTCGACATCTGGCAAAGGCCAAACAGGTAACAACACCAAGTGCTGTTTTTCCTGCACCAACGGACATGACGCAGGCAGCGTGAGTACCGCCAGACCGAAAGTAATTTCCAAGGGCTGCGAAAGCCTGTATCTGGCATTGACGCAACGTTTTCATGTTCAGCTTGTTGTGGATGGAAGCGAAATAGGGAGACAGCATCTCTTTCATTCTCCTTGGTGCTGGAGTAAGGGCAAACAGTGGGTCTGGGGCCATATCTGGTTGCTCTATGAGAGGGTTCTCAATGAGCAATGGGGCTAACAGCGCATCCTGCTTGAGTATAGATTGGAGTTGAGCAATACAGCGCTCAGGCTCAAGCCGAATGGTGTCATATGAAAAGCGTACAACGATCCATCCTGCCGCATGCAAGTCGTTCTGACGAAGTCGATCATAACTGAAGGCAGAACGATTCCCATGAAATTCAAAGCCATCAAGCTCAACAGCGATGAGATGATCCTGTCCCACAATGGCATAATCAATCCGGTAAGCATGTCCGGCCCAGGCTACTTCATATTGTGGCTTCACTCGATCCATAATCTCTTGCTTCATTGCAGGTGACAAGATCCATCGAAGGAAGGCATATTCAAGAAACGATTCTGCAGATAACAGATTATAGAGAGCCATTTCAGCTTGTCCCTTCGGATTCGAGATTGGCAATCCGCGATTTGATACGATCAAGAGCAGACAGTTCCTGATTGAACTTCACAGCGATTTCTGCCACTTGTAAAGCTTCAGGGAGATAGCCTTCTTGCTCATATAAAGAAATCAAGTAGCGAAAAGGAAGAACGGATAGAAATCCTTGGTCGTTGTTTGCTTGAACGATGTCGGAATAGACTTGAATGAGTCGGATATCAAGCCAGCAGATCCGTTCGATTTCCGCCAAAACCCATGATTCCTCCCGGCGAAGTCCCCAAAGTACTGAACAGCAGCCTTGGATCACAAAGTGATAATCAGCAAGCTCTCCAGGAAGTTCAAGAGACTCATACAACTGACGTAGTCTCGTCTGGGCTGTAGTCTCTCCATTTCTGGTATTTTGGGGTTGTGCTGTCCACTGTTTGGTGGGCGAAGCTGAAGTACTACCAGAGCCAGTGATCATTGGCCAAGTCAAGTACTCGCGAGGCTTATTCGCCATTGCATATGAGCCTATCTTGGGAACTGTACTATACCTCGATAGATGTGAATGATCAACGCTTGGATGGCTCTTATACCCAACACCTGGAACTTCAGAGAAAGACTGAAACCACTTTTGCATTCTTACCCCTTGTAGCACTCAAGATATAAAAAAGAGAGCGATGAGCACAACAGTAAACACACTTGCAGTACTGCTGACAAACTGTTATAGAATAGAAAAGAAACAACAGTAAAAGAGAGTTAAGGGCGAATAGCATATTCATTTTGCATGAATACATATAATAACGACAATGCTAGAGATTATCTCTAACAGCACCCAAATTCTGCCTCGTTATACTTCATACATTGTGGGTCTTCGATAAGTATAACGCTGTAATTGAGTAATTATCACAGAGACATCTATTGATGATACCAGGGTACCATAGCATCTTGTGTATTTGTGGGAGTACTTACCTGCTAAATAAAATATCTCCTATAGTAACAGCTATATACTCTTCTTTCATTATGTCCCCGATGTCTTCGGCTTACCACTCAGTAGCCAAATTCCCTATCCAGGTCAGGTTCTTACGAAACTGTACTATGAGAACATGGTGATTGACTGGCCTGCTGGTAAGCCTATGCCTGCTGTTTCCACTATGCCTGTTCCCAATGGACGACACCAAGCGCTCAAGTCTACGCATACCATCCTTCTTCAACGTGCCTGTCATGGCAATCTCATCTGGTTCGGATAGCAGTCTTATGCTACATTTACTCATGTACTTCCTTGTTGTTAGATGCATTATGGAGCCATTTGACCAGAAGATTGCCATCAACAAGCTGAAGTACATCTTTCCATTCTTTTGCCTTCTCAATGGCCTTCTGATTAAAAGATGATGTAGTAACAAAAATACCAAAATCTGCTTTATGTTCAACAATGAGCATACCTATGAACTTTTGGAGATCAGGGGTACCAACAGTCTTCTCTGGTGAGTAGCGCTTGCACTGGACAATGACTTTGCGTCCTTGTGGATCAGTAGCTGTGAGATCGGCAGCAAAATCACCGCTACCACCAACTCTTACGACCTGAGTATAGCCGCTTTCTCGTAGCAAATCGCCAATGAGTTCTTCAAACTCATCTGATCGGAGAGTCAGGACTCCCCCTAACGTTGTTATATGAGTTCTCTTTTCCCGCTCGCGTTTCTGCTCTTGTTGTATGCGATACTTTTCTGTTGCGCGTTCCTGAGCCACATTTTGCTCATTGAAAGGGGTTTGAGTCTGTTGTCTATGATCCTGGTGGGCTGTTCCTTGCTGTTGATTATGGCTTTCCACCCGACACATATACTCTTGATATTCTTGATTCCCGAATTCTATTCTCTTCTTTTGTTGTATGTGATAAATCTTTATTGATCCAAAGAGCAAAAGTCCACAGACAAGAAGAGCAGCAATACCAGCAGCGATACTAGCAGCAATAGTAAAATACGTCTGAAAAGGGATTCTGCTTAAAAAATAGACGAGAGCAGAAATGGGAATACCGAAACCAACTACACGCAAGAACAAACTATCAGATCTATTCTGCCTTGATCTTCTTGGCAGGTTGCGGTAATGGGAACGTACATAGACCTTTCTCACTGTGATTTCTCGCTTTTCTTTTGTCTGGGGAGCATTGCAGTTTCCTTTCTAAATTAACTAAGGAAGAAGGAACAGCCTCCTCCTTTCCATTACTACTCCAACTGTACAGTACAAAAGCGGAAATTACAAGAACAGACGGCTATTCATTACTTTTTTGCATAGCATGCAATCTCATCCAAATTGATCCAAACGGATCCGTGAATACAAAGAGAGGGACCTCTGTTTCGTCAGCGAGACTAATGTCTTTCAACAGGCGTTAGCGTGCGCATTTGACCACAGCTATATTTAAGACATGTCGGCAATAAGGCAAAATGTATCAATAACCATGCTATAATAGCAGCACTCAGGAAGCCCACTATATCAAGAACCCAGTGGGCTTTTTTCTCCCAATATTTCTAGGAAGGGATACCCGATGCAGATTCACGCGATCCACATTGATCACTTACTTTCCTTCAATACATTTGCTTGGGAGGGGCTAGATCCACACTTGAATGTCATAGTCGGTCCCAATGCGCAGGCAAAACCAACCTATTTCACGCATTGCGGGCTGTGCGCGACGTACTAAGCCCAGATCGAGCCAAAAACGCTGCACGTTGGGCTGATGCTACAGATGCAGATACGATTACGATCATGCTGGATCTTCAGTTCACTACTGCGTGGGAAAAGCGTCTTTTATGTACATTCCTGGCGGAGGTGCTTTGTAATCAACAGGCAATCCAGCAAACGATGGTATCAGCAACTCAGAATAACCCGATGGCCTGAGACAATTTGCAGCCTGGGTGCAAGAACATTTGTGTACTGTTTATCCAGTTCGTGACTTTTTGAGATGGTTCCATCAAGGTGTAGAGGGACCAGAGATACTTCAGGAGTCTACGATGTAAAGTAAACAGTACACACGCCGTAGTCTGCTTGCCTTTGCTGATGCTTCCTGGTGATGCCTGTCAAGTGGAAAAGCATGGCATGTGTATTACTCCTTTGAGTTTTTTAATGCTAAGCGAAATGATGAGCAACATCCTCTTCCTTTTAGATATTATCAAATGTCGCTTTTACATATATACATAAGAGAATATATTGACATCTATGAAATTTTATTGTTTTATGCTCATTTTATTTTTTAAGACTATTAAATTCTTAAAAACAGATTGAGAGGACTTTTATTGATAAAGTTATTTATGAGCATAAGTAATCCAGAGTATGAAAAGATATATTATGGAACGTAATTTCTAGAAAATGCTATTGTATTCAAAGCATAAGATATGTTACATTTTCTATTGTAGGGTAGAGAGTTACAGTTAAGATAGTAGCCGCATATTATTTGTTTTCCTGTCCACTTGCCAGCGTTCTTTTTAGTGCAAATGAACTTTCCTCCATCGAGCAATACAGCCCGGTCTTGCTTCATTGAATAGGAGTGAGCAGATGAATTTTCATCCAGAAAAGGGTATAGAACGCCTAAAAAGGCTGCTGCAAACAACCTATGATCAGATACCAGAAGATTTCTATGTACTTGAGATGCGGCTGGCAAAAAATAGGAGAGATGCCCAGCTTTTTGGCGATGACGATCCGACCAATCGTAGTGAGCTGTACCGTATTCTGTCTGCGTTGAATCGTTTTGCGTTGGAGCATGTCACAGTACCGTTCCCTGACTTCTGCCAGGATCATTCTACAAGTATGCTTCCTTCATCAAATGGACAGAGGCCATTCAAAAGCGAATCACTCTCTCTGACTCCCTCCTCGAATGCCGGTTCTTCTTATTTTGGAACCAAAAGGCGTTGGGCAGTGCTGATCGGCGTGGGCAGCTATGAAGATAGAGAGTATAGCGAACTGCCCGTCTGTGTGTACGACGTGACCGAGGTAGCACGTCAACTCTACAGAAATGAAAGCGGTTTTACTTCAGTAAGTATCAAGGTGTTGGTTGATGATGGCACTAAACCGACACGAGCTGCTATCCTTTCTTGTTTACAAGAAGTAGCTCAAGCGGCTGAAGAGGAGGATTTACTGCTTTTCTATTACAGTGGACATGGCGACTTGGAGCAGGATGAGAGCTACCTCGTGACAAGCGACAGTACCTTTGGGAGATTGAAAGACACCGCACTCCCCGTTGCTAGTGTCGAAGAGATCATGCAAGCGTCGCGTGCGAAAGCGAAAGTGATGATACTGGATGCTTGTCATGCTGGCGAGAAGATGCTGAGTAAAGGATCAGGGAGTCTCCATCCAAAGTTTATTGAGCGCGTCTATATGCGAGCTCTGGGCATGGTCATTCTTGCTTCGTGTGATAAGAATCAGAGAAGCTACGTATGGGAAGCGAAAAACTATAGTGCCTATACCTATTTCCTGCTTGAAGCCTTGCGTGGCAAGGCAGATCGTGATGCGAAAGGCTTTGTATCTGCCACTGATATTTACGATTATGTCACCAATGGTATGGCATCATGGACCGAAAGACACAAGTACGTTCAAACACCAACGATCTATATCAGAGCTCATGGGCAAATCATTGTATCTTCTTATAAGATGCAGCCTGAGCTAGCTCTTCAGCCGGAGATGCTACTAGAAGCGGCACAGCCACAGGAACCAAAATCATCTTCATTTACTCCTATGCTTTCGCCGTCCTGGGCCGAGAACGAGACAGTCGTCGTTCGTGGAGAGACCTATATCCTGTACAAAGCAACGATACAGGAGAAACTTACTCGCGACGGTCATGCTGTGCTGCGCTCTGTTCAGGCGCAGCATGCATCTAAAGGAAACATGGTCCAATTAAAGCAGGTCCGCATCTTTCGACTTACCTCACAGGGGAACGCGTTATGCACTTTCCTCGAAAAAGAGCATCGATTGGCACTGAAGTTAGCGCAATACCGTGAATTCCCACGCATCCTGGAAGAAGAAGGGATCACTGGCGAGCTTGGCATTTCCACTATGACGCTTGTCTATGAAGCATGGACAGGACCCACGCTCGGCGCCGTCTTTCATCGGTCAGACAGAGCACTTACAGAAACAGAGATTACCCCTCTATTACGAAGTTTCATATGCATATGCAAGGTCGTAAGCAGACTCCATGAAGTGGGTTGCTCTCATCGAGCATTGACTCCCAACAGTATTATTCTGCTTGGCGGAGACAAGCACCGTCCTGTCTTGCAGGATTTTGGCTTGGCTGCACACACAGCCAGATCTGGCGGTACAGAGTCGGTCTCGATACAGGCACCAGAACAGCGCTACAGTACACCAGAACTGCCTCTACCGGGCCCTCGAACAGATATCTATCAATTAGGGGCCATCCTCTCTACATTGATTACTGGGCAAACCTTCTCAGCAACCGAGTCAGGTACATATGCAAGTACAGCACCTCCGAGTGTAGATGATGCTATTAAGCGTGCGGTGGCTCCTCTTCCTAAAGACCGTTGGCCTGCGGTCATGGCATTTGCTAATGAACTCAAGAGAACCTATAGGAAGGATGGGTAGACCTGTGTATAGAAATAGAGAGTATGAGCTTCCTGTCTCTACTATTTACCTTGTTCCTTCGAAAAACTGGTTCATGTTGTGGACAGAGCAGCAGCAGCGTTTCTCCTATTTTCCGCCTGTCGAACAAGCAATTACGGAGTTGAACAATCGCAGCAGGCAGAAAGATGGGGGAGTCCCGGCTATTGTCCATATGAATAGCCGGGGCAGCGAAGAATTGCGTATGTATGGTTCAGATTACTACCTCGGACTTTATCCCAATCAGTGTGGAGATGGATATACTCTCTCCCATATAGAGCCTATCGATGCGCGAGCCCATGATAGGCTTGCTGATGGGGTGCTCCTGCTCAAAAAAGCACACTACCAGTTATGCTCTCAATTACCAGACATTCCTGATGGAAGTATCAATTGTAAGGCACAGATCTGGCAGGAGTGGCAGGCTCTGGAACAACACAAACAGCAAGTATGCTCGGATGGCCAGACGCGAGAGATAGTGACTTTAGCACAGAAAAATTACCTTGATACCATCTCTTCACTCATTGATATCACATACCAACTAGAACAAGAGAAATACAAACTCTCTTCGACGATTCCTTATGTAAGCTTTACCGCAACCGATCAGCAGCGAAGCGGCCTACATGATATTTACGAGTTTCGCCTACAACAACCTTTGCAGATATGGCAAGAACGCTATCTCTTGCGTATTACACAAGTACCGGATTTATATGGGAGGATTTTGTCTCTGAGCGGTACACGCTTGAAGATAAAATTTGAGATACGCATTGACCGTAAGCGCATCCCTGACCAGGGAAACTTCGAGGTGATGCCAAACAGGCGTATTTTCAATGTACAGCGTAAAGCGGTTACGATGTTTCGCCAGGGAACTGCCCGGAATCCTCACCTGCTTCGTGTGCTGGTAGACCACCAGTATCAATCTTATAAGCCAGCGACGCAGGTTCGTGAAGGTCTCAATAAAGAGCAGTTGGTAGCGTTCCAACATGCTTTGACAGTTCCCGATCTTCTATTAGTGTTTGGTCCACCAGGAACAGGCAAGACCCACACCATTACTGAAATTATTCATCACCACTGCATTTTCAACAAAAAGCATGTGTTGGTTGCATCTCGCACCCATAAAGCCGTCGATAATGCCTTGAGCCGCCTACCCTCTTCACTCGAAGTAGTACGCCTGGGACACGAGGACCGCGTGGCCGAGGATACACGACATTTGTTGCTTGATGCCAAAGCGAAAAAGATGCAGGAAGAAATTCTGAGACGAACAGAGCAACAATCAACTGCTCTCGCCTGCTTTTTAGACGAGGCGAAGGAGATCATGGGCTGGCGCCGCGAGTTAGTACAATTTATTAGGCAAATGGAACAGTGCAAGCAACAACAGCAGCATATTCAAGAGCGCAAGCGAGTGGTGCTTCAGCGCATTCCGCTTGCGTTTCATAGGGAACTCAAGACAATTGAGAAGCAGCTCCAGATATATGAACAACAGCTAGTCACTTTGGACAAGAGAAAAGAGAGATGGGAATTGGCTTGGACAAAACACGCAACCAAGGCGCATCTTTTTGCTCTTGGCTGGTTTTTTGCCTGGTGTTCACAAAACAGTCAGCGTCATCTGGAACAGACACAGAGCCTTTATGAGGAGACGCAAGCCATCTATGATGCCATGAAGCAAGCACATACAGCCCTGCAAGAGCAGATACAGCGGGCACTGTGGGCTGATGCAGAATATCGTATGATCGAAGATGCACAGCAACAGGTCGAGCAATCGCTCTCTAATGTATCTCGAAGCGTCTCAAGGATCGTAGGCTTGTTGCACGGTACTGTAGAACGCTCCTTGTCGGTCGCACCACCACCCAGAAACATTAACGCAGCAATAGTGCGCCAATACATTAATTGGTATGATCAGCAATATTCGCTGCTTACACATCGAGCTGCCCTCATGCGTGATTGGCGTACTCATCTGACGGAACGCACCGCACAATTGCGACCTGAGATTATCCGCTATGCTGATGTGATTGGTGCAACGTGTATTGGGATTGCGACGACGGAAGGGCTGGAAGATATCGATTTTGACCTTGCTATCGTGGATGAAGCTGGACAGATCTGTTTGACTGATCTGCTTGTGCCACTGGCTCGCACAAGCCGCGCTGTGCTGGTGGGGGATCATCAGCAACTGCCTCCCTTCGTGGACAACGAGATGCATGAGTGGCTGAAGAGCCTCACCTCCCAAGAAGAAGGCACTGAATATCGGGTGGATAATGAGACTATTCGTCGCCATTTACTGTGCAGCGTGTTTGAATTATTGTTTGCTGATGCCGCTAGAAATCAACGCCTTGTGCGTTTGAAGCACCAATTTCGCATGCCGCAGGTAATTGCTAATTTCGCATCGCAACATTTTTACGAGAATCAGCTTTATACGGTCCACCCTGAAAAAGTGTCGAGCGCTACTCATCACGATCCGCTTTTTCACTCACCCCTTGCAATCATCAATACAGCCGACCTCGCGATAGCTGGGCACCGCGAGGTGCAGAAGCTGAAAGCTGAACATTGGGGAGGGAAGGGATATATTAACACCATCGAAGCGAGAATCATCTCTTCTCTCGCAGCTTACTACGAGCAGATCAATGCACAATGGATCATTATCGTGCCGTATCGGGCACAAGCTCAGCATATCATTGAGCTGATACAGAACCAATTTCAGGCGACAGGAATATCCTGGGAGGATCGCATCTCAACTGTGGATGCATTTCAAGGAAGTGAGTGTGAGAAGGTCATCTATGGTTTTACTCGCAGCAATACCCATGGCAAGATTGGTTTTTTAGCCGAACTACGGCGACTCAATGTGGCACTGACCCGTGCGAAAGAACAACTGATCGTGATAGGAGATTTCTCGACGCTAGCGAATGCGACGAACGAACGCTTTCGAGGTTTAGCACGCTCGCTCTATCAGCATGCACAACAGTATGGCGAAGTGCTCTCCTACGAGCAATGTATGCAGCGTATAGCGACGAAGAAGCCGAGGGAGTAAGATGGAGCAGCGAGCTGTCCTTTATCCTCCTGATAGGGCGATTGAACTTGCATCAAATGTCTCTGGTTTGATCCCCGTGCGCCTGTTTGCTTTGCTCTACCCGCTTTGGTTAGTGGAGATCGATGCGCATGAGGAAACGAGACGCCCTTATGCACTCATTGAACAATTTATCGAACGTGGCATACAGGAGGCTCACCTGCGTTCGGTGCAGGAGATGGTTGATTTTTTCGGTTTGAGTACATCCCTGGTCACCAAAGTTCTGCACTTTCTCGCTACCATTCAACATATTCAGCAGGTAGATGGGCGCTGGATCCTGACTGAGCGTGGAGAGCAGTCACTCTTACAAGG
>DASYAN010000574.1:0-6912 GCA_036501345.1 Ktedonobacteraceae bacterium
CAAGCTTTCTTCATTTGTCGTAGCATTGACCAGATCATAGAGTTCTCGGGTTTCTTTTGCATGTTGAGTTGCTTGCTCAGCTCGCTGGTGCAATGCAGAGGCTAGCCGCCCGGTGATGATGGCTGTGACCAGGAATATAAACAGAGCCAGCCAATCTTCAGGTCTGGCAATTGTAAAGGTATAGAGCGGCTCAGTAAAAGAAAAATCAAATGACAGAACTGCTATGATAGATGTGATGATGGCCGCATAAAGTCCACGTGTACTAGATAAGGCAAGCACAATTAAGAGATAAATAAACGATATATTGGGAATTGCAGGATAAAGATGTAGAACATAAATGGCTTCGGTGACTCCAAGAGGCAGAGCAGTTGCCAATAAGGTATCTGCGATATATCGCTTTAGCCACTGCTTTTCTATAGTCCCTGCTAGATAATTAATTGACCTTCTCGGTTTATTCATAATATGCTCTCCTAACACAGAGATACGGCAGGAGATCAAGGTCCGCTTTCTTTGACGATCGTGTTTTTAGGATACTATAAACAGGTTTCTGAGAAAAGAATATCATATACAAAAAGTCAAGTAAATTGGCCCTCTAGATATCTTGACCCTGATAGAAACAGAGCCTATACTCACCATCATGAAACAACAATGTTTTGTGATCCTTCTACTATTCCTATTGAGTAGCTTGACAGCGTGCAGTCCGGGACATCTTGGTAGCACTGTCATAGCCTTTATACGCGACGGCCATCTCTGGACAATAGACCCCAATGGGGCAAATGCATTTGAAATTGTTGCTCAGGATACCCCCGTTGTTGGCTATAGCTGGTCGCCGACGCATCAAGTTCTCGCATTTCGCACACTCGATGCAGACTTTGCCAAGACTTCCGCTGCCAAGCATCTTACCAGTCAGCCGATTACGGGATTGACCGAAGATACTCCAAGCGTTGAAAATACTATAGGCGTTGATGGAGGAACACCAATTCCGGTCGCCTTCTCTAGCCCAACTCTAAGCTATAGCAACGCCATATGGGATACAAACGGAACTCGCTTACTCTACCGCCAGACGATACAAGCAGTACAGAGTAATCCTACCACTTCTCAATGGTTCATTTCGCAGAACGACCAGCCTGGCGGAATTGCTCTTAAATCATTGCCAGTATCGTATTCCATTCCCTCATTCTCGTATCTCAGCCAACGTTTGCAGGTTCTTGGTAACAGTGATCATGGGATCTTTACGAGCACGCTCGCAGGAACGAATGTGCGTTATCTGACCCATAATCCGCCTCTCGGTCATCCCCTGCCTGCATCATTAGAACGTATTTTATGGCAGCCCGCTCACCAGGATCACAGCTTTTTATACGCTGCAATTACCTCCTCATTGTCTGCTCAGCAGGGAGTTGGCACTAATGGACCAACTGTACAACTTATCTTGAGCACAGTAGATGGCCATACCACGACGCTTGCAACCTGTACATGCACACAATTTGCTTGGTCACCTGATGGCAACTCCATACTCTACAGTACAGGTACCACCTATACCATCTTGAATCTCCAAAAGGCCACGTCATGGAAGGTTACAACAGAGGAGGGTAGTGTTCCTTATTGGTCTCCGGATAGTCAATTCTTATTGCTCGATGGCGCACATGCCCTCCAACTGTTGTCCGTTGCAAAGCAACACCAGTATATGCTGTTAAGTGATGATAAAGCAAGCAAGCTACAGCCAGGAAGTTTTTCTGGAAATCTATCATCTCCTAGCACACTGTTGCAGCCCGTTCCTAACAGCGTCTGGGCTACAGATAGCCGCCATTTTCTCTTCTTGACACACAATCGCTTGCAATGGCAAAATCATCCATTGCATATAAGTAAAGGTCTTTATACCGTTGCCGTCGATAATGATGGGCATCCCCAAGGAACACCTGCTTTGGTTGATGCTGGCAACGACTCCCAAGCAGGGTGGACGTATCAAGATGCAAACACATCATTTTTATACGGGGATCATTAACTGGGAACAGACTCATCATTAGATAGCTAATGAATAGCCTCAATAGGCAGAAAAATACGTACCCTCACCCCTTCGCCTGGGGCACTTTTGACTGTCAGGCTGCCACCAGCAATGGCTAGCAGAGCACTGTGCGTGAGAAGACCACTAGCTGTTCCCGTTGTTGAACTACTGGCTGAAATAATGCCGATGCCATCATCGCCTACAACCACTTCTAGGTGAGGGTTACAGTTTGCCTCGAATGTGAGTCGTAGCCGACGATGTACGTCGCTACCGCGTGCATGCCGTGCTGCGTTGCGTAAAGCTTCCTGGACTGCTGCAAAGATTAATTCTGCAATGGCCGGAGGAATTACTTCGTCAATATGGCTCGCGATCTCATCCGATATTTGCCATTCGACCTCGTCAAATGAATGTTGAAAATCCTGTGCCAGCATGGTGTGAATAGCGGACATTAAGCCATCACGCTCTAAGCGATGTGGTGCACTGGTTGACATTGCACGCATCATCGCCGCAAGTTGGCGGTGGGCGTCACTGATAGAAGTAATAGCATTTTCAAGAGCTTGATCAGCGCGTGCATTGGTTTGTTCATCTGCAGGGTGTGCACGTAGTGTCTCCATACGTAAAAGAGCCAGATGCAGCATTGGTAGAATCTCATCATGCAGAACTCTTCGTTGTTGTGCTCCCAGTAGTTTCACATCGACGATACGACGGCGTAGCAAACCAGCTACGGTTAGCATTGCTTCGTGATCACGCAAGGTATCAAGAATACGTTGCCCACAAACCTGAGCCAGATCCATATCCTCGTCGGTAAAGACACTGCCATCTTTGCGAGGGCCCAGGTAGAGATTGGCAACTAGACCCAGTTCATCGTAGAGTGGTAACACCCAGCAGATTACCGATGCTCCTTGCAAGGTCATATGCATTCTATAGAAACGTCGTGTTTGCAGCCCTGGTGTCAGGCTACCTTCTGGATGAAGTTTATAAGAGCGTTGATCAGCAGGCTGTGCCTGTTCCATGATCGCATCTGGCCAATCCATGATCGACCAGCGATAATTGAAATTCCTCCGCACAGGCCCTGCCTGCACTACCAAAATTGCGCATTGTACCTCTAACACATCCTTACAGAGGTGAGAAAAGAGTGCTTCCATACTCTGCTCGGTCTTTTGCAGATCAGTGTTCAGCCAGTGGCGTACATTGGTATTGCGCAAGAAAGGAGCTAGAAGGGCAATATAACGGTCATGCGCAGTATAGCTACTCCAGGTAAAGAGAGCATAGGCTCCTGTCGCAATTGATGTTATCAGTAGCATGCCGCCAAGAGAACTACGAGTAAATTCAGCAAGAAATGCAATAAGTGTGGCAATCGTTGTTGCCACAATCACGATACCTCGCCATTGCTCAAAAAAACCACGACGTGCTAGCGGACGCTCAATCAGAATGCCGTGTCGCACAATTGAATAGCCAGTGAGCAACACAATGAGAGCCACTGAGCCTGTTGCATAGATATCCAAGATCACCAATGGCAATGGTAGCGTAACTAGCGTGGCAGGTGGAGTGCTATTGCCGCTTGGTTCTAACCCATGAAGGATTACAAAGAGGACCAGTATGGCCAGGCTCACTGTCAGACAAACCATTAACAATGCAGCCAACAGCAATCCCGGCCGTGCCAGATGCCAAGAGAGTGCTGGTTCCTCCAACTGATCAACGCTGATCTGGTCATTCCAGAATGTATCCATTAGCCCACTGCGCAGAGATACATTTCGTTGGCGACCAATGCAGGCAAGCCAGAACGCGTGTAATAAGCGTCCTATGCGTCCAGGTGTGAACCACGGACCAATGGCGCAAAAAGTTACATAGAATAGAAAGAGGACTGATACTAAGAGGAGTGGAGATTCCTCCAGGCCTGAATGCATATTGCCTTGCACATCGCTATATCCCAGAAGTAAGACAGTATTCCTAAAGGTATAGGTTGAACGATTGAATACGAGCAAGATCAGGACACTGCAACCCAGCGTTGCTGCAGAGATTAAGAGCAACGGACGCCGCATACGCCATTGCTCATTGATCAAAGCGGCATAATAGAGCCCAATGACAAACCAAATATAGGGAACTCCCAGAGCAGGTAGCCAGATCAAGTGCCATAAAAAATCAGTGAAAGCAAGATTTGCGGTCTGAGCAAATGGCCCTCTGATGAGTGATCCATGGATAAAGAAGAACAGAGCAGCAAGGCTCAAACCAACGAAGCCAACACGGGCAATCACGCTCTGACGATCACCATTGAGCCAGACAGTAAAAGCCAGCCAGAGGAATGTTATCAAGTTGAAAATGGAAAGAGCAAGTGCAGCAGTTTGTAGGAGGGTAGTAAAAGCCATGTCACACATCTTTTTTGTAGAGTGGAATCCATTCGCCACGGCGATCTTGTACTAAAGCATTTCCTTCTTCATCCCAGATGAGCATACGATTGTGTACATAGATCAGTGTAGCCCTGGCTCGGGCCACTTTATCATCTACGGCATTTTCACTCAATCCCCAGGCTGCATAGATACGTCCGTTTGTTCGACTTACCGCGCGTTTATCATGCAGATTGAGACGAGAGGCGATTTGCTCGTTGGTCATTCCCTGTGCCATCAATTCAGCGACCCTGAGCTCATTGGGCTCCAACAGGGCACGCGGCGACTGTTCATCCAGATCACGCACCTCTTGAACCCGATCCTCAATTTCTGGGTCCACCAAACTGCGCCCATTTACTGCATCGTGCAGGAGCGGTACGAGCATACTGGGTAGTAAATAGTTGCTTTTGCGCACATACGCATAATGTGTGAGAATACCTGAAGCGCGAAATTCGCGATAATATTCATCGTCATCCTGAATAGAATAGAATACCACGGGCGTACGAGGGCGTTCACGGCGAATGGCTATAGCAGCTCCGACTCCACTAAGTGCATGGCGGCCCTGCTGTGGATCTTGCAACTGCACATCCATCAGGATCACATCCATGTCTAGTTCTAGTGCTTGCGCGACTGCTTCGCGCCCGGTTGCAGCCTCTCCAACAACTTGTACAGCTCCCGTCGCCTCTAGGCCCTCGCGCAGAGCTTTGCGCAATGGTCCGTGATCATCGGCCAGTAGCAATTTTATCTTGCTCATAGATTTTTTGCTCCAGTTTCTCGCTAGCTGTAGCGAACTATTGCAATGTTTCGTACGCAGTACCATTGCAAGCAAGGATCAAAGTTCTAAACTTCTGGGGTGAAGTATAGCAGATATTACACCAACAAAATAGAAGCCATGATCCCTATAATCCCCAATGCTCCCCATATAGTTACAGGCTGGTGAAACAAGACAAGTCCAAAAATATATATCCAGACAAGGTCTGTAATCAAGAGCACACTTGCAACTGTGGCATTGATCTTTGAGATACTAATGTAAAGTAAAATAAGAGGTACAATAGTTGCAAATGCAGCTAAGACGAGAGTAAACCAGCTTATGATGGGAAGGTTAAGGCGTATACTTGGTGTAAAAAAAGGTATTCGTAGTAGAAATCCTAAAAGAAAGAGAAGAGGTATTGTGAATAAAAGTGTATAAAAAAGAGATTGAAAAGAATTGAGGTGAGTTTCAGTTCTTATTTTTCTACCAAATACAACCATTCCACCAAAAAAGACTGAATTAGCAATGGCAAATATATCTCCTATGTGGAACTGTTCCACGTGTCTTATATGCCAAACTTCAAGTAAAATAAGAACAGAGCAAAGGGATAAAATGACTGCTATCCAGTTTTTCTTTGATGGAATTTCATGAAATAAAATATATGATAATATAATTGTAGTAAAAGGATAAGCATTATTCAATGCTGATGCTTTAGCAATTGACGTTCCAAGGTATATAGCGATGCTATACGTAGTAAAGGCTCCTGTAAATAGAAATGAATTTATAGCGATATAGAGCAAATGGCTTTTAGTTAAGGTTAAATTTACTTTATATATAAATATAACCATAAATAACATAATAGCGCTAAAGAAGGAGCGAAATACTATTTGTGTAAAAGCATCAACATGCTGATTGGTTAATAAAGTTGAGATGACAGATAGGCCAGAATAGCTAAATGCAGCTAATAAAATAGAAATATGATATTTAGATTTTTGCAGAAACATAAAAGTAGCTTTCTATGTTCAAATGAACACTGACTAGGCAATCGCGGATATATGATTAAGTAACTGGGATTGCATGACTATCTTATCTCGAATTTACATAGAATAGCAAATCTTTTTTGTCAATGTGCAAGATACAAAGGTAAAATATACTTCTCCCACTACTTATAAAGAGAGCTGTATTGGAGAATCGTAACTTCTCTACAAGATAAGCGAGAAAGGTGTCTCTTATCGACACAAACAGATAGATCACAGGTTCTAGAACAACCTATAAAATCTGATTGTGCAATCATGTGATATAGTGAACAAGGAAGAATATACACTAGCGCAAACTTACGGATATCCTCTCAGCAACATTGTATGGAGTAGCAACATTCTGTAACTAGACAGGTGATAGATTATGGCAACCAATGAAAACAGTGTATCGGATAGTATTTACTTAGGATTACTTTTCCACAGCCACCAGCCAGTAGGCAACTTCCCGTGGGTCTTTCAGCAGGTCTACGAGGAATCTTATTTACCAATGTTAGAGGCGCTCGAACGACATCCCACTATACGTCTCGCCTTGCACTATACAGGTTCTCTGCTGGATTGGTTGGAAGATGCTCACCCGGAGTTTATTCGGCGTGTAGTAGCACTTGTTAAGCGCAATCAGGTTGAGATTGTAAGTGGAGGCTACTACGAACCAATCCTTCCCGTGATTCCTGATCGCGACAAAATAGCTCAGATCCGTCGTCTGAGCGAACGTATCGAATGCGACTTTGCGGTCAAGCC
>DASYAN010000575.1:0-6177 GCA_036501345.1 Ktedonobacteraceae bacterium
GAATGATCCCTCTCAATCAACCAATACAGTACCACAACGGCAGCCGGATCGCAAGAAGCATCGGCAAAATGTTCTACGAGCGGGATTAGCGGTTGTCGCAGGAAGAGCTGCCGGGGCTATCAGCCGCCGCTTACACCTTGGCGGAGGTACAAGCGTTGTCGGCATAGTAGCTCAGCGCATCTACCCAGAGATCATTGAGCACATGGCTGCGCAGGTAGAACACGGGAGTGTCATTGTTACAGGAACGAACGGCAAAACGACGACCAGCGGTTTCATTGCCGCCATTTTGCGCGACAGCGGGTTACGAGTATGGCACAACCGTGAAGGATCGAACCTGATGCGAGGTGTGGCCAGTTTGTTCGTCATCCGCGCCAAACCCAACGGCCGATTGCGCCGTTCAGGGAAGAGAGCGATCTCGATCCTTGAAATAGATGAGGCCACAATTCCCCAGATCGTCAAGGTATTAGAGCCACGCGTCGCCGTATTTAACAACCTCTTTCGAGACCAACTCGACCGTTATGGCGAAGTAGACAGCATCATTTCTCACTGGCGACAGGCCATCAGCCAGATGCCAGCAAGCACCACTCTCGTGCTCAACGCTGATGATCCCTCAATTGCATGCCTGGGTACCGGCTTTAGTGGCAAAGTGCTCTACTATGGCATTGATGATCCTTCCCTAGATCTGCAAAAACAACAGGGAGATAACGAACAATATCAAGTTAGCGATGCCCGTACCTGCTCAAAATGTGGTCATGAGTACACATACAGCCTTCGCTTCTATAGCCACATTGGACATTATCACTGTACTAACTGCGGACTACAACGCCCTCAACCAGACATACGAGTGATCCAGGTACAGCTCGACAGTTTTGACCACAATCGCATCACCATCGAATATATTGGCCAAAAGTATGAAATAATTGTTCCTCTACCGGGGCTCTATAACGCCTATAATGCTCTGGCCGCCATCACCGCATCCCTGGCAGTCAATACAGACTGGCAACCCATTATTACAGGCATTGAAAAATCAAAGCCAGCCTTTGGACGCGGTGAACTGATACAGGCCGAAGATAGAACCATACGCCTCCTGCTGGCAAAGAATCCTACCGGATTTAATGAAGTGCTACGCACGCTCTTTAGCGAAGGTATAGCACGCCACATTCTCTTCATTTTAAATGACAATATCGCAGATGGCCAAGATGTCTCCTGGATCTGGGATGTTGATTTCGAACGGGTCGTAGGCCATGCGCAAACCCTTGTTATATCGGGAACTCGTGCCTTAGATCTTGCCATACGTCTGAAATATGCTGGAATACCCCAGAAGAAAATGACTATCATCCCGCACATGCCATTAAAAAGTGAACGGGATAAGCGCCAGACACGCCAGCAAAGAGGAGCCCACAAAAAACCAAAAGAGCGCCAGACATCTCCAGCTTCTGAGCCGATAAACTCTCAGATAGCCAGCAGCTACGGGCTCAAAAGCGCTTTAGATACTGCATTAAAGCAAACACCCGTTGGTGAAACTCTCTTTATTGTCCCTACGTATACAGGTTTACTAGTAGTGCATCGTGAGTTGGAACAACGCGGTTTAACTCCTCACTTTTGGGAAGGAAAAGAAGTATGAGCGATGGTTTCACTCAGCCACTTACGTTGACACTGGGACATTTGTATCCAGATCAATTAAATTTATATGGCGACCGGGGCAATATCCTGACACTGCGCCGTCGCTGCCAGCTGAGAGGCATCGAACTACGAGTAGTTGGTCTGGGTATCGGCGATGCTCTTGCACCCGATGAGTATGATATGCTATTCATTGGTGGGGGTCAGGACAAAGAGCAAGCCCCCGTTGCCCAGGATTTACATGAGATGAAAGGAATCGGTCTGTGGGCAGCAATTGAAGACGATATGCCAGTACTTGCCGTTTGTGGTGGGTTCCAACTCTTAGCCCATTACTATCGTCCAGCAGAAGGACCAGATATGCAAGGTTTGGGGGTCTTTGATGCCTGGACTATTCACAAAGGGGCACGCACTGCACGGTGTATAGGAGATATTGCTATTCGTTGGAATGGACAAACATTAGTCGGCTTCGAGAATCATGGAGGACGTACCTATCTGGGTACAGCCAAGCCGCTGGGAAAAGTCCTGAAAGGAAACGGTAACAATGCAGAGGATTATACCGAAGGTGCGATCTACCGCAACGCTTACGGTACCTACCTGCACGGTTCCCTGCTTCCAAAAAATCCACACTTTGCCGATTATTTGATTAAGCTAGCTCTGCAGCGCAAATACAGAAGCGAGTTCCGCACAGATCAAGGGACACCAGAAGAGTTCAATGGGCATATTCACATAGATCAAGTGCCCATGGACGATTCTCAGCAGTTAGAAAGAATACCAGATAACGTAGGAGCACATCTTCTACCATTAGACGACTTATTAGAGTGGGAGGCTCATGCCTCTCTTCTGGAACGTTTGGGATTACATAGCGAGGTAATGGCAGTTCTGGCTGCTCAGCGTATGCGTAAAGGGTAATGCATAGGTTTAGCTTGATGGGGAAGGCATAATGAGTTTTGATCGTTCACAGGCTCGCTGCTCCTTTTGTGGCCGTCACACATCAGATGTCAAGCGTATGGTAGCGGGACCAGGAGCGGCATACATTTGCGATGAGTGCTTGCAGCTATGCAACGACATCTTACAAGATCCAATGCCTTTTTCAACTAGGGCATTGGAACTAGCATCACGTCCACCAATAGTCATCGCCGCTCCCCGCCCTCTGCTGGCACAGGAGCAACGAGACAAGCCTGATACAAGTGAACCGGTAAAAACTATCACCCTAGAACTAGAACAGAAACAAAATGGAATGACATTAATACTGCACCAACTGCAGTATTATCAGTCTTTCTTTGACCTGCTCTATATGTGGATTAGACCTCCGCTTCAGCCAGGATTCTCGTTTGTACCACGTATCATCTTTTTCCTCAAAGATACTACAGGAACACAGTGGGCAGGAGATAATGGAGGCGTCATTCTGGCACGACCTGACCTGACGAACGGACCCAATCAAGCTGTCTATCAGGGAAGCGCACGCTTCAGGCCCCTTCCATCAAGCGAAGCTCGGATCCTAACAATCCGAGCAGCAGATCCACTCGGTCAATTCGATTCTCCACCATCCCAACCATGGCATTTTGAAGTCACTCTGTGAGGATCGAAAAGAAGGGCGCAATAGGCCCCTTAGAACTGAAGCGAGGGCCATTTTGCACCCAAAGCAGGATCAAGAAATTTTGCTATCAAATACCTCTGTACATGTTTATACCATAACAGGTACTAATATCGCATATCCTCCATCATCCAGCTTATACATCACATTGACACTATCGCTCTCTTCATTAAAAAAGAGATAGAAAGAAGAGCCATCTTGCTCCATCTGCGCTATTGCCTCCTGATCGGTCATCGGCTTTGTAGGTGAGCGGCGAATTTCCATTACTCTGGACCAGATTTCCTCGTTACGTTCCTCCTCAACCGAGTCTGCGGTAAGAGAACCTTCCATCCCGTCCTCAGCCTCCTCTTCCAGAGACGTGAGTAAGCCAGCACGCGAAAGAGCCTGAACTTTGATAGGTGTTGTATGATGCCGACGTACTGTGGTTTGCCGATCTTTCTGGCGACCAAGTTGGACAACAACCTTATCGATCACGAGATCAAGGGCAGCAGTGGCGCTCACTGCGCTAACTTCACTGCGAATAGGGTGGATATTGCCAGAAAGAGCGAGTTGCATAGAATAACGATCACTGGCACTCCGTGTCTTCCCTTCAGCTACTGTCACTTCTATACGAGTATTCTCGCCAACTAAACGAGAGAGACGGCGTACTTTACGCTCAATTTGCTGGCGCAATTGTGAGGTAATAGACATCTGTCTGCTTTTGATAACAATTTGCATAGTTCGTCTCCTCTTTCCAGTCCTACAACAACGATATAACGAACGAAACAAAGCGGTTTGTCTGTCAACAGCACCGACTTAACCACCTAATGCTTAATTATACCATCAGATTGGGACAAGGATCTATAGGGTCTCATGCTTACTGATTTATCAAACTTTACCTGCGCATGTTCTTTCACAACACTACACCTCCCACATTTACGAGATGATATCAACACGATCCGGATTGATGCCGTTCCAGGTCGCTTGGCTGTTCTGGTTACCTGTGACTCGCACTTTAAGGATGTGCTGGCCTGATGCTAACACCGGGCTGGTGTATAATAACGTATTTCCAGCTTCCGTAGGCGAGTAGAAATCCAGTGTTGTTTCAGACCCACCATCGATCGAGATGGCACCAATTCCATGGGGTGGACCAACCACCCCATAGAACTTGATCTGTGTTCCATTAAAGGCAATGGTCACGTCGTCATTTATGGTATTGTCCCAGCTATTGCTGCCATCATAGGCATTGGGGGGATTGCCGCCGCAGCCGCCAGTACAATGTTGCCAACCATTGCCAACATAGTTGAATTGGTCGGTGCCAGTGCCCTGGACGCTATCATCGATTGCTCTTATGTGGAGCACAACAGAGGGAGGCGTTAAAATAACTTGAGGAGTAGCCTTGGGAGGAGGAGTTGAGACAATCCGAGGAGTAAGATACAACGCTGTTGTCATAGGAGAGGCCAGCACAGTAGGTTGCATAACTGAAAAACCCTGGATTGTAGGAGAAGCAGTGGAGTGCGTCGAAACACGCGAAGAGGTGATGTTATACCAGAAGCGCACACTGGCTGCGAGCACAGCAGCCACGACCAGCAACACAAGCATGATTCGCCAGCTCTTGCTGGGACGTCGTAATGGCTGAGTAGGCAAGATCGGTTCAAGCGATGTTGGTATCTCATCAGGCTCTAGTAGCCTTTCTGAGGATAAGAATGACAGTTTCAATATCGAAACATCATCATCTATTGACGAATCGTCCTTAGAGGCATCCCGCAAGGCATTTGCAAAGGCGGTGACATTTTCATACCGCTGGGCCCGATCCTTAGCCAGGGCTCTGAACACCACCTGCTCCATGGAAGGGGACAGACCAAGAACTCTCTCGCACAGCGAAGGAGGCGGAGCCAACACGTGCTGGGTACCGATCTGGATGGTGGAGCCAGTGAAGGGACATTCCCCACACAACCATTGGTAGGTCATGATCCCCAGGGCATACTGATCGCTAGCAAAATGGACCTTACCTTCTAACATCTCCGGGGCCATATAGAGGATCGTACCAGTTATGGCGGTAGCAGCCTGCGTGTGCATGCTCTGAGCCACCAGAACGAGGCCAAAATCGCTGAGCAGCGCCTGATCCTGGGCTCCAAGGAGGATATTCTCCGGTTTGACATCACGGTGAATCAACTGTTGCTGATGGGCATAATCCAATGCTGAAGCCATTTGTTGCACTAGGGGAACAATCTGTTCTAGCGGCACACGCATCCCTTCGGGAAAGCGCTGCCGCAGGGAACCATTGGGAGCATAATCCATCACGAGGAAAGGGGTTCCATTTTCGACTCCATAGTCAAGCACACGCACGATATGGGGATGGTCCAGTCTGGCAATGGTGCATGCCTCATTGAGAAAAGCTTTCACAGCCTTCTCGGGCAAGTGCACGTGTAACATCTTGATCGCGCTTTGCCTCTTGAGATAGATATGTTCGCCCAGATAGACATCGGCAAAGGCACCTCTGCCTAACCAGCCAGTGAGGCGATAGTTCCCCACTTGTTCTCCCAATCGCCTCTCAGGATCAATACAAATAATATGCTCAAATTCATCAATATTTTCCATAACGCAGGAAACTCCTTTTATTCTTTTTATTCTATTGAAACGGTGAGGAACCACCTCATTCGAGGTACAGCCTTTCGCGACCGACTCAGGCAATTCCACAAATGGTCTTCCCTTTCCACGAACGATAAGCTCTGAACATTGCACTGTTCCATCTCTATGAACGAACATGCTAGAGTTTCATCACATAATTAGAGGGCCTTTCACATCTGGGCTTCTTCCCTCTAGAGATGAGCGAGGACGTGATTAGGAGAGCGGATGAGATCAGGACGACCAGATTGCTGAGCAGCAAGACCAACGATAACGGAAGCAGTGTTGTAGGTCAAAGCAACCTGTGAAGCAAACAGCAGACCAACTACATAGAGGTGGGCGTTGGTAGCGAAAGA
>DASYAN010000576.1:0-29641 GCA_036501345.1 Ktedonobacteraceae bacterium
ATCACTTGGTTTTCGTTGATGATGCGTGTCGAAAGCTTGTGCTGGTAGTCTCGTCTCCGATCCTGGATACGAGCATGCACACAGGCCACCTTGCGTCGTGCTTTCTCCCTGTTCTTGGAGCCCTTCTTTTTCTTGGCATGCAGACGTTGGGCTTTTGCCAGTCGCTTCTCATCCTTGGACATGCGTCAAATCACCGTGACAGTGTTGTGCTTATACAAGGTCAACACTGTCAAGCAGCGTCACCCACTTGTGACGCATGCCTTGGCATAGTAACGGGGATTGCCCACAGCTTCACCAGTCGAGAGGATCACCATCGATTTGAGACCCAGGTCAAGTCCAACTTGTGCATTGACGACTGGAAGCGGCTTGATCTGCTCTTCAACGAGCAGAGACACAAAGTAGCGATTGGCACAGTCCTTGGAAACGGTGACCGAGGACGGCTTGCATCCTTTGGGAAATGCTCGATGGAAGGTGATCGCAAGAGGCTCATCCATCTTCGCAAGGGTGAGCTGACCATTCTCCCAGGTGAAGGCATTGGAGGCATAGGTCGCCGACTGGTTGCCATGCCTTTTCTTGAAGGTGGGATACTTGGCACGTCCCTCGAAGAAGTTCTTGTAGGCACGGTCTAAATGACGAAGGGATTGCTGGATGGGGACAGAAGAGACATCACTGAGCCAGGGATGCTCACACTTCAGACCTAGGAGCATGGCAGAGAGGTCATTATAGGTTAGCTTTTGACCATGCTGGGAATAGGCGGTTTGGCGGGTGTTAAGCCCCCAATTGTACACGAAACGGCAACATCCGAACGTTTGCGCCAAGATGCGCCTTTGTTCGTCAGTCGGGTACAACCGATACTTATATGCTCGCTTCGTTTTACTCACTGCCTATTTGCCTTGCATGAATTTAGATATATTATATCACACATGTCAATATACAACTATTCATCATACAGGAGAAAAGAATGAATATTCTTTCATGCAAAAGCGTATCCCCAGTGCCTAAGCCCCAAAAAAGGAAGCGCCTTGTATCCCCATAGCTAAAGCAAGGGGTTTTACGGCGCAAAGTGATCAAAATTATCCATGGGGAGGAATGGTCACTTCAAAGAGCTCCTTCCTTGGGTATTCCCCATGTGACCGTCCCAACAATCTGGAGAGGAAGTATCCCATCCTGGTGATACGGCGAAAGGAGGGCTCGTACTTGCCGATCAAACTCCATGACCTTTTGTGGCCCCATGCGTTGCTTGGAGAAGTCACTTCTTGAATGGAGTCCTTCGATAAAATCATCTATCGATTGGATGAAAGGCACAGAAGCTGTCTCTTTCTCCCCTTGCCGATCAAACAAGCCTCGCATCTCTAGCTCTTGGAGCACGTGAGACGATCGAAGGTTTCGACGTGCGGAAAATTGAGTACGGAGGTTCTTCAGATCAGCATCCCAGGGCATTGGTTGTATCTTTCGGTGAATGACTGTGAGGATGCCGTTGGCAGTCAGCATAGCACGGAAACGTGGGAATGCCAGAGACCACTCGGTCCAATGAATGCTTGATCCCGCAGTAATGAGTGCATAGGGAGGAGTCAGTGCCACCTCTTCAACTTTGCCAGCAATCCAATTCAAGCGAGGATGATCTCCATTGGAGAGGTGTTTGCCCTTCTCAAGCATGGCTAGTGAGCAATCGACGGCATCGACTCGGTCAACGAACTCGACACAGTGGCGAGCAATGTCGCCAGAACCAGTGCCGACATCAAGCATAGCCACAGGCTTATCCGTCAGAAGACTGGCGAGAATGTCGAACACCTCCTGGGGATAGGCAGGGCGATACCGATAGGAATCAACCACCTGATGATCTTTGAATGCGTCGGCATAAGATGGGCCAAAATGCTCTGGTTTTGGTTGCATATCTGTTCCTTCCATCATCCAGAAAAAAGCGGAAACGAGGCTGCATAAGCCCTCTATATTATTATAACTATTTCTCGCAAGTGTTCCGGCTAATGAGCTTCAACGAATTCGTATATCCCCATGTCTCATGCTCCCATGGAATTACGCCGATGTATAGACCTTGAGCTTTGCTACATGCACAGCGGTGTCCGTTGCGTCTAGCAGTTGAATATGGATATCCCAATTCCCATCCATCGGAAGCATCCCCTGAGCGCTATAGCGACCGTGTCCATCGGGCTGCAGAAGGACTACTCCCGTTCCCATATCCATATCAAGCATGGTCGTAAAGAGTTGTGCCTGCTCATTGGTGACTGGTTTGCCGGTGTTAGCATTCTGCACATCTACCAGAAACATATTCTTCCCAAAACGGTTTGGGGTAATACTGCACTGAAGCAGCAAGAGCCCATCAGATGTCTTGAGTGTTGTCTGAAATGAGGAAGGTGTTTTTGTTGTCAATGGCGCTGAAGCACTCTCAGTTATACCACAAGCGGCCAGGAGGACACTCGTCAACCCCAGAGTCAAGAGGATTGCAAACGTTGACAAGAAACGCGTGGCTATCACTTTACCTCTCCCTTGGAAGATTTTGTCTTTCATATGTTGGAGAAACTGGCATTCGCTCCTCTGCTTGCCATTTCTTGTAGAGAGAGGAGATATACACAGGAGCGAACTAGCAAGTTACTTTTGCACAATAACGGCTAAGTCCATATCCTGATGAACCGTACAGTAGAAGTGAAATGTTCCGACGGCGTTAAACGGCCCAATTGTGTGGCGATCATTGCCATTGAACTGTACATTTTCTTTGGGAGCTCCTGTTTCCATCTGGTACTTGGCGATGCCATCATCTCCCCAAGTCCCATTTGCAATCATATGAAACGCAGAGGATTCGTCAATCAAGGTGATACTAGCACCTTTCTTGATCATAACGTGATTCTGCACAAACTGGCTCTCATTCAGATAGACTGTATCAGGTGGTGTGATCGTACGTTGCCTGCTCTGAGGTGAACTGGCAGGAGATGACATGGTGGAGTCCATACCACTCCTACTACAAGCTACAATCAGGAGCGTTAGCAAACCTATCATCACCATGCACATGAATGACTGTTTCATAACCTCACAAACCTCAAAAGGAGAAGAGCATAGCAGGTTCTTGCGGCTATTCCTGCTCTGCCCTCCTCATCTGTGTTCCTCCTGTTAGTTGTCATCCCCACTATCCTGAACAACAACCGTGAGCTTCTCATTCGGAAACTGCTTACACGAGATCGTGTAGGTACCGTTATCTCCAAAGAACAGAAGCTGGTGCTCATTGCGATCGAGGGTAATATCGCCCAAATTGGCATCGGGATTGCTTTCAAACGTCAGGTCGTAATCAGCCAGATTCGAGAGCGTAATGCTCTGGCCCTCTTTCATCGTCACTGAGGTCGGAATGAAAAAGTACTGGTTCTGAGGATTGGTATAATTGGCATCGAAGTTTACTGTTGCAACTGGTGCAAAGCCACAAGTAGCTCCAGCAGTCGATGCAACTTGGACTTGTAAGGTGCCCTCAGGGTGTTCCTGGCTTGAAAGGGTAAAGGTGCCTGCATTTGGAAAGGGAACATACTCAGTTTCGCCCGGATCCACGGTGGTAAAACGGATGCCCGCATCCGGCTTCGTAGTCAGCGTAAACGACTGTTGTGTGGTATTAATAATGGTCAGGGTGTCGCCCTTCTTGAGGGAAATGCTCTTCTGTTCGTAGGCACCATTTGACCCGATTTTCACGGAGGCTGTAGGATCACACTTGCCATTCGTAACGGCTGCGGATGAGGCGGCGTCAGCATCCAGAGGAATCGCGTTGTTGGGATAGGCTGTAACAGTGGCTCCTTGAGCTGCATTCACGGTGATTGGTTGGTGCATTCCTGCTTCCCAGTGGCCTCCATAGTGACAACTGAACTCAAGCATCCCTGCGGGAGCAGTGTGGTCAAAAACGAAATCGAGTGTTTTGGTCTGACCTGGAGCAATGTTATAAATATAGGACAGGGAGTGTTTGTAGACATCGTCCATAATCATCGTTTCGGTTGTCATCGGATGCATAATGAGGAAGTCATGATGATGCTTCCCCTCATTGGTCACCACAAAATGATAGTGGACACCAGCAAGAAACATGGTTTGTGGCGAGTGGACATAAAAGTCACCAATGGGAATCTTGACCGTTTGAGTGGATGTCGTTGCACTCGTTGTGGCTGTAGAATTGGTACTTCCACATGCAGCCAGTGTAAGGAGCAAAAGCGAAAGCACGAGAGAAGAAAATAGGCGATGCTTCATACCTGCGTATCCTCTTTCTTAGAACAATGGGATGATGTCCTTTTTGCTAAATATACGACCAAGGATGCATATCATTAGCAAGCAGACAGACACCAACAGAGTCCCATATGATGAACGGCGCTATATGGCAGTTCCGGCCCACTTTTGGTTGCATGGGCCAGAAGTTGTATTAAACAACGTGTTACAAATTTGTACACAAAGATACATGCGATTATATCAAAGAAGCTTCTCATCTGATGTCTTTTCCCATCCTGCTGGGAGCAAAGTACCAGCATCTGATCAATAACGGGCCTCTACCCTTCGATCCTCCTAACCAATTTGGCTTTCTCATCAATTTCTCATGAAAGATTGCTACTATAGACAAGGCTATTTCTGGCTCGGGATATAACCACTATTCTCTGCAGATTGCACAGAGCCAGAATAGTGTGAGATACTGGTAAAAAGGAGCAAAGGATGCGACCTATTGATACAACATTGATGAGATCAGTGCTTCTACTGATCCTCTGCGGCCTAGATTTTGTATTTCTGCTAGGAAGCTATAGCGTATTGCGCGTGCTGCACATCTCAGTAAACTGGGTCACCTGGATTATTGGCAGTTTTATCATCGAGCTCAGTCTAGGAGTGTGCGTGGCAGTCCTCATACCAGGACTGGATCCTGGAGGAGTCGGTCGAGCTGGCAATCTGGTTGGAGCTCTCTCGTTTTTTATCGCTGTCTATGCAGCTAGCCAGTGGATAATACGCCAATGGTATATAAGTATCAAGCGGCAGGCTGGAAAATGGGTGGTTCAGGCTTCAAAGAACCTGCTGATGTTCTTGCGCAAGCATCACCAGTTCTTTGGTTGGATCGTTCTGGCAGGAGCTGTCGGACACATGGTCTTCTTTTTCCCTAGCTTGTCCAGTATGAGCGGCTATGAGGAAATCACTGGTTTTATCGCTATCGGTATCCTGGCTCTCTCGGTAATCTTGGGCGTCTGGCTCTGGATCGAGTCCTCTTGGCGCAAGCGACGCACTTCAAAAGCCGTGCATACGCTCCATTCCGCACTGACTATCGCTTTTTTTGTTGTTCTCTTCTTACATATATAGAATATTTTGCATCAGATTTTCGTTAAAAAACAACACAATTGTCCATATCATTATTGAGCATTATCTCTAATTGGGAAACAAGAGCTGGATTTCGAGAAACAATGTTCAATTCTGCTAGTTTTCCTGACAAAAATTGACTGAAATTGGAAGAGCCGAAGCTTGCCACCTCATCGGCTAGTAGCACTTTCGCATGCGTCATGCCATCATGATTTTTATAGTGGTAAACACTTACACCACTCTTGGAGAGCTGTCTCAATGATCTTTGAGTAAGCACAGAAATGCGACGATTATTATGCAGAGGAACAATGAGTGAAACTTTTACGCCTCTCTCAACAGCGTTGATAAGTGTTCTCTGCATAGTGTACCCGTACACATACGGCGACTCGAGGATGACTCTATCCCCAGATTGCTCAATGATTTGCTGAGTTGCTTCAAAAATCAATGATTTGCCCAGCGAATCGGTAAGGAGAAATCCACCTCCATAATAGACGCGTCTGGCGGGATTCGTTCCGCTCCAAGTCCGATCAAAATCATCATTAAGGAATTTTACGATGCCGCCTTGCATCTTCACCATAAAATCATGCCAAGCAGCATGATGATCTGCAGCATTGAATCCGCCAACATACGCGAGTTGATGGTCTTTGGTATCAGCGTCGATAATGACTAATTTCTTATGGTCACGCCACAAACATTTATGGAACAGGAAACCTATGGGATTAGTCCGTTTAACTTGAATACCATTTTCTTGCATAGTACAAAATAATGCTTGCGTAGTTTGCCATTCACGTCGGATTTTCTGCTGAATGGTGTTCTTCAGACGTGGAATATGTATGAGTTCGTCCTGGTGGTAGAGATCTGTATAGTAATCGACGAGTAATCGCACCTCAATTCCCCTCTTAGCTGCCTTAAGAAGTGCATTTGCAATGCGTTGCCCTACGTGATCGGCTTCATACGACAAAAATTGCATTTTTACGCTAAGATTTGCTCGATGTATTTCTGCCTCTATATCTGCCAATAAATTTTCAGTATCTGAAATTAATTCATATGAAGTATTTGCCTCTTTTCTATCTAAAGCATTATAAAAATAGTGATTTTTCTCCTTGCTCATCCTCAATCCTTCCGAACTATGGTAAAGAGTAGAAGAGAACTATACAATTCTACAATAAACAAATAGGCCGCTCTCTCGCCATCCCTTGTTTTAACAGAGGTCAACTCTTTGTAGTATAGCCTATTGCTCACAACCAAGGGTGCTCTACGGCCTGCCTCAATGGACTTATTGGTATACTCTGACGTAATCCACATACATCTTCTGTGGGAAAACGGTGCTGGAATTAGGATCTCCTGGCCAGAAGCCACCAACAGCGACATTCAGAATGATGAAGAAGGGATGATCAAAGACCCATTTTCCATGACTTTCAATTGTGGCCTTGGTGACTGTAAAGTAGCTTAGACCATCTACGGAGAAGGAAATGCGGGAGCTATCCCACGTCACTGCATAGATGTGATAGGCGTCAGCGAAACGACCACGCGGCAATTTATCAGGTCCGCCAATGCCATTGGAGCCAGAGTAATTGGGACCATGAACGGTTCCATGAATAGTATTTGGTTCTCGACCGAGATTCTCCATTATATCCATTTCGCCGCTATTAGGCCAGCCAACGGAACCAACATTATTGCCTAATATCCAGAATGCTGGCCATAATCCTTGCCCATAGGGAACCTTGATGCGTGCTTCAACGCGTCCATATGTGAAGCTAAAGTGACCACTGGTATTTATACGGGCAGAAGTATACTGGCACGGTCCATACCAGCATTGATAGTTGGCAGGATTTTCCTTACGTGCCTCAAGTACTAGGCTCCCTTGACCATCCAGATAAGCATTCTTGTTATTGGTATCATACTCTCTCTGGTTATTGCCCCAGCCAGAGCCACTCACATCAGGAGACCATTTGCTTGCATCTGGTGTTTTTCCAGCAAGTCCATTAAAATCGTCACTCCAGATCAATTTCTGAGAGGATGGGGGTTGTATCGCATTCTTCTGACCCAGGCTGTTTGTGCTCACATAGACCCGGAATTCATAGAGCGAGTAGCCCGATTGAGTTCCGCGTTTGCTTCCATACATACGAATGTAACGACCGCTACCAGAGACGTCTAGCGTTTCTATACTGCCATTGCCACTACCCATAGAGTAGATAGAAGTCCAGGTTTTTGCATCATTAGAGACCTGAATCTGGTAGGCTTTGCCATAGGCCGCTCCCCAACTAAGGACGACTCTACAAATCTTTTGTACTGAACCCAGATCAATCAGAAGCCACTGTGGATCATTCGAAGCACTTGACCAAAGCGTCTCGGCATTTCCATCCACTACATTGCTAGCTAACGAAGCACTATTCTGCACAGAGGAAGCTGCTGCGGGGCGGTTAAGTGCGATATCTGTGGCGTTACAAGTCACGACAGCTGCATTTGCAGGCATAATATGCATTTGCAAATATGCAGCTATTAACCCAAGAATACTAGATAGAGCAATTGTGATAGTAAGTAATTGGCCTAGCTTGTATCCACGCGATCGAGCATAGGCTGGTACTGCTTTCATGGCGCTTCTTTTCTCCAATGGCATCTATGGACCAGATCCTCTTTTTACTAACCAAAACAGTACTCGTTGAGCGTTGAACCCAAAGAACTCAAAAACTAGCACCATTAGTGTTATTCTGGAGGGCGTCTCGGAACTCAAAAAGCCTTCTTTTCTCTTGGGCTTTAATAGTAAGTATGCCTGATGAGAAAGTTTTTTTCTAGGGACAAAGAGGACAGTTTCTTTTGAAAAGGAGACAGATTCCAGCAGGCAAGGGGACACTTAGGCCAAAGTCAGCTTCATCTACGCTCCAAGTGTCCCATCTACCAAGATTAAGAAACGCACTCTTACGACGGTGTAGGCCATGCTATTGTTATGTTACTGAACTGCCACGTGTTTGACTGCAAGGTAGACCAGAGTTCATAAATGTTATTGTCCGAGCCAATGTAGATGACGTGTTGTGTGCCATTAGCCAGCCAGATATAGCCGATCAAATCAGTTTCTGGCTCTGCGACGATAGAATCCGTTGCTGCGGTCGTCAGGTCATGTTGCTGCCAAAACGTACTGCCTGAGGGGTTCCAAAGTTCCTGGATATGACCGTTCGAGCCTAAGAAGATGACATGTTGTGTCGTATCGCTATAACCAACCAGAGTACTTCCCGACGCCGGGGAATTAGCATTTGCCGCGTTCGTCAGGTCATTGTTGCTCCATAGCTGGTTAGGAGAGTCATATAAGAGTTCGTGGACATGAGTATTCGTGTCAATGTAAATGACATGTTCCTGAGTCCCCACAGCGTAACCAGCCAGAGCTCTTTGCGATCCAGCCTCAGGAGCCCCTGTCTTGTCTATTAGGTCAGTGCTTTTCCATGGGCCTAGCTGCCCGGTAGACCAGAGTTCCTGGATATGATTGTTTGAGTCAATGTAGATGACATGTTGCGTATTGTCAACTTGCCAGACGTAACCAACCAGACCACTTCCTGATGCGGCAGAAGGATTACTGCTACCCGTCAGATCATCGAACGTCCACTGCCCAGTATTGTAGAGTTCGTCGATATGGTTGTCCGAGCCAATGTAGATGATATGTTGCATCCCCTGCCAGATATAGCCAACCAGAGGACAGCCCGATGCTGGGTCAGAAATGCCATTCACTGTCTTCGTCAGGTCAGTATCTTTCCACGTGACTGGATTGCCAGTAGACCAGAATTCGTGGAGGTCACCGTCCGAGCCAATGAAGATGACATGTTGCGTAGTGTCGCTATAACCAACTAGAGCACTTTCCGATGCTGCAGTAATAATGCCATCGTTGGCTGCTGTCTGTGTCAGATCAGTATGCCATCGCTGACCTGAATTCAGATTCTGGCCATAGTAGAGTTCATCAATGTGATTGCCTGGGCCAATGAAGACAATATGCTGTATCCCCTCATAAGTATAACTGGTAAAATGCTGCCCTACTACTTGTATGGAGGCACGGCCCATGGCGATGGGTAGTTGTACAGTGAAAACAGCTAATCCAACAATAAACACAGCAATAATTAGGAACCTCCATTTTAATAGCTTCATTATACTCTGCATAATATTCTGCCTTTCAAAATATATTCATAGCTACTTTGCTGCTGGGATCAGATGTCCCTCTACCGCTAAGAATTAACACAACTGTAAGCCTGATTAAGAGAAGGGATTCTTTTCTCAAAAGCCCTATCACTAATTGGTCTCCTCTGAAAAGGATACTTGATAAGCAAGAGTTTTTCGAGGACATTTGCGGACAACTTTCAGCGGACAATGGGACATTTCAGGTCAAGCTATTCTTCTGGAGCTTCCATTAAGCGCCAACTCTATGACCAGCAAGTGACAGTTTGGACGATTTAAAAGAAATTTGGTCAATAGTAGCATTCCCCTTGCCAGATAAGACAGCTCTTTGGTACACTATTGCTCACAACTCACAGACAAAGCATTTAACCCAACTAGCTAAGTAGAAAGAAAGAAGAAGAAAATGGGAAAGTACACCATTACCGTCTTACCGGGGGATGGCATCGGCCCCGAGGTCACAGAGCAAGCATGCCACGTCTTGCAAGCCATTGCCGATATCTATGGACATAGCTTCACAACACATAAAAGGCTGGTAGGTCTTGCGGCCATTGAAGCAGAGGGAGACGCTATTTCTGAAGCCACGCTTGAATTATGCAAGCAAAGTGATGCAATCTTATTTGGTGCTGTTGGAAGCTTACCTAGCAACTACGGAAAAAAAGATCAAGTCAAACCAGAGCAGGCACTTTTCAAGCTACGCAAAGGCTTGCAATTTTTTGCCAATCTGCGTCCGGTCCATTTGCACAAGGAACTCCTCAATGCTTCCACCATTAAAAGTGAAGTCTTGGATGGAACCGATCTAGTTGTTGTACGCGAATTGACAGGAGGACTTTACTATGGACACCTGGAACCTCCTGTTCCTGGCAAGCCTAGCGAGATTCGCCAGACAGCACAGGGAGCAGAAGCTATTGACACCCTGCTCTATACTGAGGCCGAAATCGAACGTATCGTCCGCGTAGCATTTGACATTGCACGAGGACGCCGCAAAAAAGTCACTTCCGTCGACAAAGCAAATGTCCTGAGTTCTTCAGTCCTGTGGCGTCGGGTTGCCAATCGAGTAGCAGCCGAATATCCAGATGTCTCCCTGGAACACCTACTTGTGGATGCCTGTGCCATGCATCTGATTCGCCGCCCTAAGGATTTTGATGTGATTGTCACCGAAAATCTGTTTGGCGACATTCTCACCGATGAGGCCTCAATGCTAGCAGGTTCTCTCGGAATGCTCCCTTCAGCCAGTCTAGGAACACATAGAACGGAGCATGGGATCTTCGGCTTCTACGAGCCCATTCATGGTTCTGCGCCAGATATTGCTGGACAAGACAAAGCCAATCCAATCGCGGCAATTTTATCAACCGCACTTTTACTACGTTACTCGTTAGGTCTCACACAAGAGGCAACTGCTATAGAAAGTGCAGTAGAACAAACCATTGCAGCAGGTTATCGGACAGAGGATTTGCACGAAGTAGGAGCAAAGGTAGTTGGAACGCAAGAAATGGGTAGGAAAATCACAGCAGCACTGACCAAAGTTCTAGCTTAGAAGTCCAAATGACATGCTACAACGAGCAATTTTATTGCCATCGGTAGGGCCCAGTTGACTATCAATACTTTGCGCCCGACCTTCCCTATAACTGTTAGCTATCCCATCATTGGTTTAGGACAAGGGCCCAGAGAACTCAGTTTCTCTCGGGCCTTTGCTAATTGTAGCAACAACTCTGCACTTTTCGCGTCTGATATAGCACCAGCTTGCATATTAGCTAGTGAAATAGGTATTGACATCTGCTTCAACTGCGCTTCTAACAACTCAATCTCATTTAGAATGATTTGTCGCTGAACATACCAGTAAGTTACAGAACGCTCAACTCCCATTGTACAACAATATCTCTCTATCGAGTAGAGCGCGTGGTAGTTCCAAACACCAGCGCATTGATTGTATTGAGCAGCTCTTCATCTTGGTAGGGTTTGACCACATAAGCACTCGCTCCCAGAGACATTGCACGCTGCTGGTGCTTGGCTGCTGCACGCGAGGTCAGCACAATCATTGGAAGAGAGCGATATTGCTCCTGGGCACGCACTGTCGAGATCAATTCATAGCCATCCATACGCGGCATCTCGATATCAAGTAGCACTCCAGCTGGAGTTTCATAAGAGATCATTTCTAGAGCTTCAACACCATCGCGAGCCATCTGGACTTCCCAACCATGCTGCTTGAGCATATTACTCACAACACGACGCACACTCGGGCTATCATCAACCACCAGAAGGTGCTTACCCCGCTCAGGAACAGGCGCTGCAGAAGAGGCTGGGACTGTTGGAGCAACACCTTGCCTACTAGCTGGAGCATCCAGTTGATATCTGACCGAGCCACTCGCCTCCGACATAACGATAGGATCATAGGATGTGGGAGCCGCTACACCAATGTGCGGAGCCCCTTTGAGACGGGCATTAAGCAAAGTGTTCAGTTCAAGGACTAATACCACTTGACCATTACCAAGAACAGATGCTCCAGCAATACCATGGACTTGGCGCAAATGAGGTCCGAGATTTTTCATCACAATGTCAGCTTGTCCTTTAATCTCATCAATTACCAGGGCAACACGATGTCCACCAGCATTGACCAGAATCAACTGCGCTTTATCATCAATTGTTCTGGGAGCAGGAAGCGAGAGGTATTGTGCCAGCATCAGCAATGGATAAGGCTCATTGCGGACCATCACAGCAGGTCGGCCTGCAGCAGTAACGTGCTTGAAGTTGTCAAACCGCCCAATCGACTCAACATGCACAGTAGGAATCACAAACTGTTGACCACTTACCCGCACCATCATCGCACGCTGGATCGCTAGGCTGGTGGGGAAAATCATCGTAAACGTCGTCCCTTTATCAGGCATCGACTCAACAACTATGGTTCCTCTAAGACGAGAAACAGTATCTCCCACCACATCCAGGCCTACACCACGTCCACTTTCCTCACTCACAACATCTGCAGTAGAGAAGCCAGGAGTAAAGATAAATGATACGAGATCTTTCTCAGTGAGTTGCTGATCAGGGCGGATCATACCATGTACAATAGCTGTATGACGAATATGCTCACGATCAAGCCCTCTGCCATCATCGCTCACCGAAATGACTATCTGATTGCCTTCGTAAGAAGCTGAGAACTTGACCTGCCCAAATGGAGATTTTCCTTTTCGAACACGACTTTCCGGTGTTTCTAGCGCATGATTGACAGCATTGCGCACAAGGTGTAACAGCGGCCCACTGATTTCCTCAAAAACGGTGCGATCAACTTCTGTCGTTTCACCTTCGCGTATAAACTCCAACTCTTTACCTTGCTTGACCGCCACAGCGCGTGCGGCTTGGTACAAACGAGGAGTCAACTGAGAGAGAGGCACCAGACGCGTCTTCATTAGACGATCCTGGAATGTTGCACTGAGACGATTTTCACGGGCAAACACACCTTCAGCCTCGCGAATGATTGTATCCATCTCAGAACTCAACGTGATCATATCCGAGATACCCTCACTCAGACCACGAGCTAACTGGTGGAATTCTGTGTAGCGGTCAAGTTCTAGTTCGTCAAACTCGGCCAAGTGTGCAGGGACAGGCATAGTACTGCCAAAGCTATTCCTCATACTAGTCATACCAGGAGCAGGAAGAAGTTTCTGATTCCCCTCTCCAGGCATAACCTGCACAGAACGGCCACTGGGCAGCGTTGCTGCTTCAAAGCGACTCTCCAACTTTTGGCCAACATCGCGTAACCGGTTACTACTCACACCGACGTCTGCCACAATACGAACCAAGCGTTGAATGCGTTCTTCGAGCACACTGCGGCTTACTAGCAGTTCACCAAATAGATTTACCAGTTCGTCTAATCTTTGGAGACGAACACGCACGGCCAGATCACTCCGACCGGAGCGTGGAACGTTGGTATCATTTGATCCAACTTGCTCATCAGCAAGCACACTTGCGATGTGAGAGGTATCATAAACCTGAGCCTCACCCTCCATATCCAAGTCAATAGGTTCATCCACATCGCGCACAGTACTGCGCTCGCCAAGCAAATCCACATAACGAGCTTGGAGAGCACGGACTTTTGCTTCACCATCCGAAACATCACTTTCATTACTAGTAATCAGCAAATCGAGCGTCTCCGAGGTATCCAGAATAATACTGAGCACGGCAGATGTGATACCCATTGACCCTTCCACAATGGTATCCAGGAGGTCTTCAAAAATATGACAGAGATCTGCAATCGCGCGGAAACCCATCATACCAGCAGCACCCTTTAAGGTATGCGTTGCACGACGGACATTTTGGATAAGATTTTGGTCAGTAGTATTCTCCTCAAGAGCTGCCACCTGCATACTAATCGTTTGCAGGTGCTCTTCCGCTTCCATACGGAAGATCTCGAGAGCTTCTTCACCAAAATCACCACCCATTGTAGAGGCTGGTGGCTTGGCAGGAACCGGACCTCGGGTTACGGGAGCAATTGGTGAGACTGGTGGGGACTCGGGAGCCACAAAATTGGCAGATCCATGTGTACGATCCACCACATTTAGATCACTCTGAGCAGACATCTTTGCCGCCTGTGCACCAAGCTCACCACCAAGTTGAGCAAGCTGACCGAGAAATTCTTGGCGCACCTGGATCTCAATCTCGCTACGCAATCGCGCTTTCAGATTTTGGATATCCTCACTGCGATCTTCGCCCGAAGAGGCGGTTTGTTGTAAACGCAGGCGATCTTCGAATTCCTGGCGAACTTCTTGACGTATCTGCTGCTCTAATTCTGCACGCACCAGGGGAGAGACATAGCGTGCTTCATATTCACGCTGGAGTTCCTTGCGTATGTTCGCTTCTAGTTCACTACGTAGAGCAGCGAGATCACCCTGCCGCTCAAAAGTCACACGTTCACGCAGGTCTTCAGGATCATGCATTGCCTGCATTTCCCAGGGGCTCCACCCGGGTTCTTGCCTCAGAACATGAGAGGAACGCTCTTCTTCCCACTGTTGGAATACCTGACCAAAGGACTGAATTGAAGTATATAATTGATGAAGATTTGATGCAATTTGCTCATCAGTCATCTCTACGCCACTAGCGATTTTGCCAAGAAGATCGAGAACCTTTTTCAGTTTACTATTGGCCACCCACATGACAGAGAGAGGAAGATAGCGACGCACTTGCTCAGGACTATTGCGCAAATTCAAGCCCATGGCTTGTCCAGCCCAATCCTCCATGCGCTCGAGAGCATCTTTCGAGCCACTTAAAAAGCCCTTGAACTCGCTCCGTTGCCCCTCAATGATAGCCATTGCCTGGCGCAACTGTTCTACTACACCGACTAATGAGGAGGTCTGGCTTACTACAGCTTGAGCACCTTTCTGCATTTGATCATAGATGTGCGGCAGAGCTACTTCATCTTGCTCAAGTTGTCTTTGCCCTTCTCCCATACTATGTGAAGAAAGTGGGTAATCAACAGGCTGTTGATGATGCATTTCAAGATATGCTGAAAGATTGCTTTCTCTAGGAGTAGAGGGCACCACAGGAAGATTAGCAACAGCAGAAGGAGGTTCAGATGCGAGAGAAGTTACAGGAGAAACTGGGCGAGTTGATGCCATCAACTCCTCCAGAGCAGTTGGCAAATTCTGTGCACCGTCAGAACGAACCTGATTGACTGGAGAACCAAGAACACCTGACTGACTAGTCTCAGCCTCAGATTGTGGCGATACTACATTTTCTTGCCGCGCAACAGGAGCCTCAGGCCATGCCACCTCCTCACCAGGATTTACCGATGGAGTACGAAATGATGCTAATACTTCGTCTGCCAACAGACTTGCGGATGGCGTAGGAGTATCTGATTGACTAGTCTCAGCCTCAGATTGTGGCGATACTACATTTTCTTGCCGCGCAACAGGATCTTCAGGCCATGCCACCTCCTCACCAGGATTTACCGATGGAGTACGAAATGAGGCTAATACTTCGTCAAATGAAGGAACTGCAGATGGTGAGGGAAGCGACATTTCCACAGGAGCCGACTTGGCAGCAGGTGCCATCTGTTTATGGCTCTCATCAGTGACATCAACCGCGCTAGCGCTCTTTAGCTCTTGTGCATCAGGCGAAGCAGTCCCAACGGCCTCAGCCATAGTACGATAGCGAGCATAGTCAGCATCATCTTCCGCAATCACGGATTCTTCATCAATGCCATTGCGAATACCCTGTAGGAGCTGATGCAAACGGCCTAGGGAACGACGCAAAAGGCCAAGAGCAGCTTCATCCAATGAGACCAACCCATCCAAAGCATCAGCTAGGACGTCTTCCATGCCGTGGGCAACATGTGCCAAACCGGGAAAGTCCATCATGGAAGCAGAACCGCCAATAGTGTGAGTGCGGCGGTAGGTTTCTTCGAGGGCATCCATGTCGCTAGGTGAATGAGTCAGGCGCTCGAGATTCGTCTCGATTTCAGGCAAATAGCTATTCACCTCTTCGATAAACGAATCGAGGACTGATAGTTTATCAAATGTATTCGACATGTTGCGCGTACTCACTTAACTATACTTGTTTACCTCGCCACACTAAAGTCTCCTTAACGGTGCGACAAGGTAACCAACTCTACTACTGAACCAGATAAGCTCATTATCTCAAAACCAACTCTCGGCGTTTGCCCAAACAATTATTGATTCTGATCCTTTTGCAACCCTGCTTGCCAGCGTGGACGAGAAGCCATCGGCTGTGCACCCTGCTGTGAGGGAGCTGAAACCAAGCCACCGTTGCTTCCCTGGACAGGCTGACCAGGATTCGACTGCGGATATGATGGCTGACCAGGATTCGACTGCGGATATGATGGCTGACCAGGATTCGACTGCGGATATGATGGCTGACCAGGATTCGACTGCGGATATGACAGCTGACCAGGGTTCGACTGCGGATACGACAGCTGACCAGGGTTCGACTGCGGATACGACAGCTGACCAGGGTTCGACTGCGGATATGGCAACGGATCAGGGTTCGACAGAGGATATGAAGATTGACCGACATTCGACTGCGAATATGGCGGCTGACCGGGATTGCTTAAGGAACTAGACATCGCTCCGAATTGGGTACCTGCATTCATGCCTTGCATATCATCAAAACCACTCATATCCCCGAATTCTTGTTGATTACCAAAGAACTGCTGATTATCACTACTTGCTGGATTACCAAACGATGGGCCATTAGAGAAATTTGCTTGCATAGGATCCAGACTTTGATTGCCAAATCCAGAAAAACCACTTAAACTGCCCTGACTAGCAAAATCCTGTTGACCACCGAAGGAGAACTGTCCAGCATTAGATGACACGGGGAGTAATGAACCTGCACTACTTACTTCTGATAACGGTGGATAATTCGCAGAGAAACCCTGGCCCCAATCCAGTTCAGCAGGTGATCCCGATCCTGCCAGAGATGGAGATAACCGAAGCATCTGATTTCCCTGATTCTCAGAGAACTCCGTTACCGATGTTGTATTCGAGAATGATCCCACCGATTCATTGGCCCGATCTGGCAAACGGAAAGTAGACACCGAAGCACGTAGCTGTTCCGAAAGCTCTGCCAGATAACTCACACTCACCGCAGCCTCTTGAGTACCAGCATCTGTCTGACGCGTAATCTCCGAGATACGGCTCATGGCTACAGCCACTGCCTCAGAAACAGAAGTCTGTTCATTTGCGGCGTGAGCAATACTTTCAATCATCTGAGCTTGTCGTTCTACAGCGGTATAGATGGAGTTCAGCGAACGGCCTGCATCATCAGCCAATTGCGATCCCTTGACCACTTCTTGAGTGCTATCTTCCATAGCAACAACTGCTTCATACGTATCTCCTTGAATACTCTTGACCAGAGTAGCAATACGTTTTGTAGACTCGGTCGAACGTTCTGCAAGAAGACGAATTTCATCAGCAACGACTGCAAAACCACGACCGTGCTCACCAGCCATGGCAGACTGAATAGCAGCATTAAGAGCTAATAAGTTCGTCTGATCGGCGATATCTTCAATAATACGCACAATTTCGCCAATTTCATTGGAACGCTCACCCAAGCGCTTAATTTTCTTAGCAGTTTCTTGCACATTTTCACGAATGAGCATCATTCCTTCAATGGTCTGGCGCACAGCTTGTTGGCCATTGGCCGCATTGCGCAAAGCTTCTTGAGCAGCCTCCACACTCGACTGAGCGTTACGGGCTACGGTCTGAATAAAAACGGCCAGAGCTTCTACGGCTTCGGTAGTCTGGGCAATTTGCTTCACTTGAGTCTCAGATGCCTGCGCTAACTCTGCAGAACGATCAAGGATTCGACGTGTTGCATTTGTAACCTGAACAGCCGTCGTTTGCACACGTCCTACAACCTTAGCCAACTCCTCAATCATATAATTGAAGGAGTCTGCAAGCACACCTAGCGTGTCTGGAGTAACCTCAGCCTGAATGCGCAGGTCGCCATCACCGACTGCACTGACTTCTTGTAGCAGTTTCTCGATCTGGGCTTGCAATGCTGCAGCATCACTACCGCCAACGCCCATAGAAGCACTGGAAGTAGTATAGTTATCGAAGAGTGAATTGATAGTCAATGCCATCATAGCGACATCATCATCACCATTCACTACAGCACGAACCGCACGATCTCCACTACTAAAGTCACGACACACATCAGCAAGACTAGCTAAACGCTCTCGGACTCTCCGTTGCACCCACTGATTAACCCCAAAAACAACAATTAATGTAATAAAAGCAAAAGCAGTGTCAACATACAAAAGTGCATTGTGATCCGCATTAAGAGAGATGAAAGCGAGAAGAGCGAAAAGGATAATAGGGACGGCTATCGAGATAGCTACACCCCATTGCATGAGCGCATTTACCGTCATGCTACTTTTATTAGTATCGGGATTCATCTGCCAGACCTCCGTCGATTTTAAGATAGAGCTATTCAAGTCAGGAGACCACGAGGTCACCTATCGATGCTCAGAGAGCATAATGATGCATTTTCTCGGAGAAGAGTAGACGAGGAACGTCCAGTATCACCATCAAACGGTTTGCAAGCAGTGCACTCCCGGAAGCATAGGGAATAGCCCAAGGCGGAATAGCCTGACGCACATTTCCATTGATGATAACAGAAGCAGGGATAGGTAACATCTCGCTAACTCCATCGACGACCAAGCAAATCAGCATCTCTTTATACTGCAATGATAGCAAACGAGTGCGTGGAGTATAGGAGGGCTGCTCCAAATCGAGGAACATACGCAGATCTACAACAGAGACAATAGATCCCCGCAGGTTTACAACACCTCGCACCCAGGGTACGACATTAGGAACAGACGCTACCTCGCCAAGGCGTTCAACGCCTTGGACTAGCTCTGCTCTTACAGCCAGTTCACAATCAGCAAGAGAGAACACCAAGTATTGCTCGCCAGCAACAGAAGACATCGGGGCTGCAACTCCATCTTGACGGACCTGACCTTGAGCCTGTGCTAACTGCATCTGTAAAGCTGCTGCTGCAGAAGGTGACTGTGCGACTAACTGTTTGAGTGCAGCAAAAGCTTCAGGTTGTAATGTTCTCAAATCTTCATTAGACACAAAATTGTACTCCCAAGTTTCAATCCCGTTTCAATCTCGACCGAGCCACCCCTCCCTATACCTCAACCTTACACCAGACGTCGCACACTAGCTACTAACTCTTCCTCTTTAAAAGGCTTTGTCATATAGAGATCAGCTCCCTGCCGCAATCCCCACGCTTTGTCTACTGCCGTATTTTTACCTGTCAACAAAATAATAGGAATATGCCGACAAGCCTCCAAGTTTTTGAGTCTACGACATACTTGAAATCCATTCTGCTTTGGCAGGACAACATCAAGGACAATACACCGAGGACGTTCTTTAAGTACTTTTTCGACAGCCTCATCACCATCAACGGCCGTCACTACATCGAAACCGCTATTGCGTAGTGGGGTCACGATCATGGTTAATTCTGTCCAACTGTCATCAACAACAAGTATCTTTTGCCCAGACATTCAATTATAACCTTTCCTAACGAGCTACACCAGTGAGATAGTAAACCACAGCTACGCTATATTTTTTGCCTACGTCGGTGGAGCCTCCTAGGTCCAGTTTTGCGATAACCTCAACCACTGGCTAGCCACGATAGCGCAGGCGATGCCGCACGTTTTGCTGAGGAACAGGCACACGCTCTTGCCAATTAGCAAGATGTTTTTTTACAGTTTGCACAAGTTCGACCGAGTCAAACGGTTTTGTAAGATATTCAGTAGATCCGGCTAACCGTCCGCGCATCTTATCGAACAAACCATCCTTCCCACTGAGCATAATAATGGGAATCTGACGAAACTGCAAGTTTTTACGTATTATCTGGCAAATTTGGTACCCATCCATACGAGGAAGCTGAATATCCAGCAAAATAACGGCGGGCATCTCATCTGCCACTGAAGTGAGCGCGCTCAGGCCATCGCCAACAGTAATTACTCTGATATGTTCCCTTTGCAGGGTCATTTGGACGATTTTACGTACGGTAGGACTATCGTCCACTACCAACACTGTTGGTTCAACCATTTAGATCGACCTCCTTCGTGTTTCTGGCGACCACGCCCCTCCATTAGTATCGGGAGCGGCACTCCAATTTGGAACAATACCTAGAGAGGGTGGTTGTATATTCTCATATCCCCGCTTCTGGGTTCTGCGCTGTGCACGATAAAACTGGTACTGTTGAATGTCATAATCGATTTCCGATAGGAAGATTCTCCAAGCCACAGTCAACTGACGACCAGTATGCGAATTTCCCACTTCATCGCGCAACAACTCAGTAAAAATAACACGGAGAAATGCAGCCAAGCCTTGTACTGCTTCCCAATAAAATTCCTCCAGTTGTTCTCCCTTGACCACTTTATTTAAGGTGAGAATATCAGTACAGTCAAGCTGACCATAATGAAACGTCGCAGTATCAAGAATAGAAAATTGTTGTTTTGCCAGTGTACGCAAGTGCTGGCCGAAACAACCTTCCAAATAACGGACAATCTCCATCGAAGGAATATGGCCACGCCCTCGCAGGCTCTTAGCATATGTACCATGGTGGATCAGCAAGCCATTAATACATTCTGAGAGGGTGGTGATTAGGCCGAGGAGATGTTGTTCAACATTGGTCGTGTTGCGATGCTGAGCAAGCGTATATTGACATTTGATAATGATGTTTGAGAGATCTTGCTGCAGTTCTGTTTCTAAGACGGTATCTACCACCTCAATTAAACCCAGTCCAAACAGATGCGCCATGACCCGAGCAATACGAGCCTCCGGCCCCATCAACACCAGAGCAACAGCCTGCAGAGATAATTCTCCATTTGAGAGGCAGAGGACCTCGATACTTTCCTGGTTCAACCCCAGGCTTCGTACATCATTGCTCACTTCAGGTTGCCAACGAGCAACTGTTGTACGAGTGAATTGTGTTACCCCTTCACTAGCAATTTTTTCCCACTCATCAGCCTGCCGCAGAGCCTCTAACAAGACTGAGTCTACATCTAGGGGACGCAATTTGCTCTCCATTGGCACTAACTGACGGTGAAAAGCAAAACGCCCATTCACCCAGCGCAATGCATGACTGATCGATTGGGTAACAGCGAATTCGAGACGTTGCTGCATCTCGTTTGCGCTCATCCAGCCCCGCTCCACCAGCATCGCCAGAGCCATCTGCATATCCCCCTGCGAGAGCTCACGGACCATCTGCGCCCGAGGAGGATCTAGTTTATTGATCAAGCAAAGCATGCCTAAAATATCTGGCTGAGGCACGCCATCTTCATGCAACCCGACAATTTGTCCCTTACGCAAACTGATAGAAAGCGTCTCAGGTCCTGAAGACACAAATAGTTTGCCGGTCTTTCCGCTCAGGGCGAGCATTTTTAAAATGGATTGGAGACCTAATGTTTGTAAATCTCCATCCATGATGCGATCTTGCTGATCCATTCTTCCCCTCGTTCTTTAAAATATAGACTAGCTCGTGCTCGCACTTCTATGATCAGAAACAATGTCCCTCGATGCTACGCAGGCTTTTGTTATCCTATTCCGCACAAACTTGCTTAATGGTCGTAAGTAAATGATCTATCTGAAAGGGTTTTTCAACATATGTCACCGCTCGTTCTGCTAAATATGCATGATCACCAGGTCCCTCCAGTCGAGTCAATGCACTCATAACGACGAACGCGGGCATCGCACGTAACATACCAGCCGAAAGACAATGGATCATCTGATACCCATTCATCCATGGCATAATAAGATCTGTCACGACACATTGCGGACGCCAATCCAAACACAGTTCTAGTGCTTCCAATCCATTATGCGCTACCGCCGCTGTAAATCCTGGCTCAGCTGATAGACACTCAGATACGGTCTTAGCAACACCTTTATCATCATCAACAACGAGCACACGTATAGCACGTTCATAAGTATTTATTGCCATCGGCTGCCCTTGCTTCTGTTCTGGAAGTAATAAGCGTTGCAACACAGATAAATAGCGCTGCAACTGGGCCATGCTAAAGGGCTTATGTAACCAAGCAATAGCTCCCATCCGCTCTAGCGTAGCACGAGAGACAGAACTACTACTGAGCACAATTGTCAGGCGGGTATGAGCTTGCAAAACCTCCCAATCCGACAAGATATCAGCAGTCTGTTTAGCTTGTTGTAGAAGAGAAGAGTCTTTTTCTCCACTAGGACGGTGCAACAACTCATCTACATCATACAACAATAAGTCACCCTCAACATCATACCCATCAACACTGCTTCTCTTCAAATCCAAAGATAGTATCACAGCCTCATAACCCAGACGCTGAACGTTTATTGCCAGCACATCACTAAAGCTATCCTGCTGGCTTGCAATCAGCACTCGCAGTTGTTTGCGTTGACCCATACTCATTTGATCACCTTGCTTAGATGCGAAGATCGTTCCCAATTAGCGGGATTAGAAGAAGCACCAATTTCTTTTGTTTGCTTTCCTTGACGCTCTCTCACTGAGACAGTAGCCAGATACTTATCACTGAATCCGGCCAGACTTAGACCTGCAATAAATAAAGAGTGCACTAGATAAGAGTTTACGCCGAAACCAATTAGGTACCAATAAAAAATACCATTAGTACATTAAAATTTTGTTAAGACTCATGAGAAGGCCGGAAGACATAGCCAATACCAGGTTCCGTCAGAATATATTTTGGGCGCGAAGGCTCCGCTTCTACCTTGAGCCTGAGCTGTCGTACATAGACACGCAAATAATCAGCTTCCTCACCATATTCAGGCCCCCAAACCGCCCGTAATAAAGAACGATGCGTCAACACTTTTCCTGCGTACAACATGAGTTGTCGTAACAATTCGAATTCCGTTGGCGTCAAACGAACCTCTTGTGAGCCAACACGTACTTGACGGCTAGGTATATCCATATGAATATACCCATCCTCACTTACCAATACTCCAGGCTCACTGTCAGTGTTGGTTTCCTGCGCTCCGACCCGTCGTAGACAAGCTCGCACACGTGCTTGTAGCTCATCATTACTAAACGGCTTCGTTAAATAATCATCGGCACCTAAATCTAAGGCTTTTACCTTCTGCTTCTCTTCGCTCACTGCTGAGAGAATAATGATCGGTGTTTGTGTAAAATCACGGACATGCACACAAACATCTAAACCATCTAATTCACCCGGCATACAAATATCTAGCAAAATGAGATCGGGCTGGTGAAGACGGGCCATCTCCACCGCTTGTTTCCCGTTGTCAGCAACGAGCACTTCGTAGCCACTCACGGTCAGATTTCTACGTAGAATGCGCTGAATGGGCACTTCATCGTCAACAACTAGAATACGCTTGCCCTTTGCTCTCATAGCCGCTTCTGCCTTTCAAAATATCTTTTTATTGGAGTACGACTATCCGGTTAACTCGATCGGACTTCTGTCATAGATAGACCACCAGCCCTCATAGGGACAATTTGGGGATGAATGGGCAATGTAAAAGCAAAGCAAGTTCCTTCTTTTACTGTAGGATCCAGCCAGATTTGCCCTTGGTGAGCCTCAACAATTCCCCGGCAAATTGCTAGCCCCATGCCACTCCCATACGATTGCGATCGTAGACTATAGAATGTTTTGAAGATACGCTCATACTCATGCTCAGGTATTCTATCACCATAGTCGATAATCTGGATACGAAGGGCCTTAGAAGCTTCACCCATAGCTTCCATAATTACGTCAATATCGGTATTCTGCGGGCTGTGCCGTGCTGCATTCTCGATCAGATTATAAAAGACGTGCTCCAACTGTACATGGTCAGCATAAACTAATGGGAGCGGAAATACCATCTTTGGCCGCACCGTACGCCCTTTCAGCGTGCGATCTAATTTAGAAAGTGCACCATAAAATATCTCCATGATATCACACCATTCTTTTTCCAGAATTAGTGCCCCCATCTCTATACGTGACAATTCGACCAGTGAATTGACAAGCACTGTCAGTTGATCGGCTTCACGATTGATGTCTTCAAGCATATCCTGCTGGTCTTCTTCACTCCAGGCAACTCCCTTTTGCAACAAGCCTGTTACAGCTGCTTTGATTGTAGTTAATGGAGTACGCAGATCATGGGAAACTGACGAGAGAAGTGCCGATCTGTTCTTCTCATCATGCACCTGCTGAGTGATGTCCTGGACCTGGAGTGCATTTGCAGCTAGTTGCCCTTGCTCGTCATAAAGCGGATAACGGATAAATTGATAATGATAGTCAGTAGATACACTCTCTCGTTGCAATGAGCGCCCATTAACAGTATTATGCTCCGGAGATTGAGCAGCAGCAAGAATACAACGCAGCTCCTGCCAATAATTGCTCTCTTGCGTAAAATCCCGCAAATACTTGCAGACTTCTTCTGCATTGCGCATTTGCGACATAAGATTTGCAAAGACATCTTCTATCATCAAAGATGAATTTTGTCCTTGAGTTAGAGACGAAATTAACACTTGATTTCCATACCCCGCAGCAATTGACTCCAAACGCATCTCACAAAACGCTTCCGCAGCGGGATTCATATACTCACAGATACCGTTGAGATTAACGACAAACCAAGCATCCTTCACACCAATGGCAGAATGTTTTAGCTGTCCCAGCAAACGGCCTAATTGACCTACCATACCTGCACGCGTCAAGGCAGACTCAGCAGTTTGAGCCAAGAGAGATAGCGTTTCGGTATAAGAAGTTTTGGATACCGATTCTGGTAGATTATTTGGTAATTTCAATACAGCATCAGGGCTCCAGTCATCTGAGTCTGTACTCAGCGAATCCACTGGGTTGCTTCCCGACTCATCCTGTCTGTAAGAGATATCAACCTCGACATTATCCTCATCTTGTGTGAGAAGGTATTTACTAATGAAGCGCAAGAAACTGGCAAAGCTTATGCCAAAGGTACGCTGCACCTCTTCACGTGCCTGTGCTAACAGCACAAGCTCATCCTCTGAGTCATCTTCACTATCACTACTTCCCAGCTTAGGCGACAAGATCATCTCCATATGTTTTTGGCGTGCTCGTTCCAGTTGCTCAACAGCCTGCTGGAAACGGCTACGCTGGTGTGCAGACTCAAGAAGGATACCGTTGTGAATTGCAATCGTGGCTTGATTGGCAAAAAGCGTGAAAATATCGGCTTTTAAGGGGGTAAAACCACCAAGCTCAGACGAACAGAGGAACAAGACTCCATAGACAGTTGTCCCAGTTGCCAGCGGACGACTTAAGATAGAGTGCAACCCCAGTTTACTAAGGAAGATACGGCTGTCAGGGAAACGATCATCTTCAGCAAGGTTATTGGAGGTCAAAGTCTGTCGGCGTAGTACCGTCTGACCAAATATGCATTTATCGCTCACAGGCAAGCCAGCACCAAAAACGCTCTCCAGCGCACTTTGCTCCAAACCAGCCTGAGCCTCTAACCGCAGACAACCCTGAGTCTCATCTCGTAAAATAATGCACGAGGAAATGTTCAGAGCTTCTGAGATACCTACAACAATCCGATTGAGAATTGTGCAAAGGTCCATCTTCTCAGTTAATGCACTCGTTACGTCTTTGAGAACGCGGCGCTGCTTATCCTGTATAGCAGTGTTCCCACCCAATTGGACACTTTCAATGGCAGTAGAGAGTACTCGTGCAACGGCATTCATCAGGCGCTGCTGGGCTTCATCAGCATAAATATGTGGGACAATACTACCCAACTCAAGCGTGCCCAGCACATGATCTCCCACCATCAACGGTACAATTAAAGTGGAGTGAAGTTGATGAAAGCCGCTAAGCGCATCGCCACATTCAGCCGGAGGGCCATCTAACCCATCTGGATAATCTTTCACGATAAGCGCCCGACCATCCCACATTTGTTCCATTTTTGAGCCAGCAAAGGGATGCCGATGGTACACAGCTGTCCACAAACCAGCTTCACGCTCACAAACAGTGACACGCACAGCCTGATGATCATGTTGGAGCAGTACAACGCCAAAAATATCAAAAGGTACTGCCTGCTCTAACTCAGCAGCCAGCCGCGTATAATCAGATTTGGCACCGCGCACACTAGAAACAATGCGTGCAATGCGCTCAAAAATAGCGGATTCGTCTACTGTGTGTATTTTGGCGTTCATTGCTTCCTTGCCCCCGACCCCTACTTACATCTGCTACTATAAAATATCCGACACAATAAGCTTTCTTGGCGATCCGGGGAAATTTTAGTTAAATACACAAATGTTGCAACAACTTTACAAAAAAAACGCGACAGCATATTCCATACATGGATGCAGCCCCTTACAGAGGTGCATTTTTGACAGGAATGCCCACCCTCCCCTAACGATGGTGTATAAAGTATACCACACTCCTACACTATTTCGTCAATAACTGACCAATCTGTCCCATAGCATAACATGGTTATTGAGTATGTATCATCATGATCAGCCACTTCTCTATCTTGAAATCCAAATTGGTTTGCAAAATTTACTCAAATAGGGGTTGATTAGTCTGCTAGAATAGGATCATGACAGCAGATGTCCTCGTTGCTATCCTTGCCAGTCACCCCACTCCCTAATGGCTTGGGAGTTCTGAGGAACTACACCTACACAAATTCAACCATCGACAATGAGCATTAGACCCGATTCAGAGCGAGCGAGCTTAGCGATCAGTGCTTCTCACCTCGACATAACACCAACCGGAATAGAGTCTATTGAGGGGAGATATTTCCTATTTCCCTTTGCATTTAGTAAGTTAAAAATGCCTACGAAAGGTGAAATGTACCATTATGGCAGAGTGTATGCGGAAAAGTACATTAATACAATTAAGCGTCCGTATACTCAGTTAAAAAACAGAAGAATTGCAAGTTGTATTGATCAAGGCATATCCTCGCAAACTACAGCACCAATAATCGTAGATATTGGAGGAAATATACATGGTACTGTGGTTTGCGGAGTAAAGGCCGAGATTCTAAAGAGACGAACTGAGACCTATTACATAGCAGTAGACGTTGATGAGGCATATTTTGATCCTAGTATTCTACATGCAGTTGATCCTACTATTAAGTGTTATCCCAAAAACAATATACATGGAATTGTTGCTGATGCCCGCAGCACCGGACTTCCCAACGAGCATGCACATGCAGTAATCATTGCTGATACACTAGAGCATATTGAAGAACCCCATACAGTTCTTCAAGAAGCAAATCGAATTTTAAAAGCTGATGGTATACTTGTGGTCGTTTCACCAGCTTTCTATAAAGCTGATATTTTAAAAGTTAGCAATACTGTTTTAAGAGATGCTATTGAAAATAGATTATCAACATCCGGACATATAAATTTCTTTGATCACAAGAGACTATCCCAATTATTAGCTAGTACCAGATTTAAAATAAACTACTTAGAAGGCCTAGCTTATGCTAGTGCGTTACCCTATTTGCTTTGGTCAGATCCAGAATTCGTTCCTCAAAATGAACATGCTCCCGCTACAAAACAAGAACACACATTCTATGCAATCAGAACGGCATTAAGTCAATTAACTCTAGAGGATCATGAAAAAATTGATATGGAAATCAATAATTATGATACAGGTATGACTTTTATTAACAGCTTTGTTTCTGCTTCTCATACTGCGCATCCTCTTGATATGATATATGAAGTATTAAAGATATGTCCACATTATGCTTCTAGAGCATCAGCTATTAATGAAATTTACCAATTGATAAGTAATTACATTAATCCTGTCAAAGATGCTTTTGATACTACTATGTTAAAGACAATCCTTGACGATTTCCTACAGAATAATCCATATCAGTATTTTGCTAATAGTGTTTTAATACAGGCAAATAAAACCTATTAGCACAAAAAACAGCATTCTATAAGCTCAGATCACAAATGCCTTGCCAAGCTCAAGGATTTTCCTCTATTGGACTAACGGACAAAACCGGCAAGTAATGAAGCCTTATTGCTTGCCATACCCGGTCAACTCAACATATCCCTGTCCATCAATTGTGCTACCGCTCACCTGCCCTTGGACACTTACCGCTCCTTCCCAGTAGATATTGCCAGTCGAAGATTTCACAACCAGTTCTTGATCTTTTAAGAGCGGCGTTACCGTTAATGCAGCTTGCAATTGTGGATTATTCACATCCAGATGCCAACCAGAGGGGTATGTAATGCCAGTTGTCGGACTAGTCCATGTATCGAGAACTGTTGCATGAAGTGCTGCAGACGGTAGGATATAATCTTTTCCGGTCTGATCAATATAGCTAGCATAGGTTGAAATGACAGCTCCTGAGGGATCACGAATGAAATAAACCATCATTTCAGTACTATTGTTCAACTGGATACTGTACCAATCCCAGCCACTACCACCAAGTGTAAGAAAATTGCCCCATTGGTGATCCATCCAAGCTAGACCAGTCACATGCAATGGTTGATCATGGTCCATGATGGTTCCCTCCACTTCCATATGGGTACGCGAGTAGTAGTACGAGAAGCCTGCCAGACCATAGGTAATCAAGCCATTACCATTATGCAGGACAGGAGGCTTGTTTGCTGTCAGACTCAGGTTGATAGCATAGTCCTTCATAGCAGCAACCAGATGATCATGACCATTCAGACCTTGAATTGACCAGTTGCCAACCTGTACATCAATACCTTTTTCCGCTGTATTGCGAGTAATATCTTCATTTACCTTTGTAATACGATTCTGATCATAGTGAAATTCACCTCGCGTAACATCGCTGATTGCAAAATGAGCAGGATAAATCGGGGGCAGGTCACTACGCGACACACGAAATATCACCAGCTCAAAACCGTACTGATGGTGGTTACCAGTCGCATCGGTAGCCTCTAGATGGCCAGTGTAATACCACCATTCGGTCAGGTCATTATGCACACCTTCATCTCGTGGAAAACTGATTGGTGGCAAGCTAGGAGTCGCTTGCCTCTGACTGATTGAGGGCAATTGCTCAGAAGTAGAGACCAGACCGGGAAAACCACAGGAAGAAAGCAAAAGCAAGAATAATAGACAACAGCTACTAAGCTTGCACAAATTTCGTTTGTTCATGGTTTTCCTTCTCCGCTTACATTTTTAACTACTGACATCACAGTTTCGCTTGGATGAGCCTCACTAGCATCAGGTGCCCCGAGATACTCTGCCAGAGTTGGAGGATGACGTTGGATACCAACAAAGGGAAGCCACCAGTTCCACTTGCCAAGCAGACACATTGTTGCAGGAACTAGCAAGCCACGCACCAGTGTTGCATCTATCAGCACAGCCAAGGCCATTCCCAATCCAAGTGCCTTTACCAGAATCATATCAGCAGTCGCAAAACAAGCACTTACAACAATGACAATTATAGCAGCATTAGTGATAATACCACCACTGCGCTGCACACCCAGGGCTATCGACTGCGTGTTGTCTCCTGTCTGCCAGAAAGCTTCCTGGATACGCGAAAGCAGAAACACTTCGTAGTCCATTGACAGGCCAAACAGCGAACAGAAGAGTAGAATAGGACTGGAAGCCTCTACAAAGCCCAACGGCGAGAAACCCAGCAACTGGTGCAAAAAGCCTTGCTGAAAGATCAGCACGAGCGCTCCATAGCTTGCTAGGATCGAAAGGGTATTCATGATAATCGCCTTCAGTGGCAAGATCAAGGAA
>DASYAN010000577.1:0-5481 GCA_036501345.1 Ktedonobacteraceae bacterium
GGTGAAGATGCTTCCCAAATCCGTATGAAGGGAGCTCCAGAGACATTAGCTGTAATAAATAGTGGAATACTAGCGTTAATGGATTATTTGGGTGTGAAAAACGTTCCTTCAATGATGCGGCATTTTGATGCTCAATACCGTTAAGCCATACAATTATTGCTTGGAAGGCTAAGGAGACAAGACGGGTAAACCGAAAAGCCCTGCTCAAATGGGGCAATTTCATTGACACAGTCTGTTCCCACTGCGATACTGTTTCTCGATACGACATCTCTTTTCTCCTGATACATTGGATGATTTCACACCTTGTATCCTATCAAAAGAGATGCCGTCTGGCTTTTTCTTCTCCTTTTGGCCTACCTTTTTTCCCTGCTCCAAAAAAACCTACCCCTGGAAGACCGTGCTCTTGGGGATGCACTGCGATGGCAACTGGTTGTACGCAACATTTGCGATGCGGTCGATCCACCTCGTGTGCCCAAGAAGGAAATGCAGGCCTTGACAGGGGAGCAAGCTCAACAGTTCCTCGAAGCTGCTTCGGGGGATCCATTGGAGGCGCTGTACGTGGTCGCACTGACAACCGGCATGAGGCAGGGAGAACTCCTGGGTCTCAAATGGATGGATCTGGATCTTGCCCTGGGGACAGTGCAAGTCAGACGAACCATTAGCCGTTTGGCGAAGAAGGGATTTACCGTATCGGAGCCAAAGACGGCCAAGAGCCGACGGAAAATTCATCTGACCCATCTCGCCATAGAGGCGCTGAAACGTCACCGTCTTCGCCAAAATGAAGCCAAGCTTGCTGCAGGGCCAGCTTGGGATGAGCAAGGATGGGTCTTTTGCAACACCGTAGGAAGGCCGATTGAGGTCGGAAATATGATACGCAGGTCATTTCGTCGCATCCTGACCAAAGCTGAGCTGCCGATCATTCGTTTTCACGATCTCAGACATAGCGCGGCAAGTTTGCTGCTCTCTTTGGGAGTCCATGCCAAAATTGTTCAGGAATTACTTGGACACAGTCAAATCGGCTTGACCCTGGATACCTACTCCCATGTGCTTCCTTCGTTGCAGGAGGAGGCGGTCAGTCGGCTGAATACATTGCTGTCCAAGCGCGTCTAACGGCGTTGCTGTCACGGTTGCTGTCAAAGCTGATCAGCAGCCAAAGACCAAAAAGATAAACCTAGGCTAGGCCTAGGTTCAGGGGGCGCGCCCAGCAGGATTCGAACCTGCGACCCTCGGTTTAGAAGACCGATGCTCTATCCACTGAGCTATGAGCGCTTCATTTGCTATGATACCACAGCCGTCAACTAGCCCCCAGCCCTCTCTACAAGCCAATCCAAATATATTACCAACTCCTTCCCAAACTTATACTCTCCTGACTACCATGGCCTAAAAACCCTGCCATTGCCTCCTAATCTTGACAACAGTGGCAGAAACACATATAATACGAATAAATCCGAGTCACCAAGTAAGGATTAAAGAAAGTAGCTAAGCTTTCTATAAAAAAGATAGAATTAGCCAGGATGGAGTTTGCAATGAGTCAGGCATTTGAATTGGAACAAGGTACATACACCGCCGGCTTCCATGTAGCCGAAAACTATACCTATAAGTCCGAGAAGGGGCTGGACCGCAAGGTTGTTGAACAGATCTCCGAGATGAAGGGCGAGCCCAGTTGGATGAGGCAGTTCCGCCTCAAGAGTCTGGATCTCTTCGAGAAACGTCCAATGCCAACCTGGGGAGCTGATCTATCGGGCATCGATTTCGACAATATCTACTACTACATTAAACCTGTTGCAGAGCAAGGTAAGACTTGGGACGACATTCCCTCCGAGATTAGAGACACATTCGATCGCCTGGGTATCCCACAGGCCGAGCAGAAATACTTGGCTGGCGTGACCGCACAGTACGAGAGCGAGGCTGTTTATCACAAGGTACGTGAGGACCTTGAAAAGCTGGGGGTGATCTTCACTGATATGGATACAGCCCTGCGCGAGTATCCTGACATCGTGAAAGAACACTTCGGAACGGTCATTCCTCCATCCGACAATAAGTTTGCTTCACTTAATAGTGCTGTATGGAGTGGTGGTAGCTTTGTTTACGTGCCAGCTAATGTACGCGTGGAGATTCCACTGCAGGCCTACTTCCGCATCAACGCAAAGAATATGGGACAATTTGAGCGCACACTGATTATCGCGGAACCAGGTTCTTATGTCCACTACGTGGAGGGCTGTACTGCCCCCAGCTATACGAGCGACAGCCTGCATAGCGCAGTCGTCGAGATCAAAGTCCGAGAAGGCGCTCGTGTTCGCTACACAACCATTCAGAACTGGTCGAAGAACGTATACAATCTGGTTACCAAGCGTGCCGCTGCCTACCGTGATGCAACGATGGAATGGGTTGATGGGAACTTGGGCTCCAAGGTAACCATGAAGTATCCGGCCGTACTATTGATGGAGCCCGGTGCTCGCGGTGACATTCTCTCAGTAGCATTCGCAAACAATGGAATGCATCAGGATGCTGGCGCGAAGGTAACACATCTCGCACCGCATACAACATCGCAGATCCTGTCGAAGTCAGTTTCCAAGGGTACAGGACGTGCCTCATACCGTGGCTTGGTCCGCATCAATCCAGGTGCACATCACACCAAGTCCAACGTTCGTTGTGACGCACTCTTGCTCGACGAGAATGCCCGTACTGATACCTACCCGACCATCCGTGTCGAAGAAAACCAGACGGAGATCGGCCACGAGGCAACTGTCTCTAAGGTTGGAGAGGATCAACTCTTCTACCTGATGAGCCGTGGACTCGATGAGTCCGAGGCCTACTCACTGATCGTTAACGGTTTCATTGAGCCAATCACCAAAGAACTGCCAATGGAATATGCCGTTGAATTGAACCGTCTGATCCAGTTGGAGATGTCAGGTAGCGTAGGCTAATCCATAGAGTTTGTTGCAGAAGTGTACAGCAGGAATTACGACATCTGTAATTCCTGCTTTCTTATCGAAAAAAACACGCATTCATATTCTCCTCCAAGTAGATACAAGTATCAGACTCATCTGACCAAACACGCCTCTCATCCGTAAATATCTAGAGAGATACAAAAACGATCATTCCCATCTCGACACAAAATTACCAGAAGAGGTAGGGTAGTAGATTTGGCACGCTGTCTAAATCCACGTGCAGACGGGCGGCACGAAAATCCAGATACTGTCATGCGTTGTCAATATTGTGACTTTTTGGTCCAGGGAGCACATATCGGCATTTATGAAGTTATCTCTTTCCTTGGTGCAGGCAGTTACGGATATGTCTATAAGGTGCGAGAGTCAGCCCCACTCAGTCGCATCCTGGCTCTCAAAGTCTTGCGTCTTGACCAATCCAATGAGAAGACGCGAGCCAGTTTCATCCAGGAAGCACGACGTATCGCCAATATGCACCATCCCAACATCTTACCCATTTACAACTTTGGTCGTCTGCAAGGTAGTGAGCAACCGTATTTCGTCATGGAATACGCTCCCCGTACCATTCTTGACCTCTTTCGCAAAGATGATGGCAGTCGTCGTCAGGCATTTGCAGAAGAGCTGATCCCTTATGTGCAGCAAACAACCATCGCCTTGCATTACCTGCACAGTGCCGGGCTGGTACATCAGGATGTGAAGCCCGGCAATTTGCTAATTGGTCGCAGCGGACAGATATTGCTAGCAGACTTTGGCACAACCTATTATCTTGGCATGCAAACGCATGCCTCACTAGGCGAGGTTACAGGAACTGCAGCATATATGCCTCCCGAGCAATGGCAAGGCAATCCTCGACGTCACAGTGACCAGTATGCCCTTGCAATCTGTTGCTATGAATTACTGTGCAATCATCCACCATTTATCTACCAACACATAGAAGAGATGTGGAATGCTCATCTCAAAGAGCAACCGCCCTCACCTCAACGCTGGAATTCGCGCGTTCCGGTCGAGGTTACTGCCGTACTCCAGCGTGCCATGTCGAAGGATTATCGGCAACGCTACGATAGTGTCAACGAGTTTGCTGACAATTATGCCCATGCTGTACAAATTGCGATGCAGCGTTACGTCTGTCAGAACTGCGGCCAGCAGAATCGCACCGGAGCACAGCGCTGTACAGTTTGTGGCGAGGAATATGATAACCGCTACTGCCTCTATTGTAACCATCCAGCTCGCATAGGACAACGTTGCTGCAGCATCTGTGGTCGACTTGCCGATCCACCCATGATCGTTCAACACAGTCCGCTGGTGGGCGTGAGTGTATGCCAGGGACGCTACACCATCAAGCGTGTCCTCAAACAATCCAAAGAGACACAAATCATGGTTGCCGTAGCCAGCGATACACAAAACAAAGACCAACCAGTTGTGCTGAAGCGCTGGGAGTGTACTGAGGCTCCCCTTGCCCAACGCGGTAGAGATATCACCTACTATGATCGAGCAACTGAGCCACTCGTTCATCTGCGCCATCCCCTGGTTCCACCCATACTCAACCGTTTTGCCGAAGGCAATCATTATTACGCTGTCCTGGCCTATATTGACGGAGAAAGCCTAGAGGAACGACTACTCAAACTCCTACACCCGCTCCCAGAAAAAGAAATTATTGGCTATATGAATACCCTACTTAACGTGCTGATTTCTCTGGAACAACGACCACTGCCACTGCGCCACTTCGACATTTCACCCGCTAATATTCTGATTGAGCATGGGCGTGGGCGTGTGATGCTCACAGGCTTCCAGGTACAACCGCCGCCACAGCTTCCTACTTCTTCACGAGCGGCGGGCAAGAGCAAGCGTACCACACGCAAGTTGGCTGTCTCGCCATATCTACCTATCCAAGACAAAACGTATGATCAGCGCACGAGTATCTATGCCTTAGCCGCTAGCATGCACCACGCACTCACCAATGTCGCACCACCGCACTATCCGTTCTATCCACCAGTGCGCCTGCTCAATCCGGTTATTTCACCCGAGCTGGAGACAATCTTGAGTCGGGCTCTGATCGAAGAACCTTCCGCACGCTATCAGAACTATGCTGCGCTTAGAAAAGCTATTCAACGCTTGCTATGAATCTGCAACCCGCGTGAATAGTTCCTGAGCAGGTAATCATAAGCCCCTATATTTAACTTCCATATTTCGATTAATCTGCGAGCATTGAACAATGGACCACGTATGACATAGTGTAATTTATCATAGTAGAGAGCTAGATCCTTATTTTGGATTAGATTTTTCCCACCCTCCAATGTTTCTAGATATCCCTCAGGAATATCACGCTCAAAATGGCCGATACGCCACCCAGGCATCGCAGGCAACCTTGCCAACAAAGCTTCGCTTAATCCATAAATGTCGACAACATGAACGTGCGGCCCCGCCGCAAAACCAAAGAAACCTATACTACTTCGCACCACGACATGCTTCCCAGATAATCTAGTCTGTTTTCCCTCTTGTGTCATTACATCACCTGCATGTAGGGTTGTAGCAT
>DASYAN010000578.1:0-4728 GCA_036501345.1 Ktedonobacteraceae bacterium
CATTAAGATGATGGTTGTCGCTGGCCAGTGGATAATGGGATCAAGAGACCTGAAATGCTCGTATTCGAGCGATGAGTGTGCAGGGAGACAAGAGACGAAGAGCCAAGAGGTGTCTCAACGAGACGTAAAAATAGCAAAATGACTCGATCCACTCAAAAGTTTCTTCTTAGAAGACTTCTAAGGACCTCAATCGGCTCTACAAGCCCTTCCGTAGAGAGAGAGTGCTGTTCCTACATCAGGTCTGGGCGGTGTTTCTTTTTTGGTCTAGTATATCTCACTTGGCTTGCGAGGCTACTAAACCATATGCTTATGTGAGTCCTAATGCGATAGAAGAGCATAGGTTATTATTTTGATTGACTCTTGTTGATAGGACATAGTACAAGGTACACTAACCTAGGATCAATCTAGGTCTGGAGCGGTCTGAGGCTGTTTCTGATGGCTTGATGCTATGGTATCTTGCTCTGGTCAGGAGATTTTAAGTCTTCTTAACCCACATTCCGCAGTTATTTTTGGGAATTAGCCTCTGAAGCCAGTTTATATTGCAGAGATGATCGTAACCTCAGCTTTATAAAGCCGCATCCGAAGCCATTACAGATTCAAACTGCGGAATGTGGGTTTCTTACCGCGTAAATTGGCTTTGTGAGCTAGACTCTATTCCGATTTGAATCGAGTAAGCTGAGAAACAAGACGAAGATGGTTGGTCTCTCCTCATCGTAGCGCCAATCGGAATAGAGTTTCTTGTTCTAGGGACAAAGCGGACAACTTCTGCAATAAAGTAGACAACGCTAGGAGGGTTTCTGGTCCGCAATTATCAAGTATGCATGGGAATCGTCAAATGGGTTTGCCCATAATTTTTGAGAGCGAACATTATCAAAGTGCTGCTTCATGAGCAGTAAGACATTGTCACGTGTTCCTTTTTCAGCTACAGTCATGACAACTTGCCCATTAGGTAGTAAAACATCTTTGACAGATTGAATAAATCCTTCATTTTGTGCTAGCCTTGGATAAAGATTAAAGACAGCAGCTACATCAATCTTGCCTTGCAAACTATTCGCTGCTTCTTCGATAGTGGTCGAAATGGCATGATCCCGATCTAGTCGCCCTTCTGCTACCGCAGTATTGATAGCATTGTTATTTGGATCTATACCGTAAACTTCTCTTGCTCTTAAATCATTAAACATTGGTATATATGTACCTTTATCTGTACCTATGTCTGCTACGATTTTTCCATCAAAGCCGCGAAAACCTAATCTGCTTGCTGTTGCTCCTTCTCTTAATCTGCTCTTTAAACGTCTTATAAGGATTTGATTTGTGCTTCCATAAATCGGTATTTCTGTATATTCGTGATCACCTATATTGAGATTGTCAGCTATTCTATTAGCCATAGGATGGTTTCCAGCCCTTATAGCCATCCTATAAGCATCATACATATTTTTTTGTCTTTCTGCATCTGCTATTTTTTCCCGATCATGGTCACCACCACTTATGTTCATCGTAAAAGCATCATATATATTTCCTTGTTCTCCTGCAGTGAATTCCAGAGCGGCAGGGATGTCATCTTGATATCCTTCATCTACTATTTTTGTCCATGCATCTCGTATGCTGGCGTCAATTTTGTCTTGCGTAATAGGAACTGGGTACTTTTCACGGAATTCCTTAAGCAATTTTTCGCTTTGTTGCTCATACTTCGCTAATTGATCGGCGTTTGCTTTGTATATTGGTCCCGGAATATCCATAACGGATTGTAGTATTTTTTGGAACGTGTCTAAATCTTTCTCAGACACTACATTTGAGTCAATGATGCCCATAATCTCTTTACTACTGGCATTAAACCTTCTCAATGTTGCAACAGAGGCAGGTTCGCTTCTTCCTAAGTTTCTTTCCGACCCTCCTGGTTGTGATCTTAGGGCTTGTGGAGAAATAACCTCCATCTCTGGTATGCTCCTCTGCCCTTTCGGACGTAAAGAAATTATTTTCCCATGTTCCTTGAAAAGTTTTGTATAGTGCCTTAATCTGTCTTCTGCTGAACGCGGGCCTCTTGGGCTCTGTTGTTGAAGTCGTACTTCAGGTACTCGTCTTTCATATCTTCCACTAAGATTATCAGACATAGCAGTATTCTCCTTTCAACAAAGTATATAAACCTTTCTTAATGTCTCGAGGGCGTTTCGTAACCCCTCTGTTTTTTTCAAACAAATCTCATGCGACACTCAAAACGAGTGCCTATCTCAAGGATAGCTGAGAAGTCGGGAGTTTTTCTAGAGAAAAAGAGACTTTTGGAGAGCGAAAAAAGACATTTTCAGGTTTTAGCTCATCTCTGGAGGGAGGAATCCAAGTTACGAAACGCCCTCCATTTGTGTCTACCTCTGATGATTGATATTGTATCCTTCTCTAAGGGTGCCGCTTTTAGTGGCCTAGAATTGAGCTTGAAGTTCAAACTTAACAAAGCCAACCCACAGTAACAAAAAGTTAGAGTGCTGTCATGTCCTGCTAATGTGGTCTACAAACAATGGTTTGAAGCGGGATTACTGGCGTACTTACTCCAAAATTTCCGCTTTTGTTATGGGCGAAGGAATTATATAATAAGAGACATTAAGAAGAAACTGGTGAAATCAGGATTTATTTTGAGGGGGTAAGATGATCGATTTGAGTGATCCTATGCTCGATGAACGATTACAGCGCCGTACTGCAGATGGGCGCTACGAGTTGGGAGAGTGTGAGCTTGTTGTCAATATCCGTGCGTTGCGGACAACAGGCAATATGGCTGGGGTTCGCAGACTGTGTGAGATATTGTTGCAGCGTTGTGCGCCAGTATTTCAGCGGCATACTCAAGGGTTACGGCATCGGCCTGAGTTGCGAGAGGAAGCAATTGCCAATATGGCTGAGCACCTGTTGCGCGAAGCCCAGGATGCCAGCGAAGTTTTTATGACTAAGAATTTTATTCATTATCTACGCTGTCTCTGTGCAGACGAGTTTAATCGCATCCTACGCCAAGAGGGCTTGTACTATCGGCGGGATGAGGAGGGACGACCTTCTGGACGCCCTCAGCACATACCTCGCTCGCTGGTTGAACCCTTGCAAGCACCGAGAGACGATGATGAAGGGCAGATAGGCGCTGACGTGGCTGATCCACACGATCAATATGAAACCATGCATGCCGGAGACGAAAGTCAGCGCATTCTGACCTATCTACAAGACCCTCTTGACCGTAAAATTATGGTTTTGCGAGCCATTGAAGAAATGAAATGGGATGATGTTGCTGCTCTTTGTGATCGTACTGAGCGTACAGTGCGCCTACGGTTTGAACGCGCTCGCCGTTATCTGCGCGAGTGTGTGGTGAATGAACAACACGTAACGTATAATCCAGCAATCTATCAGCAATAAATAGCAGCAGAAATAGAAAGGCGTACAGGATAATGAATACTCCCGAATTACAGCGTTTGAAAATGGCTTGGCTGGCCGCAAAGGAGACCAATGATACGCAGACACAGATAGGTCTGCTGCGTGACCATCCGACAGAACAGGAAGCCCTGATCGATTTTGTTGCCGCTTATCATGCAACTAGTAGAACAGATGTGGAGAACATAGCGCCTGATGCTCCCCTGTTAGTATTGACACAACGTGCCTGCCAGAGTGCACTGGAGCGCGTCTTCGAACCGCAGCTTGCAGTTGCAACCCTCAGCGAACTACGCAAGAGCCGTCACCTGAATAAAGTCGAGGTTGCTAAAGGTTTGCACTTGGGTGTTGACGTGTGGAACAAATTTGAAGAAGGGGCAATTGAACTAGTCAGTCTGAGCCAGCGACAACTGCAACGCCTAGCCGAGTTCTTTCAAGTCAGTGTTGAGCAGTTCGGTACGCTACTAGATCATAGCCAACCTGCCTTTACGATGAACCGTCGCCAGACACGCGAGGCCGCAGATAAGGACCAGGGCCCACGCAAACAAAGTTTCGCTGATGCAATCAATCGCAGCACGATGTCAAAAGAGCATAAACAGTTATGGCTAGAGTAGGCAGGCTACGCAGATACCTCCTCCCGGTCTGCTCTCAACACAATTTACCATATAGCTGCAAGTGTCGTGCCCGTCCTACCTCAGTGAAGCAAAAAAGACGGCTAAAATGCAGTTATCGCGTTTTTGCCGTCATAAACTCCGGGATATTGTCACCTAGCCTGTTTGATATTGAAACAAACAAAACTACTGGTTATGATTCTCACCCTCGTGAGAACCACCACCTTCACCGGGTTGAGAACCAGGGCTACCGCTCTCAGGCTTGTTCTCATGACCGTCCGGTTGGCTGGCAGGAGACAGTATTGCCGCCAGGGCAGGAGTTAACGCTGCCGTTAGCGCTGCCGTCAGAGCAGGAGTCAATGCTGTCGCCAGTGCAGGAGCCAGTGCAGGAGCTAACGCTGCTGCAAGAGCAGGAGCAAGGACATCTGCCAGTGATGACGGAGATGGAGACATAGGGGCAGATTGCTGCCCTCCCTTATCCCTGAGCTCCTCTGTGATGATTGCCTCAATTACTGGATCTATACGATCGTGGATTGCTGCTCGTACAGCGTTACTATTCATCAGAATCATCTCCTTTGTAGTGAGGACGACACGTTTTCTCATCACCAGATATTCACTTCGTTTCTTGCCAACAGGGCTCTTTAGACATGCACCTTGGCTTACACTGAAGGAATGGACATTGGAGTACACGTTGGATAGAGCATAGATGTTTCACTATTTTTTT
>DASYAN010000579.1:0-5112 GCA_036501345.1 Ktedonobacteraceae bacterium
AATGCAGGCTATTTGGACAAGCAGAGCTGTACTTAACAGGAAGCTTCACAAGCCCTGCGACTTGTGTACAAAGCCAGAGATTCCCTAAATATTATACATCTAGATACCATAAAGTTGCGAATGAGGGGAAAGGATGGCTAGGGAAAAGATATTTCGTGGCCCAGAGACATCATGGCACTAGGTGCCAGAGAAACCCATGGAAATTCTATTTCCATGGGAGACATGCCTGATGAAATGAAGCTCAAGAATAACTCGTCCATACCGATACTCTACAAATTGAGGCCGCAGGAGTCAGTTATCGTCCTTCAATTACTGCACTTGCCCCACATGATGTGTCTGGCATTATCGGTGGAACAGGGAGATATGTTGAGGCTGCTGGTTAGGTAGTTACCCAATCTACTAGTGAGGGTGTGGTCACGGACGCGATCTATTTAGAGACTGTGTGAAAAGGCTTCTCAAGCAGCACAGGCTAGCCTGGTCTGCTCTGTGGCCGTTCTTTCTTTACATTAGCATTGGTGTGCGTCTTGCCCTTCAAAATGAGTAAAGCCAACCAGGATATGAAGAGCAGGACGTGTTTGCGCTTCTTAATTAAGCGGAGATCTCGTTTTGCAATGAGACTGTTCCACTCATAACATGATAGATATGGGCCTGCTTAACAATCTCGGAGGGAAAACCTGTCAGGTCAGTTGAGGTAAGAAACACCTGATTATGCTGTATAACTTGAGACAAAAGGTAATCGCGGCGCAAGTGATCGAGTTCACTGAAAACATCGTCGAGTAATAAGACAGGTTCATCGCCAGTGTTGATACGCATAAATGCTAGTTCGGCAAGCTTGGTAGCCAAAGCGGCAGTGCGTTGCTGACCACGCGACCCGTAGGTGAGCATATTCACGCCATTTACCAGAAATTCTAGGTCGTCACGGTGAGGTCCGAGCAAGCAGATGCCTTGCAAAATTTCTTTTTTGCGTGCCTCGCGTAACTGCGCCAGATACTGCTGGGGAGCCTCCGTCATACTCCATAGGGCATCGACCTTAAACGAGGGCCGATAAACGATCTGGAGCTGCTCCTGACCCCCACTGATCGCCTGCTGAAAGGTATTGGCGTGCTGATTGAGGATAGCAATCATGCTTTGGCGTTCATGAATAACGTGATTTGCCAACTGGACAAGCTGCTCATCTAGATAGTTGAGCATCTGTGGATCTTCCTGCTGGTCACGGATACGCTTGAGCAAAGCAGCACGTTGGGCCACAATCTTGCGGTACTTCATCAGCGTCTGACAGTAGTGGGGTTGAATCTGGCAGAGCGCTCGGTCAAGGAAACGCCTACGCTCATCGGGAGCACCATCAACAAGATGCAGATCGGTGGGAGCAAAGAGCACAACACGCAATTGTCCGATCGCATCCATAGTTTTCTTAGATGCACCATTGATCTTGTAGCGCTTGCGGGGTGCATTGGCAGGCAACGCAATCGAGTGTGCCTCACGAACCACATGTCCGTTCATTTCGAAGGTGGGAGGTGTAGGATCGAAAAGAATAATCTCTATCCGTAGGTCATCCTCATGGCGCTTGACGGTGCCATCGAGATGTGCCACATGTTCCTGAGCAAACCAGTTGACAACCTCGCGATCACTGCTGGCATGAAAAGAGCTGCCCAGAGCAAGCATGCTCACAGCCTCAAGTAGATTTGTCTTTCCCTGAGCATTGTCACCGTGGAAAACGAAGAGTCCTGGCTCCAGATCTAAAGCCAGTTGTTTATAGTTGCGAAACTCATTCAAGGAAAGGTGTGAAAGATACATGCTTGCATATCCGCGTTACAGAGTTACCGATTGGTACTCATTGGCATAATGACATAGGTATAATCAGCGGAACCCACAGGTCTGAGCACACCTGGATTAGCCGACGTGTTCAGTTCAAGAGCTACCTCGGGCGTATCCATGATCGCAAGCACCTCGGTCAGGTATTTCACGTTGAAGATGATTTGCACTTCAGGACCATCAACGGCTGCATTAATGGTAGCAGTATTATCACCGACATCCTCAGCATTAGACTCCAACGTCAATGTGCCAGCGCCAGCCTCAATACCTTCGCCACTGCCACCATTGATCTTAACACGAGTAATATTTGAGCTGTCACGCGCAAAGGGAGTAACCATCTTGACCGCAGCCGCAAATTCTTTGGTCTCAATTACTGCACGCACGGCATGCTGCTTCGGAATGGCTGCGCGGATGTTCGGGAAGGTTCCCTCGATCAAACGCGAAACCAGATCGACGTGCTCGGTATGGAAAAGTACCTGACTGCGATTGGGCGTGACCACCATCTGAACAGTACCTTCAGAAGGCAAGATACGAGCCAATTCGGCCAGAGTACGAGCCGGAATCAAAATATTGCCATGTGACTCGGTGTGACCGGGTAGTGGTGCTACACGCATCGCCAAACGAAATGAATCGGCAGCTGCAAATGATACAGATTCATTATTGACTTCAACCAGCACACCAGTAAGGACCGGGCGGGAGTCATCATCGGCAGCCGCAAATGCAACTTGGGAGATCATTTCTTTGAGCAGACCAGCATCCAGCACAATTGGAGCTTCCCCACCCTCTGCACTTGGGATCAGCGGGAATTCTGACGGGTCCATCCCCTTCACATTGGCATTGTTTTTCGCAGTTTTCACATTGATCGCATGCGTATCTTCGGAGACGATGAGATCTACCTGACCCTGTGTCAAGCTACCAACAAGCTCACTGAACGTCTTCGCTGGGACCGTCGTTGATCCCTCTTGATGAATTTCGGCATCAACCCAGCAGTTAATGCCAATTTCCAAATTGGTTGCAGACAGTTTTAAACGACCCTGATCAGTTGTTAGCAAAATATTAGCAAGGATAGGCAATGTACTACGGCTAGAGACCGCATGTCCCACAATGGAGAGCCCTCGGCTCAAATCCTGCTGCTTGCATGTAATTCTCACGAATGCATTCCTCCAGACACAACGAAACATGGTTATCTTTTGGAGCTAGTATAGCGCATTCGATGCGGAGTGTAAACTAGGCAAGATCGCTCGATGGCTCCACTAAGTTGGAGCCATCCCAGTTTTGGCAGTACACCAGTAAGAGGGGGTGTTCTCCTCTGCATATTAAATTTCGTCTATCCCACCCGATATTATACGAAAGATGTTACTTTCTTTAGCAGACCGAGGGTGTCTCGTAATCCAGATAAGTAGAGCCTTTCTCAGCCTCAACAAATACAGAGCATCTTTTTCTGGCTCATGAGAGCTTTCCTTGCTATGGACAAGAGGATCTTAATAGAGTAGATGAAGCTGGCCAAGATCTCACATGCCCCATGATCGATTAGAGGCTGTCCGCTTTTGAGAGAAAGTTGTCCTCTTTTGTCTTCAAGATGTCCTTTTTGCCCCTAGCAAAGAACTTTCTCATTAGGTACTCTTTCCACTAGAGGCTTTTAGTGAGGGGCTTCTGAGTTATAAAGCACCATCAGTGGGTTGAAAAGGCGTAATAGTGCCATCCTGACAGTAGCCTAGGCTTTTTAATCTGGCTTATTTAAGGTTAAAAGTTTGTATCAAAAATTAATGGGAAAGAAAAAAAAGGCAGAAAATTCATTCATGCGAAGAAGTAGAGAAACAGACCGAGGCTACATCCAACGGTCTAATGGAATTAGAGGATCCAGGCTGAACCCATGGGAGAAGGAAGATAGGGTTCCACATATTCCAATAATACCAAAGCAAGCACCTGATTTTGTGAGGATATCTAGTGAGGGCGGACATTCTAGTCGTCTCACCAAACGTGCTGGTGTATTAGAAAAAATTGACTCTTTTAATTCAGACATAGATATCATTACAAAGAATAAAAACTTTCTTAAAACTCTTACATTTAAGCAAACAATGGAATTTAAGCAATATATTACCTTTCTGACAAATGCATTTGCAAAGGCATCTTCAAGAGCTGTAGGCCATTGTGACAATTCATATTCGCAATTTGACATTGCAATGATGGAAGAAGTACACAATAGACTTGATAGCTTACTTAATGAAAGTAGACAAATAAGAGAATGCATTGATTATTGGGATACAATACAGAGCCATAGTGCTACGATTGAAGCAAATCTGGATCAATTTTTGCCATCTGAGAGGAATAATGTTAAAGACAGCATCACCCAAATTAGGAAAGAAGCCGATCAGGTATATGAGAGCATTTTAAAAAACTTGGGCGCCATTTCAATAGGTAAGCAAGAGAGAGATAAAGCACAAGAATCTCTTGATAGTTCTTTTAAGCAGCTTCAAGGCATAAAGGTGAAACTATACCAAAGATACATCGAGAACTCCTCGAACATATATCATATGATTCAATCAAATTCGGCTCGATTTTCGCAGTTTGAGAGGGATAAAGATAGTATCACCCAAATTAGAGAAGAAGCCGATCAGATATATGAGAGCGTCTTAAAAAATTTGGAGAGCGTCTTAAAAAATTTGCGTACCATTTCAACAGATAAGCAAGAGAGGGAGGAAACACAAAAATCTCTTGATAGTTCTTTTAAGCAGCTTCAAGACATAGATGCAGATTTAGGAATAATACACATTAGTAATATAGCAGATACATGTAGCAATATCGAAACAAATTTGGATCAATTTTCGCTCTTTGAGAGAGATACTGTTAAAGACAGCATCTGTCAAATTAGGAAAGAATATGATCAGATATATGAGAGCGTCTTAAAAAATTTGGAGAGCGTCTTAAAAAATTTGCGTACCATTTCAACGGATAAGCAAGAGAGGGAGGAAACACAAAAATCTCTTGATAGTTCTTTTAAGCAGCTTCAAGGCATAAATGCAAATTTAGAAAGAATATACATTATTATTAATATAGTAGATAGATGCGACAATATTGAAACAAATTTGGCTCAATTTTCGCCCTTTGAGAGAAATACTGTTAAAGACAGCATCTGCCAAATTAGAGAAGAAGCCGATCAGGTAAAGTGGACCCATTTGTCAAGACAGGAGGAAGGGCAGTTTTAAGAGCTACTCTCCTCCTTTTCCTTTCGGTGTGTTTCTCGTTTTATGGTAAAACAATTGGTGTACCTGTTGAATACACTTCAGCAGGAGTATGATA
>DASYAN010000580.1:0-7149 GCA_036501345.1 Ktedonobacteraceae bacterium
ACATAATCTATTTCTGGGTTAATTTTATACCATTCTAACCTCCTTTCTGTAGGTGTAATCCCTACTGTTCCCCAGAGGCTTGCAATAACTTGGTAAATGCCCTGTACATCTTCCCTTGTAGCAACACTAAATATTGTAGGCTTTTCTGCATATTGTAGGGCATAGAGCTGGCTAGCTTCTGCCATCTTATCAATATAGCTTTTCTCGTAATATCCCTCTTTTCTTCCATAGGGGACTTTTTTCTTGATTTTACCAGTTTTCACATAATGGTGAAAGGTCGCCTTAGGCATGTTGAGTTTTTTAATGGCTTCACTTGCTGTGTAATATCCCTCGGGCGCTTTGGATATTTTCCCTGTTCTTGGCATGATCGCTCTCTCCTGATTTTCAGAATATTATAGCACATTCTTGAACTGTTAGACTCTTAGTCTTGACAGCAAGAGAATTGCTGTGGTATCATTCTCTTAGACTCTTAAACACTTGGATATTAGTACTCTTGGTTTCTAGAATGCTTATCATGAGGCTACTCATTCCTCTGGTCTTTCCAGAGAAAGGAAGTTTTCGATGTTAGAGATGGTTGATCCACCTGAAAATATGCCAGTCCTTACGCTGGCTTCACTTGCTGGTCCTCTCGATTTTTCGTGTCTTGATGGCCGTGTGACTGCTCATCCAATGTTTGTCTCTGGATATCGATGTGGGTATGCACTCTACTTTGATGTGGAGAGTGCTGATCCTGGTGATATTGTCTATGGCGCTCCTGTCACGAGTCTTTGTGTTATTGAGAGTATCTGCCGAAGTACGTTGGGGACGAATTATCGTGAGGCCTCTGATCTCTTCTTCTGGTCGGTGGGCACATGTGCTGGCTTCCTGGCTGCTCTGGCACACGATCATAGCAAGCAAGCCCAAGCTGGTTTGGTGGTACTTGCCTCGCTCTCTGGTGTGATCCTTTCTGAGGTGCTTGGATGCTAACAAATCGGCTTGATGACACGTCATATGCCTTCTGTACCTGGTGCTCAATGAGGAGTATCGGGTATTTGTCGTTGTGTCACAAGGCTGCTATGTGGGTGGTCTGTCGTATATCGATCCGAGTAACAGTTCTTTCTCTGATTGGACATGATGCATCATCTGTTGTGTGTCAAACTGATCTACAAGCTGCTTTAAGCTTCATCAATGAGAAGCTCGAAAGTAGCTCGTACACGTCTTTTTCGTATCAGACTATCCAGGTCAGAAATATACCTCTAGAACCTACCAGAATCGAAATATGGGCGAATAAATCCCTTAACCAGAACAAGTGGCTCATTATTCTTCTCTCTCTACGAAACTATCTCACCCGTTCATCTCTGCTATATTTGTCTGAGACCACAGAAGCTTCTTGCACGCCTGCACGCCAGAACGCCGTACGCGTGCACTTGCACATCTGTTCAAGGAAAGCACACACGGTCAAGGGCAACACCCAACAAAACATATCCTTCAAAAAAATCTTCAAGGTGCAGAAATGGTGGGCCAACGAATCCAGCGCGGTGGCGCAAGTATACCACACCGCGCTAAATACATCGGGTCTGCTAGTTGTTCTGAGAGGATGGTTCTTCTTCATTCTCTCGAGTCTTTGGAGGTGTTGCTATGACTGCTGATCTTGCTGCTTCGCCCTCTCAGGTGGTCGCTCTGAGCTTTGGTCCTGATACCGCCACCTATAATATTCGTCCAACCGATCGTGATTTTATGCCCATCAAACAAGAGTTAAGTGCAGAACTGCAGGAGGATTTGGAAGTCCTCAAGAAGCAAGCGCAAGAAGTAGATGAGGAAGTACCGACGCGCTGGATTTTTGAAGAGCAAACCCTCTTCATGCAGGATAAGGGTGGGTCTCAATTCAAGTGGATTCTCAAGAATGACAAGATCACGCTCTGCATTGGTCGGGGCAGAAAGACCGGCATTATTGGACAGCTCCGCTTGAATTCGGAATATCTCTGGGATTGTGACGGAGATCTGGGACTGGCCCTGACCAAAGTGTATCTCTTTCTCTGCTCGTTGTATGGAGAGCATATCCTACTGGATCAATCGACCTTGGATCTGGCCGTCGATGTGCTGGGATTGGACTTGAGTGCCCAAGACATCAAAGAGCACTTTATCTCCCGTGCAGTCCTCGATGATGAGAATCCTTCCATTCTTGGTGGTGGTGATGGCTTCGTTGATGGCCCCTCTTGCATTCATCGGCGCTGGAAAAAGATTACGGGTCTCACTTTTGGCAAGCATATCTCGGTAGTTTCCGCTGTCATTTATAACAAAACCGATGAAATTAAATATCATTCCGGCAAGACTTGGTTTCATGATATTTGGCGGCGCAAGGCAGCAGCATTGGGTATCGAGTACTCGGAGGACATGGCCATCTGGCGCATTGAGGTCCGCTTCACCAGGACGGCCTTTCGCGAATTTCCCGATATCTCACAAGCCTTTGATGTGCTCGATCATGTGCATGATCTCTGGACGTACGCCGTGGGTCATGTTGGTGGTGGTGAGGATGGTCTACCCGATGGCTGGTTGCGCTATGTGGTCCCCACTGAAGACACGAATCGCTCTCGTTGGCCTGTGCATCCTGACTGGGAAGTCATCCAGCATGCCTTTGAAGAGCAGCTTCTTCCAGAGTCGGAGTATGAGCGAGAAGAACGGGAAAAGCAGGAGCTGCTTGCTGAGATAGAGCGGGAAAAAGAGGAATTGCTGGCCGAGGTGGATGCCTATCTGGAGAAGCATCCATTTTTAATGCCAAACACCTGCCAGAGGGTGACTTCTCGGAAAAGAGAGCAAGCAGTTGCTCCTGCTGTGGCTCCAGCTCCCTGTGATAATCGGCCCTTTATTCGTCAGCGCAAACGAGAGGTCAATATGCTGCAAGGCATCCGGCAAGTGGTTGGCTGGCTCTCGACTATTGAGGCCTGGCGCGGGGGCTATGCGATCGATCAAGAGGAAGACCCGGTAGAAAATGACCTCTCCGACACGTTGCATTTCATTATGGAGCAAGCTGAACCGTATCTGCAAGAGGAGAAGCAGATGCCATTCTCTGAGCTGGTACACAAAAAGCGAGTCCGCTATCGCTTAGAGCCTGCTGCCGTGGCTTAAGAAAATGAAAAGGAGGTGCTCTCTGATGCAAGAATCGCTTTTTCAAGAGTCTGATCTGACTCTCGAACCATTGCAACCTTTACTCACGATTCCTGCTGTCGCAAAGATGCTCTGCGTGAGTCGCCCAACGGTCTATACCCTTATTGATACGGAAGGGCTTCCTATTATCAAGTTTGGCCGTTCGGTGCGCATTTCTCCCGTTTCGTTGCAAAAATGGCTTATTCAACATGAGCAGTAACAAGGAGGTATTTTATGGCAAACAAGAAGACTCGAAAGAATGGTGAAGGAACGCTTTTCAAGCGGAGTGATGGGCGTTGGCAAGCGAGTTTTGTTCCTGAGAATGGCAAGAGACTTTACTTTTATGGTAAGACAAAAGCAGAAGCTCTTGAGAAATTGAGAAAAGCACAGCAAGAGGATCAAAAGGGTCTTCTTGCCACTGGTCCGAAACAGAAGTTAGGTGATTATCTTGTTGAGTGGTTGGAGGCAACACATAAGCCTCCTATGGTCAAGCCTAGCACCTATATTCAGTATCGTTCAGTTATTCATCGTCATCTCGTACCTGGTCTGGGGCATGTTTCCCTTCGGAAATTGACACCTCAGCACATTCAAGCATTTTATGCTCAGAAAATTAAGGAAGGTCTCAAGCCGAGAACGATAGCTCTTATCCATGCAGCTCTCCATAAAGCTCTAGAGAATGCAGTGAAGTGGAATTTGATCTCACGCAATGTTGCATCTTTAGTCTCTCTTCCACGCGCAGAGGCCCATGAAATCCATCCTCTCACATCTGATGAGATAGAAAATTTGGTAGCAGCTGCCAAAGGTCATTGGCTTGAACCCATTTTGATCTTAGCGGTGACTACAGGCATGAGACGTGGTGAATTATTAGCCTTGCATTGGAATGATGTCGATCTGGAGAGAGGCGTGCTTCATGTACGGCATACTGTAAATAGGTTGGGAAGCTATGGTGTTGTTGAGCATGATCCAAAAACTCGATCGAGTCGACGTAAGGTCGTGCTTCCCAATGTTGCCTTGAGCATGTTGAAAGATCATCGTTTGCATCAAGATCAGATAAAAGTAAAAGCTGGTGATAACTGGAAAGCTATGAATCTGGTGTTCACTAATGACTTTGGTGATTTCATAAGCGTTGATAAACTCCTTCGGCATTTTAAGGCTTTGCTTGAGAAGGCTGGTCTTCCTCATATGCGGTTCCATGATTTGCGCCACAGTGCGGCGACGATTTTGCTGACAATGGGTGTTCATCCAAAAGTCGTGCAGGAACTTTTGGGACATAGTACCATTGCCATGACTATGGATACCTATTCTCATCTATTGCCATCGATGCAAAAAGATGCGGCTAATAAGATGGATAGCGCCTTCCAGTTTGGGGATGAGACAGGAGAAAAGGATGAGGCTCATTGATGTCAATCCAGATGTACTCGAAATTCTTCTCTGTTGGCATCGCCTGTGAGTCATGCTGTGAAGCTGATTTAGGAGGTCTCCTCCTATGAATACAATTTACGTGGCTATTGTACCACGCCGACCGCTAGCTAATAGACTTCCTCGTTTCTAATAGGAGTACTTAGCGTCGTGGCCAGTTTAATCAAGATAGTAAGTAGGATGGCCCGTTTTGCTGATGTCAGGGCTTGCATGTTGTCCTTGTCCTTTCTTAGAGAGAGGGCTCCCTGCTTGATCCAAACCAGGGAACCTCCCCTTGTTAGCGAAATGCCGCAGTCTCATAAGATACTGATGGCATCAATATTTCTCTCTTTGAGAAGGTGAGACGCATTTCAGAAATCACGCAGAGAGAGCTTTTCCAAATTCACAAGCCCTCCTATTGCCACAGTCCTCTGTTTTAAGAATAGCCGATGAGAAGGGATTTTTCCAGGACAAATGGCGACACTTATGCGGCACTTTTGCGACATTTTCAGACAACGCAGCAATAATGTGAGAGAAGCTTTATCAGAGTTCTCATACCTTCTATCACAGTACCTTCTTGGACGATTCTTTTCATAATACACAAATGAGGCCACTAGTCAGTTACCATTAGTTGAGCGTTTAACCGACCATTGTCCACCGAAATTGTTGTAGCCATTGCCTCCTGTTTCCTTTATTTGGTAATCTCCTCCTAATCTTTGAGTAGTAGGAATGCCACTAAAGTCGATAGTCACTAGCTGACCATCATCGAGATCTTTGCTATCTATAATGAAGTTAGTTAGTGCATTTTGCTGAGCGTTTCCGTCGAGCGTTCCACTAGCAAGTTTGAGTGGTATTCCTCCCCCCTTGAAGGTGCCATCATTAGTATTCGGAGGAAAGACAGGCGTAGATACGAAATCTACTGTACTGAGTTGATGGGTTGTTGGGTCATTTGTGATAGTCAGCTTAATGTTAGCCACGGTCTGATGCTTATTATTGTTGAGCATTTGCCCTTGAAATACTGTGGCATCGAATTTCAGGCTAGAGGTAGCACTCTTTCCGGTAGTAGTGCAGGGCTTCCCTGTTGTTGACTTTGCTGCATTGGCAACGAACATTCCTGAGGAGAAGATGGTCACAGAAGTCAAGATCGTGACAAGGTTAAGCCAGATGAGAAGCAGGATGACCCGTTTTGCTGATGTCAATGTTAGCATAAGATCATTATCCTTTCTTAATAGAGGATGCTATCTGCTTGATCCAAATCAAGGAACATCCCCGTGTCAACAAAATGACGCTGCCTCATAAGATATTGAGGGCATTTCAGAACTAACGCAGAAGAGAGTATTTCCAAATTCACAAGTCCTCCTCCTGCCACACTACTCTGTTTTAAGAATAGCTAATGAGAGAGGTTTTTTCCAGGACAAATGGTGACACTTATGCGGCACTTATGCGACACTTCCAAGCAACGTAACAATAATGTGAGGGAAAAGCATAGATAGTGTGGTTGTACCTTTGAAGATTTGAAGAAAAAATGCTTGACAAAGGAAAGGGACAATGCTATTATGATATACGTTGCGAGGGCGATTAGCTCAGTTGGTTAGAGCGCTACGTTGACATCGTAGAGGTCACAGATTCGAGTTCTGTATCGCCCACTAGAAAAAAGGAGCCGTTATAGCAAAACGGCTCCTTTTTTGTTTTGTATCGCTCAAGGGGATACTCCTAAAGCAAGAAGTAGCTTGGGAAGATAGCACTGTGGAGCCTCACTTCTCAAGCTACTTTAAATTTCGGGATGTCTCATCCCTACATAGTTTTCTTCTGGATGCTCTCTATGCCCTTTGGATAATAGGCAGATTCATCCCTTCTTCGCGGGTACGGTGAGTCCCTGCAACCTCATTGATACCCCCTTCGGGATAGATCACTTTGGCCTCATGCTCAGGAAGCAGGCTAGCTACCTCTTTGAGAACGGCATCCAGGAATTGATCTTCAGGAACAGTTTTGACTACTTGCCCTTTGCGGAAGATTACACCTTTGCCCTTACCACCTGCTAGGCCAACATCTGCATCACGTGATTCGCCAGGGCCGTTGACTACACAGCCCATTACCGCTACCTGAATGGGAGTTTGCACTTTCATCAGACGCTTCTCAACTTCATTGGCAACGGCAACTACATCGATCTCAACACGGCCACATGAAGGACAAGACACGAAGGTTACACCACGGTTACGCAGTTCCAGCGAACGCAAGATCTCATAGGCAACTGGAACTTCCTCTTCGGGCTCGGCACTCAAGCTGACGCGAATGGTATCACCAATACCCTCAGCCAACAACAAACCGAGTCCCACGGCTGATTTTACCGAACCACTCACCAGAGTACCAGCTTCAGTAATACCAAGATGCAGAGGATAGTCTGAACGTTGTGAAAAACGATGATACGCTTCAACTGCAGTGAGAACGGTGGAGGACTTCAGCGCAATGATCAAATTATGGAAATCTAGTTCCTCGCACCAGCCAACATACTCCAGAGCTCTGTTGACCATATGCTCAACCAGATACTCACGCTCCCTTCGATGAGCTTCGGCAGGATCAGACCGTTCTAGCGTACCATCATCGCGTAACCGTACCTGGATACGCTTC
>DASYAN010000581.1:0-8383 GCA_036501345.1 Ktedonobacteraceae bacterium
ACTACTATTTTCGAGAATAGCCTAGAACTTTGATCACCATAGCAACGTATGATAAATGGTACCATACCACTAACAAAAGACAACGGCAGGTATTGTACTTCCAATAATACCTGCACCTTATTTACCTCAAACAAATATTAGATGGAGAGATGTTCTATGCCAAACATGGTTTTCTTACTAGATGTTGATAATACACTATTAGACAATGATGGTGTCAAAGCAAACCTGGATCAACACCTCCAGGCATATCTAGAACCGGATTTAGCTAAACGCTTTTGGGATATCTACGAACAGGTACGAAAAGAAAAGGGGGTCGTGGATATTCCTGCAGCACTTACCAGATTCCGTGAACAGACTTCAAACGCTGAAATGGACGAACAAACCTATCTGCATATCCGCTCGCTGTTCGAGCACTATCCTTTCGACAAAGCGCTCTATCCATACGCGTTGGAAACCATACAGCATCTAAAGACTATAGGACAGGTTGTGATTGTCTCCGATGGTGACTTGTACTTCCAAGCAGAGAAAATTTTCAACAGTTCATTAGCTGACGCTGTAGACGGAAAGGTTTTACTCTACACCCATAAACAAGAGCATCTCGACGAAATCATGCAACGCTACCCAGCTGACCACTATGTGATCATTGACGATAAACCAGACATTCTGGCAGATGCGAAAAAAGTGCTAGGACCAAAACTCATCACAGTATTTGTCAAACAAGGCAAATACGCGGCTCGGCAACTACCAAAGCTATTTGTTCCTGATATTACAGTTGACCACATTGGAGATTTACGCGGCTATACGGCGGAACAATTTTTGAGTCCAAGTCAAGGCTAAATGCTGCTTCATCACAAAAACCCTTATATGGTCAGAGCGATAAAAAACTTCTTGAAATTGGTTCATTGGTTCTTGACCATGTACATGCCCTTCGAACTAGTGTATAATATCGTCGAGTATACGTGCTTTGACGCGTATATTCTATGTCATATCACCCGTGCTTAGACACGGTGTGCTCGAAATCGAGCAAGAGTTTTTAGAAGATTTCTCTTAAAAAGCTTCCCCCGAAAGGGGTTTGTTCAGGCAAGGGGTTACCTCGGTGCCCAAGCCACCAGGAAAGGAAGACCTGTTTCCTCCCCTAGGCTTTTGCTAGGGTATCCACAGGTCAAAGTTTGATGACTGATGATAGAGACAGTCCCGTCAGGCACGGTATTACATAGACGCTATCGTATCGAACGCGTACTGGGTAGCGGAGGGTTTGGACATGTCTATCTGGCAATAGACCTAGCCAATAACCAACAATATGCAGTCAAGGAATATTTAGTAACTGGTACCAGCGGGCAAGAGCAGTTACAGCACGAGGCCTCTGTTCTTAGTCAGCTGCATCATCCTAACCTTCCTGCATTCCAGGATGCTTTTACCGAACGAGGTCGTTACTATATTGTTCTCAATTATATTGAGGGAAACGATCTAACAGACCTTATCCGTATGGCCCGCCAACACAATGAAGTCGTTCCCATTGGAAAGATTCTTGGCTGGCTATTGGCCGTTTGTAATGCAGTCATGTTCCTGCACAAACAACAGCCAATTGTGATCCATCGTGACATCAAACCTGACAACATTCGTATCACACCTTCGGGCACAGCAATCCTAGTTGATATGGGAAATGCAAAAGCTGCAGCAGATGGAGTACGTACACTTTTCTTTATTCGGCACCAGGGTACACCAGGCTATGCTCCACCAGAACAATACCCCGGCGGTAGTGGAACCGATGCCCGTTCTGATATTTATGCACTAGGGGGAACTCTCTATTTCGCACTCACTGCTCATGAACCGCCCAGTGTTTCGATACGTAACCAATCTTTGCAGCAAGGTCGTCCCACACTGCCTTCTCTGCAAGAGAACCATGCCAATAACCCACCTGAAGTGCGTCCCGAAGGCAGTGTTCCTCCTCCATTCAAATTGGGCGTCACAAAGCCCGGTAAACCAGCACCACACCATTCACGCCATATTGCGCAGCTTGGCACGTTACCACCACAACTGCTCAAGCAGCTGAATGCTATCATTCAGAAAGCCATGGAGCTCACACCGAAAGACCGTTATAACTCTGTTACAGATCTTGCCAAGGACCTGCAACGAGTCGCAAAAGCGCTGCCAGCAGCATCTCCACCACCACCATCATCACCTACACCATCACCTTCACGCCCATTCGATCCTAACTCAACGCAACCAGATCTGCAAGAAGTCTATGAAGCTCTCCAGGCTGAAATAGCCAAAGAACAGGCAAACCAAAAACAGGGAAAGTCTGGTACAAGCACTCCTCCTTTGACCCAGAACCAGAAGACAAGTGCTACCTGCCCACGTTGTAGTACGCCCTTGCTTGCAAATACAGGCTTCTGTTCACGCTGTGGCACTCCCTTGAGCGGCCCACAGATGGCCAATACTAATGTCAGGGATATCTCGGCAGAACAAACGCTGCTTGTTAGTCCATCGCAACTCAAACAAGCAGTGGCAACTCATGTAGTCAAACCACAGACGACCAGCTCACCTGCTTCACCACCAGTTCAGCCAAATCGAACAGCACAACCTCCAGCCGGAGGAACTACACCAACCCCAGTTCTCACTCAGGTATCTGCACCACCAGCCATGCAGCCCCCCCCTATCCACAACCACCAGCCACAGGCCCCTACTCAAGGGCCACAACAACCATCCCCCTCCTGGTTCAAAATCGGGCCGAGAGGTGCACTCTTCCTGATAGCTATTTTCGTCGCATTGGTTGCAATCATCCTTATATTGATTATTCACCATTAATATACTTCGAGAATAACAAGCCAAGAGCTAAGGAAGCTCTATGAACATGTTTCCTTGACTCTCCAAGTTGTCCCCTTTTTTGGTCCAAGTTGTCCCCCATTTTCCTAGATGAAAAGCTTATCTATCAGGTATCCTTAAGACTAGAAAGTGCAAAGAAACAGGAAAAGAAAAGTAGAATATGGATCTTTTGCAGACAACTCGCAAGATAACATAAATATTGTAGAACAAAAAAAACTGAAAGTTTCAGAAACAACTTCGGAGGTGGGTGAATGCTCTGATCAAGATGAGACCATAAATGTAACTGAAGTGACGGAGTAACCAACTCAGTCTGAACAAAGAGATAATCAGATGATAGATATGGATAAATTCTTGTTTAGGCAGCGTAATTTTGAAACATATGGATTTGGGCCTATTGAATTAGATGTAGGAATAAAAGAAACGTTTTTAGAAAAGCTTTCAAAAGACGGTATAGACTATGAAGGCCGATTAAAATTTTTTACTAAATGTTACTTTATAAGTAAAGATCTTCAAGAACTACAAGAATATAATGCAGACCTATTTCAGGCAATTTGTACTGAGCAAAAGGCAGCAATCAATCATGCTATACAAAAGTTTAATGCAGGAGAAGCAAAGATTGGCTTAGTTTTTTCTGCAACAGGCAGATGTGAGACAGAGATTAAAGAAGCACTCTCTAACAAAAGAAAAGATCATTAAAGATCGTATTTCAAGACTTTTTTGCCGCTTCTGATGCTTATTCAAATTTTATACAGAAATCAAGCAGATAGTGCGACAAAAAAGAGTTCAAAGGCATAAAGAAAGATGTGATACTAAAGGCCTGCAATACACTCTACGAGCTCCAGCAGGCCTCTCTGTATACTTGTCCATCATGAAATTTATTCAGGAGATATCGTATTATCCCTAAAGCTCGACAGGCAGGTCACGGCGCTTGCCCCATTCATTCCAGGAGCCATCATAGTTGGTCAGTTGGGGATATCCCAGCATAGCTAGACTGAAGAGAGCCGTGGTGGCTGCCACTCCACCATTGCAGTAGGCAATTACATGCTGATCTGGCGAGACATTTATCGCTGCAAATGAGCGATGGAGCTCTTCATTACTACGAAATGTTCCCGTCGCCGAATCGATCAATTCTTCACGTGGGAGATTAACCGCACCGGGAATATGACCACGTCGACCTTCACCACGAGCAATTTTGCCTGTATACTGTCCAGTGTCACGTGCATCTATTATTTTCACTCCATGCTGTCCCAGTAACCCTAAAACATCCTCGGCCGTTGCACGTAATTCTGGCTCCACGACAGTAGTAAATTTAGCCGGAGGATAGGTGGGAATGGTACTTTCTAACGGTCGCTGCTCACGCTGCCATTTGGGTAGACCACCATTGAGCACCACTACCTGTTTATGGCCGTAGTAGTTGAGCGCCCACCAGAGGCGCGTGGCAAACTGTGAGGTAGGATGCGTATCATAGGCCACAACCAGATGCTGATTTCCAATTCCCAGGCGCTCCATTAATTCAGCAAATTGCTCAGGAGGAGCAATTTGCGCCTCAACATCATCCTCAAGATCGACAATATCCTCAGTCCAGTCGATATAAACAGCGCCGGGAATATGCCCACGCTCATACTCGTCCCGAGCCCCCGTGTATGTGGCATCCTGCAGACCCTCTGCACCTTTACGGGGAACAGCCCGTACATAGCCACGCATATCCACAATACGCACCTGCGGATCATCAAGATGCTCTGCTAACCAGGAGGTTTCAACCAGAAATCGACTCCGCTCTTGCTCCATACAACATTTCACCTTTCTAGGAGAATAAACCGGCTGCTTCAGGATTATCAGTGCTCACAAAGTGAGCTGGGCTACTCAGTACTTTCATTGCTTTGACATCGAGAATGCGCATCGATGCATTGGGCGTCTGCGTAGTGACATGGCGCTGTACTTTTAGGCCTAGCGGACGAGCCAGTACTAGGGCTGCTGTTGATGCCAGTACAACGTTATTAAAGGTATTATAGGGACGCCGCATCTTCGCCACCAGCATTGCCGAGAGGCCCGTCAACAACCCAGCTATCGCCAAGTTGGTCCCACAACGCTCATGCACTGCCAGTTCAGGCTGGGTCGTACGCAACAGGTTGAGTGCTTCCTCGGCAGTAGGGAGAATAGCCTCTGTCGGTACATCGCCAAACACAAAGAAACCAGCGGCAAAAGAGATGCCCGAGAAGCGTACTTCTGGGAACTTCTTTGACAATAATACAATCGTCGCATGCTCAAGCGCATGATTTTGTTTGACAGCTCCACCTAGTAGCATTTGTTGTGCGACCTGTACAATAGGATTTATAGAACTCATGTTGTTATCCTTCCTAGAGTAGGGTAGACGCGATAAATCAGGCCCCTACGTTCCTGCCCGATAAATCGGGCCACATGTCTAGCGCTTTAGCGCCTGAGAGCGTACGGACCAGCTTCAGCACGTCCATGACTTTAATGTGATCACGGTCCAAAGGTCACGTTGAATACAACCATCTCATCCCCAAAGTTGACTACATCACCGTCGTGTAGGAGCACTGCTTGATAAATTCGTACGTTATTGACCAGTGTTCCGTTCGCACTGCCAACATCTTCCAGATACCAATTCCCCTCTGAAAACCAGAGACGTGCATGGCGGCGGGAAACGGTAAGCCCAGAAATAACCAGATCATTTCCATTGGTACGACCAACCGTCGTCATATCCTGGTGAAAACGATAGGAACGCCCTTTCATTGGTCCACTCTGTATCGTAAGACGTGCGAGGACAGGACGTCCATTTACCAGATAGGTATCTAAGCCAGCACGCTGGTTTGACAGATCATCACCACAGCTTGTACAAAAGAGGCGTGTACTTGGATTAGCAGCACAGCAGCGAAAACATGTCAGCGATACGACGGATTGCCCATTCAGAGACAGCTGTGAATTGCTAGCATTATCATTACTAGACAGTGGGCCCGATGCACTACTTCCAGACACAGGACTAACCGGAGTAAATGAAGCAAGTCCGCCACGATACCCACGTGGCAAAGACAGATTTGAAGCTGCCAGCGCTCTTGTGAGCACTCCCACAACCTCTTCTGCCGTCTGATAACGATCTTGCTGCTGCTTGGCCACCATCTTTTCCACCACCTGAATAATTGGTGCCGGAATACCTTCTGCCTTCAATTTGTCGACTGGCAGCGGATCATTCATATGCTTGAGAGTAATAGTAAGTGGGCTATCAGCAGTAAAAGGTACACGACCGGTCAAACAATGGAACAGCACAATACCCAGAGAATAGATATCACTGCGACGATCCACCATCTGCCCTGTTCCCTGCTCAGGAGACATATACTGTGGCGTCCCAATTCCTGTTCCTACACGTGTGAGATTTGTCGTTCCTTCAAGGATTTTGGCGATTCCAAAGTCCGTGAGCAAGAGATGCCCATCTTTGCGCACGAGTATATTTGCTGGCTTGACGTCTCGATGGACAATCCCATTGCGATGTGCACATTCGAGTCCTTCAGCAGCTTGGATGATAAAATCGACAGCCTCAGCCGCTGGTAAAGGACGCTTCAATCTGTCTTTTAGAGTGCCACCGTCAACGTATTCCATCACAATATAGGTAATATTATCCTGCTCACCAAAATCATGGATCTGCACGATATTGGGATGTGCCAATCTGGCAACTGAGCGAGCTTCTCGCTCAAAACGTTTGACAAATACAGGATCACGAGCATAATGGGCAGGCAAGACCTTGATCGCAACATAGCGATCAAGTGTGGGTTGATAGGCTTTGAAGACCATAGCCATACCACCAGACCCAATTCGCTCGGCTATACGAAATTGGCCCAATGATCTCCCAACAAGCATACCTAAATCATTGCTGTTGTCTGCTTGACCAGGATGGATATTTTCTGGCTGCATAACCCGACACTCCCTTTGTTCCTGCCGAACAATCTCGTGGTAAATTTTTGACCTTACTTTTGGCTTTTTTCTTGAAATGTATAGAGTATATCATCATTCGTGCAAAACAAGTTTTATCAACTTTCAGACAGCATCGCACGTTCTATATGGAGGATAGCCATGGGGCCACACGGAAATAAACATTTGACCTCTGCATCTCCAGGCACCAGTATAACACAATCTATAGCTCTATCAAAGTATGAAAGAGGGCATAGGTCTCAATTTTACCGTCTAGACACCAAATGATTGTAGTCTTCGTAAGCTACTGTTTTCCCTTCCAAATGTTCTTGACGAGCCTGTCTTGCCTTCTCCACCATCCATTTCATGACATCCGGCTGAGCAACAATTGCATCCCATTCCCGCTCCTCAAGTTCCTCCTGGATAGCAATTATCATATCCCTAAGTTCATCATCTGTCATTTATTAAATCTGTATCTTGTTGTTCATGGTTATCTCCCATACTTTTTGTTGGCATTGTAACACACGCAACATTGTTGGAGAAAGAGTGCCTAGTGAGATAGGGTGCAACCACCCTGTCGGTCTTCGAGATCTCTCTGTTGAGAATATCTCGAAGACCGATAGGATTCCATGGCTGCTGCCTGCTTCATACAGGCTACCGAAGAGGAAAAATTACCTAGGTAGCAGGCTCATCCCTCAAGAAGCAACGTTTCTGGATCTTCCACCAACTCTTTGATCTTGACCAAGAAGCGTACAGCCTCACTTCCATCGACAATACGGTGATCATAGGACATCGCCAGATACATCATTGGGCGAATCACAACCTGCCCGTTGAGAGCTATCGGACGCTGCTCAATCTTATGCATCCCCAGAATGCCAACTTGTGGACCATTCAAGATGGGAGTTGAAAGCAATGATCCAAAGATACCTCCATTGGTAACGGTGAACGTACCGCCTTGCAGGTCTGCCAGTCCCAGCCCATTTGCTCTGGCACGCTTGGCCATATCAGCGATCTCACGCTCTATTTCCGCAAAGCTCTTACGATCCGCATCACGTAGAACCGGGACTACCAGTCCATCATCGGTTGAAACCGCGATGCCGATATCGTAATAGTGCTTCAGGATAATCTCGGTACCCTGAATTTCAGCATTCAGGAATGGGAAAGCTTTGAGTGCACCAACGGCGGCCTTTGTAAAGAAAGACATAAAGCCCAGCGAGACATTGTGTTTCTCTTTGAAGGTGTCTTTACGCCGAGCACGGATGTCTATAATGGCAGACATATCGATCTCGTTGAAGGTGGTAAGGATCGCCGCCGTGTGCTGCGCCTCGACGAGACGCTGCGCAATGGTTTGCCTTCGACGAGTCATACGAATCCGCTCTTCACGACCTACCCCTGCGGGTGCAGACTGCGATAAAAGAGCAGGCGATGGCTGCGCAGGTTTTGCAGGAGCAACTGGCGTGGACGGCGTTGTCGATTGTGCAGACGTTTTTTGCACATTCTGCTCCAAATACTGAATTACATCTTCTTTAGTAACACGGCCATGGGGACTACTGCCCCTGACTTGAGCAATGTCCACCTGATGCTCCGCCGCAATGCGGCGGGCAAGTGGTGATGGTGGCCGCTGAGAATCAGC
>DASYAN010000582.1:0-4874 GCA_036501345.1 Ktedonobacteraceae bacterium
ACCGTTTTTTCCCATTGGGATAATGGGGCTAGCTGAGACATGATCTTTCTCCTTCGATGAAGTCTTCTTTCAATCCTTCATCTTAGCAGATTGATCTGTCTGCTGGCTTGCTCTCTTTTCAAAATACCTACCCGTGAAAGAGGGCGTTGCCGCCCTCAAACCCTCTAAGAACGGTACAAGCAAGTTTCCCTGCATACCGCTCAAGCCTTTCTAACGCCCCCTGCGGGACGCGGTTTCGATACGGTTCCCCCTTGACGATGAAGCCGCTCATGACATTCTGGGTGGAGAAGGACGCGATTATCTGCCTGATCTCTGCCTCCGTGACTTTTCCACTCAATATGGTGGCTGTGCCATCCCGTGAGTTTAGTAATCTTACGGTGACAAAGAGGACAGAGGCCGTCTTGTTGTTTCCAGAGGTGAAGCAATGCCCGTTTTCCCTTCAGGTCGTGTACCATTTTGACGTCGAGTCGTTTTTCAAAGTACGTTTCCCATTCAGGATCATAGGGATTGGCCTCGCTCCGAATTTTGACATGCCTTTTAATGGGGATACTTTTCGCCTTCACCAAGCGAATGGCTTGGAAGATCCCCTTACGTCCGAGAATTTCTCCTGAGAAGACCCAATTTTGTCCCCCATGAGTCTTGAAGTATTTCTTCTTGATCCACGTATGGGACTTGTGGGGATGTCTTCTCTTTGCCCATTGCCACAATGCCAGAAAGATAGCATGATCCACTTTGGCAAAGGTTTCTAGACTTCCCACATGCCGGTGATAATTGGCCCATCCCCGGATCTTTGGGTTCAATTGAGCAATGAGATTACCTGCTGTGGCCTGCTTGTTGGCCTTGATGACTTTTCGGATGTCCTCGAGAAAGGTATGGATGTTCTTTTTCGAGGGCTTGATGAGCAGTTTTCCGTGATACTTGCGCAGATGCTGCCCAAGGAAGTCAAAACCGTCTTCGATAGGTGTGATGAGGGTTTTCTCTTGAGAAAGCTGAAGCCCCCGTTCCTTCATGAATTGCTCCACGAGGGGTTTCACTTCGTTTTCCAGGACCTCTTTGGTTTTGCCGGTTACGATAAAGTCATCGGCAAAGCGCACGAAATTGATCTTTTCCGTGCTTCCTCCTCGATGCGGTTTCGGGAATTGCTCTCGAAGCGCCTTTTCGAGACCATTTAAGGTCATGTTGGCTAGTACTACAGTTGTAAGTAAGCTTGATAGTCTGACTGTACCTTCACAACGCAGTGGCCTTGGAAGCGTGTTGTCTGAGTCTCCAGATCCTACTTACAACTGTAGTACTAGGACGGGTGAACAAATGCCTCCTTGAGGAGTTCCCTCTTCAGTCGCATGAAGAACGTTCTTTTCAATGAATCCTGCTTTAAGCCACTTTTTTAGAATCGCTTTTTCCATAGGGATATATGTCAAGAGCCATTTATGCGAGATTTGATCGAACGATCCCACAACTCAATACCCTATTCAAGAACCCGGACGAAGAGAACCCAACGGAGATTGAAGTCACTGATCCAACTCATCCTCTCTTTGGGCGTCATTTCCCAGTGATCTCGGTGAGTGCACCTTTGCATGGACCAGGAAATGTGTTGGTCCGCTATCGAGAGCATATGGTCTTGCGGTTACCAGTGAGCTCAACTACACTGGCTCCATCTCGGCCAGCCACCTCCACGAAACTTACGTATTCAGCTGTCAAGGAACTTGTGGCGATCGCCGAGGACTGTGAGGCGCTCAATGCCCTTTCATCCAAGCGAGATCTGGGAGCATCTGTCTCCAGAACTCCAATGCCAGATCACCAGCGAGCTCTCGACAATTCTGAAGGCGGGTACTCAATGAGCAGATCCGAACTAGTGAGTCCAGCACACCTGCAACGCAAGGCGCTTATCTACATCCGACAATCAACTCCGCACTAGGTGCTCTCCAATCAAGAAAGCCTGCGTCTGCAGTACGCGTTGCAACAGCGAGCCATCGACTTAGGCTGGAGGCAGGAGGACATTGAAATCATTGATGCTGACCTGGGAATGACAGGAGCTAGTGCCTCTCACCGAGCTGGCTTCCAAGAAGTGGTGACCAGAGTGACACTTGGCCAAGTCGGCATGATCCTCTCTGTCGATGTCACGCGCCTTTCTCGCAACTGCTCAGATTGGTATCCGCTGCTGGATGTTTGTGGCTATCGAGGCTGTCTCATCGCTGATCGGGACGGCATCTATGATCCTGGTTCTACTAATGGCCGTTTGCTTCTGGGTCTCAAAGGACAATTATCCGAGTTGGAATTACATACGATCCGGGCACGTATGACAGCAGGATTACTCAATAAAGCACAACGAGGCGAGCTCGCTTTATCGCTTCCAATCGGCTTCATGCGCAATGCTATTGGCAAAGTCCATAAAGACCCCAATCGCGAGATTCAGGATCGCCTTGATCTCATCTTGGTAGTGGCTCAATCTAGGAGGGTGAGTCTGTCAAGATTGTAGCGATGCAGAAACAGATCCAAACAAACGATATGCATGAGTATTGATTTGGAGAAAGAAAGAGTTTTACGAACAAAACGCCCGATACGTTGTCGGAGCGTACAATTCCATCGCTCGACATGTGCTGTTTCTCCTGTTTCCTTGCCTACTTGGGTTAGCTGATCTTTTGGAATGACAAGCTGGTATGCTTGCCAGAAATCTGTAAAACAATGTCCTTCACGGTATGCTTTAGGAATATTGTTCCACAGTTCACGACATGTTTTCTCGCTTCGATCGCCAACAGCTCGTGCAACTATTTGACGTGTCTTTCTACAGAGAGCAATCCAGATCCATACTTTATTTCCTTTGTTGTCTACAAACGACCATAATTCATCTATTTCCATTATTGTTGATTTTGGATCCTTTGCATCAGGCGAAACCAGCGTTTCGCTCAAGGGAGGTAATTTTGCGGCCTTTTTTTGAGCCAATCCGAGACCGTGTTGCGTGCCACTCCAAATGTTCTGGTTAATCCTCTCAAACTACTACGCTCTTGATATGATCTGATAATCTTCTCTCTGTCTTCTTCCGTGTATCCATTTGGTGCTGGATTTTCACGGCTTCGCCTCTTACATGATTTACAGTAATATTTTTTTTTCCATTGGACGCATGACCATTCCGTATCAAATCTTCACTTTCACAGTGTCTACAGCAAAGAGTAACTGTTACCATAAAAGGTCCTCCTTTTTGGATCGTGATCCTTTCATTCTACCACATTCCCCTCCCCAGTTGAGCCACTACGCTCATCTTTACGACCTTTCTTCGGGTGAGATCGGCCAATAAAGTGGTGCAGTTTCTCAATAGGAATGACCTGCTTTTGCCACGGCGAGATCGCTTTGGGGATATTGTCTGGAAAAAACCGACCGTTGCTGCCATCTTGCAAACCCTGAAGAATCCGGCGTATGCAGGGGCCTTTGTCTATGGGAGAACCCGCTCCATTCGCAAAGATCCTGCCTCTCCTCATACCAAGCCAGTTCGCTTACCCATGGACCAGTGGAAGATTCGTGTCAATGATGTCTATCCTGCTTACATTTCTTGGGAAACCTTTGAACAGATTCAACAGATGCTCCTGGATAATTATGCTGCCTATGATCGCAACAAATCGCGTGGCGTACCACGCGATGGAGCGGCACTCTTGCATGGAATTGTGTATTGCGGGGAGTGCGGACACAAGATGGTGGTGCAATATAAAAATGGCACACGCTACCTCTGTAATTCCTCTCGACAGCAATAGTGTGTCCCGGTCTGCCAATACATTCACGCTGATCCCGTTGATCAGCAGGTTGTGGAGGCCTTTTTCCAAGCCATTTCGCCAGTGGAACTTGATGTCTACGCTGCTGCAGTCTCCACACAGCAAGCCACAGCCCAACAGATTACGCATGCTCATCAACAGTATCTAGAGCGTCTGCGCTACGAGGCTACACTGGCCCAGCGTCAGTTCAATCGAGTTGATCCTGACAACCGTCTGGTGGCCTCTGAACTAGAGAAGCGGTGGGAAAGTGCCTTAGTCGAACTCAAACAGGCAGAAGAGGCAGAGGCCACACGCCATATCTCTCCTGCTTCTTTGCTCGCCATTAGCCCAGAGCTGCGGATGGCCTTTCAAGCCATCGGGCACCATTTGCCTATCTTGTGGCAACAAGGACACGTTCGTCAGCAGCACAAAAAGGCGCTCTTACGAGCACTGATCGACAAGGTGGTCGTTCATCGTTTGGCCCGTGATCAGATGCAAGCTCGTATTGTCTGGAAAGGAGGAGAAACGACCACCCTCTTGATCCCTGTTCCGATTGGGACATTCAAGGATCTTGCTGGAGCAGAGACCATGGAACGCATCATCGTTGAACGTAGCACTGCTGGAATGTTGGATGAGGCCATTGCACAGGAGTTAACCGAGTTGGGGTATCGCTCTCCCATGGGCGTGGTCGTTTTGCCCAGCACGGTCAGAGGGATTCGACTCAAACATGGGATCTTTCAAAAACGCTCGCAGTCTCATCCCAGGCGGATCGAGGGGGCACTCACGATTTCGCAAATTGCCACGACCCTTGACATTGACCCCCATTGGATTTATGATCGTATACATAACGGGACTATTCAAGTTGACAAAGATCCAAACACAAGGCTGTTTCTATTTCCTGATGATCCGACCACGTTGGAGCAGTTTCGACACCTGCATTCTGGTAATTTCCAGAACTTGCGTTTTTCAAGGGGGCATCAAGATGCATGATCGAATGCGCCTTTGATGTCGGCATCGAGGACCCACTTCTTGGTTTTATTTGGTCGAGCCAAGGCGAAGATTTTCTCGATGGCATCATGGCAGCTTCGACCTGGTCGAAACCCATAGCTCGTGCTTTCGAACTTGGCTTCCCAG
>DASYAN010000583.1:0-5980 GCA_036501345.1 Ktedonobacteraceae bacterium
AAATACGCCAAGAGGAATGCTACGAAGAGCGACGCGTTTCCCCTGGCAATTGCTTATTATTGTTCCTTTACTGGTAGCTTTGGCTATTTCGACCTTTCTGTACATGTCTCGTGCGGGGGGAAAGATAATGCCATCGGTAACGCAGCTTTTCTATAAACTATCTGAACCCGGATCATCTGTTATTGCGACACCACAGCCGTCGTTCCCTACGACATTACCCCAGGTGGGCTCTGTGCTCTATACCGTACAATCGGGTGATTCATGTGACAGTATCTTAGCGCTTCAAATGAATATGCAGGCGGCAGGAGAAGTGTTCAGTGATGCCAATCCTAAGACGGTCCAAGTGCTCAATAGTACTCTGGGCCAGGATTGTCACACATTACAGCCGGGCCTAGTTCTATCACTGCCCCCTCAGTATCCGCTAGTTGCTTTAGGTGGGGTTGTCTTGCAAATCGAATCTGCAACATCGCAACAGTTAGTGCCAACACCCCTAATCAATGTTCCAGACCAAGAGCAGCAGGGACCTGATTGTTCCGATGGCTGTAAGCTCTTGGTGCGGGTAAATTTGCATACACGCGTTTATCTCACGGTGAAGACTTCACTGTCTATCCATGTCGGTTCCTGGGTATGGGCACAGGCTATGCTAGCTCGCAAAGCAGTATCCGGTTTTGACAATTATCCCTATGCAGATCCTAAAGCCTTGCTTGATGGGATGGTTCTGCCTGTCTGCGATTTCCAGGTTGATAATACACACGACGATAATGCAACCTCGTGCCAGGATCTCACACCAAATACGATTAGTACCGATCGAGGTGCTTGGCTTCTTTCGATGATTGGCCCTGGCGCACTTGATCACTGGCAGTACGCATTGCCTCATCTTTCCGTGAGTACGCGTGTGATGGTCTGGCTATCGCTCAATAATGGGAATTTAACCTTCCAGGCGGGGAATCCGGTGTACCGCTACGACAATGCGTCGCATATTTACATCAAAGTTTAAGGTGGCGTGGTGAGCACATGGCAGACTAGATCGTTGCGTTGCATGGTATAGTAGTGTTATAGCATTGCGGTATCGTCAAAGGGGATCATCGGAGAGCGCGAACTCTGAGCTTCTTATACCACCTCTGCTCAAGGAAAAGTATATATGAATAAGCCAAAAAGGTCTATTGACTATGTGCGCTAGGGCACTGAGGTTGCACTGCCTTTTTGCTTTTGGAGATACATACATATGTCAGACTTGGAAGGAAAGACCCTCGACCGTTACGAATTACAGCGGCTCGTGGGTAAGGGTGGGATGGCCGATGTGTACCTGAGTTATGACTTCCATTTTAACCGCGAAGTGGCAGTCAAGGTGTTCAAGCGTGAAGATGAGAATCTGCTACGCCGCTTTGTCCGAGAAGCACACTTGATGGCATCCTTGAGTAATGCTCATTTGATGCCAATATATGATGCAGGCTCAATGGTGCTGGATGGTAACAATATCTATTACATTGTCATGCCCCTTATGGAAGGTGGTACCTTACGGGCGCGTATCCGCAATAATCCTGCCTCTCCTTCCGAAGCTTGTCGCTATCTAAGTGATATTGCCGATGCCCTTGACTATATACATGGGCAGGGAATTATTCATCGCGATATCAAATCCTCTAATATATTGCTGGATACTAATGGCCGCTGTTACCTCTCTGATTTTGGTATTGCTCGTGCTTCTACCGATTCAACACAAATGACTAGTACTGGCAATATTATGGGCACCGTTGACTATTTGGCTCCTGAACTGGTCGAGACTGATCAGCGGGCCAATGCTCGTAGTGATCTTTACTCGCTTGGAGTCTTGCTCTTTGAAATGGTAACTGGGGCACTTCCTTTTAGGGGCGAGAACCAGATAGCTGTTGTTGCGATGCATGTTAGCAAACGTCCTCCTTCGCCGCGTAGTATTGTGCCAACGCTCTCACGTAGTGTTGAACGCGTGATTTACAAGGCATTGGAGAAACGACCAGAGCAACGCTACGATAGTGCCACTAAAATGGCCGAAGCTTTCTGTCGTGCAGCAACCAAACAGCCATTTCCTGATGAGCAATTAGCTGATCCTCCATGGAATCAGGCAACACTTGCTATTTCTGGTGAATATGTTCAGGATACTCACCATTTAGCGCAGGTACAAGAAGTGTATCGTCCACCTTCTGTAACTGGGCCTATGCCTGCTGCAAGATCTACGAGTATCTATCCTGAAGGATCGCTAAGTCGCTCGTTGCCTGCCTATTTGCCACCGCAAAACATGAAGCGGCGCTCGCCTGCTCGCACACGGGCGATCATTGTTACTATGATGGCTGTTCTTGCTCTGCTAGCCGTCCTGATACCAGCAGTCTATGTGCTCGCTACACAATCCTACCAGCAGTCCGCTGATAGGGCTCATGCATTGGCAACCTCTCAAGCAATGCGGAATTTAACAGCAACTGCTCGGTTAGTAGCTGCGAATGCAACGGCAACTCAACAAGTCCAAAATGCAACAGCGACAGCCCAGGCTAGGGCCACTGCGACAGCTCAGGCGAATGCAACGGCAACTCAACAGGCGCTAAACGCAACTGCAACGGCACAAGCCTTGGCGACGGCAACAGCCCAGGCAAATGCTGCTGCTTCTGCTACTGCTAGTGTCATTCAGGCTGCTATAGCAGGCCCACTTATTTATAGCGATTCTTTCAGCAATCCTCAAGATGGAGCTCAGGTTACTGGTTGGGACAGTGGACAGAATGCTTGCTCTTTTGAGCAAGATGGTTATCATGTGATGGCAAAGTTTGGAGCAGCAGGTGGCTTGCAGGGTTGTTATCAGTCAGGACAACAATTCCAGAATTTCACAGTGAAAATTGATATGCAGATAGCAAGTGGACAATCCGGTGGGCTATTTTTTCGTGCCAGTAACCAAGGCATTAATTCCGGTTATCTGTTCGAAGTGGACAGCAATGGCAACTACAGACTCTCAAGCTCTCCTGATTTCACCGGAGGCCGGGCGACTTTGCAAGATTGGACAGCTTCATCTGCTCTGAATAAGGGTTTTCATGTGAAAAACACCCTGGAAGTGATTGTGCAGGGTAACAATCTGAAGCTCTATGCCAATGGTGGATTTCTTACCGCTGTGCAAGATGCAACTTTTCCTGATGCGGGGTATATTGGTTTGCAGGCGAGCATTAACAATCAGAATCAGACTGCTGATGTCGTCTACACGAATTTGAACGTCTATCAGGCGTAATTGCCGCAGCTTGGCGCATTCTCGTGCTGTCCAAAAAACTGTTGAAGGGGAGATAGTTCAATAGTCGTTGGCCATTTGCTAATGTATTCTTTGTTTCATCGATATTTTATTGTGGGGTTAAGTCCATGTGCCAGACCTCCTGAGCGGGATGCCAGCCACAACGATGATAAAAGGCTCGTGCACGCTCATTTTGGGCTGTGACATACAGGTGCATATAAGATGCACCATGCAACTCTGCCCATGTTTTCGCTGTTTGCATGAGCTGTTGTGCGAGGCCAGTACCCTGAAATTCAGGCTCAACATAGAGTGCAGCCAACCCAATACTCTGGCTGTGTTGAGCAAATGGCCAACTATCCACGGTTTCTAAGTTCAAGAAGCCTACTGGTTGACTTTCCTTCCAAGCAAGTAACCAAAGGATAGAGTCAGACTGGCATGTTTGTGAGAACTGTTCGTATAGTGTTTCTCGCCAATTGGGAGCAAGTGCAAATTTCTCATTGAGGGATGCATTAAAGTGATGCAATTTCTCGAAAAACATTGCGATAGCAGAAAACTGCTCCAATTGTGCTGGTTCAAGCCGAATATCTAGCTTAACACTCATGTTTACTTTTCTCCTTGTTATATAACAATATATCTATATTTGAACTTTTTATATCCAAACAAATTACTTCCTATGAAATGAGGAGTATTCCTGAACTCGAAAACTCCCGTCTCCGATCGACTATTTTCCGCATAGTTCAGAAAGACTGAACTACTTCTCAAAGAATAACCAAAAAGAGAGCTTTTTTCAATACCAAACAGCAGACATCTAGCAGACGATTTGCAGGCATTATTTAAATGAACGTCCCTTTTTATCTATACATCTTTAAAGGGTAGAGGGATGATAGTTATTCTTGGTGAAATTGATGCGTACCGGATACTATGGCTGCTCTCGTGGAGGAACGAGCTTGTGTTCGACTGCATAAGCTGCCGCTTCGCTGCGTCGGGAGAGACCCAGCTTCTCCAGGATATGGCTGACGTGATTGCGTGCCGTTTTCTCGCTGACACAAAGCTCTCCCGCGATTTGCTTGTTAGTGTAGCCCCGTGTCACCAGAGCTAGTACTTCGCGCTCACGCTCAGTTAGCTCTTCACCTTGTATCTGTCCTGTGCCGGCAGCTAGAGATGTCATATTACGTATTGCGCGTTGTGCCGCTTCAGGATGCAGTAGTGATTTGCCGCTAGCAATCTGGCGTACCGCTTTGAGCAGTTCGATGCGGCTCACATTTTTGAGCAAGTAGCCACTAGCACCAGCAATAATCGATGCGGTGACGGCTTCTTCATCGGGGAAAGAGGTGATCATCAATACTGCGATCTGAGGGTGATCGCTCTTGATTTGGCGGCAAGCCTCAATCCCACCCATCTTCTCCATACGAACATCCATCAGCACAACTTGTGGGTCCAGCACTGGGATCTTTGCCAGCGCTTCTGCTCCATTGCCTGCTTCACCGATGACGTTGATGTCCGACTCTAGCTCAAATGCCGTTCGCATGCCAAGGCGTACAACCTCATGATCATCGACAATCATTAAACGTATAGCTGCCATTGCTATCTCCTTTGTGTTAAAGTGGTAAACATACTTGTATGGTTACACCACTTGCTGATTGTGGTAAGACTTCAAATGTTCCTCCTAGCTCTTTAGCACGGTCCTGCATACCGTGCATACCATGTCCAGAATAGATGCGCTGGCTTGAGCCATTGGTGGAAAGGTCATGGTTAGGGCTGCTTGCTGAGAGACCTCGCCCGTTATCGCTGACTTTGACTGTAATGCTATTGGATTTGAAGTGGAGACGGACCTGAATCTGTGTAGCCTCGGCATGTTTATAGGCGTTAGTAAGGGCCTCTTGGACTATGCGAAAGAGGGCCGTGCCGATCTGAGCATAACGACCCGCTCGGCGATGATTGCCGTTGGGTGCTTGTTCTGTCCCATGAACTTCCAGGCTCGTCTTTAGGTCGCTGATAGCCTCAAATTCACGCAGTTGGTCGGTGAGCATTTGGGTGAAGGTTGTTGTACCGCTCATCAATGGCTTAAGCGAGAACATATAGGTACGCGTTTCCCATAATGCCTGTTTGGAAAGAGTGACTAGTTTTCCGAGGCGCTGTGCCAGTGGTAGGATCAAATCGGCATCTTCCTCGGATGCTTCAGCGATACGTTGAGCCTGTGTTTCACATGTCTCGGCTTGTAAGCTCAGCATATAGGTGAGCTGAGCAATACCATCATGGATCTCACGGGCCATGCGTCCTCGTTCTGCTGCTGCTGCTAGTTGAACCGTTTGCTCAGTTAGACGAATATTGTCTAAGGCCACTAAGAGTTGTGTGCCAGCAATCGTTAGAAATTCTTCCTGCTTCCCCGCAAAGGGAGTGGTGCGTCGGCTCTCGGCACCGATAATGATCTGAACTTGGCCGTCTTTGAGGAGTGGAAGGTACATATGTGCAATACCGTAGCCAATGTTATCATTCCCTTTGATCGGTTCAAAGCGCAAAATTTTCTGCTTTGAGTTCAGCACTTGTTTGATTAGTTCTTCAGATCTGGTGGGTAACTGTTCGTTTGGGAGAATGGTTTCGGCTGCAACACAGGTACTGATCTCTGGCTGTGGGTGCTGGCTCTCCTCTTCATCGGCTGGTATGCGTATGAGCGCTATCACTAGACGACCAAAATGTCCACCTTGTCGGATCTGTGCCACGCTACGCTGTAAGAGTTCCTGC
>DASYAN010000584.1:0-4231 GCA_036501345.1 Ktedonobacteraceae bacterium
TCATGCTCGATAGACAGAGTTCGCGTTTCTGCTAGAATGCTGTATTTATTCCGCGATTACGTTAGAAAATTCCGTGCTTACGCGAGACTTTCATGGCTCTTTCAAGCTCAGTTCGGGTTTGCGCTAACGTTGGAATCCACACGAGATAAGACCAACAAGTGTTCTCCTCTGGAGGATTTGAATGCTGATAAACTGCCGTGCCTCAACTCAATTGCTGTGACAAAAATGATTGAACTGTATAGGAATGAGAGAAACTCATCACTGAGGTGACAAAGTCTCCCATGGTGGTGCTCTTCTCGCATCCCATCTGTGTATCAATCCACTTCAAACACGACCTCAGTGCCCTTTCTCATGCGAGGGGGGGGGAACAAAGGAGTGAAAGCTCCACCGCTGGCGTAAGATGAGTGCACGTTGGTATCAGCCAGCATGTAAGAGCCGTTGCTGCAAGAGAGGAAAGCCAGCACGGCCATACATCATTCTTTTGAGTGTCTTCAATTTGTTGACCTTTCCCTCAGTAATGCCCTGGCTCCAGGGGAGACGCAGAGCTGCATGGACAGCCTCATAATCTCGCTCGATTCCATTGACGAAGCTCTTCAGTTCAGGAATGCCGCTTGTTGCTGCTTGCACCATCCAAAGACGCAAATCCTGGTGTTTACGCTCGTGCACCATCTTAAGGAAGGCTTGCAGCAAAGTATAAATGGTCTCTACCTGTGGTGAGAGGTTGAGCAACTGATCGAGTCTGGCTTGCTCTTGTTGATCAAGCTCCTCTCGCTTATGTGAAAGCAGCCAGCGCAAGGCACGTGGGGAAAGGGCCTGTGCACGTTCTTTGCGTGAGCGAGGGGGAGAGCCATCTGCCGTCGTGGTACGCAGATGAGCAATATAGGCTCGTACCAATGATGCACTACCCGGATATCCACGCTCACGGATCTCACGGTGAAGCTGGGCAGCATTACGTTCTCCCTGGCTCCAACGTTGGAGTAGGTAGTCTTCATAGGGATCAAGCCGACTTTCACGGAACGGACGTGGCGTCGGACGTGGTGGCTCCGGTGCTTGTCGGAAGTACTTGCGCACCGTATTGCGAGCCAAGCCCAGTTCTTCCCCTATCTTGCGTAGGCTCATCCCTGTTGCATGGAGCTCTTGCACTCGCTCATAAAGCTTCCACTTGCGTAAGAGATGTGCTTGAGACTTGCGCTGGCTAGCAGGAGTAGCCGAAAAAGATGAGAGGGGTTTGTTTTCCGCTTGCTCCTTCTGCAGTGAGACGGCTCCATCTGAGAGCCGAATATGAGCACGGATCAAGAACGCTTCTACTGCATCTCCCAAGTTAGACAGAATGTGCCAACGATCAGCAACCTGAGTTGCTTGGGGCGCTCCCAATGTGGCCGCATCGATATAGACAGCTCCACGATCTCGACTCACGACACTGATTTCCGGATGTGCAGCCAACCACTGGCGGACACTCTCGGCTTCCCGATCAGGAAGCAAACCAACAATTTTGTGCATCTCCAGATTCACAAGGATGGTGCCGAAGCGCTTGCCGCGTCGCCAACTCCAATCATCAACCCCAATAACCTGCACTTGCCCAATCTCAGGCAGAGGAACCAAAAACAGAGACGAGAGCAGGGTGACATCTGAAACGGGCATTCCAAGCTTGCTACCCAGACGTTCTCCGCCTTTGCCAGTGCTCTCGAAACCGATCTCTTGTACTGCTGTGCGCAGTCGTATGGTCAGGCGAGAAGAAACGGCAAGAAAATCTGGGAGTCGCTCTGTGAACACTTTACGCTGACAGTTGGGATTACGACAAAAGAACTTTCGGACTCCCAAGATTAACCGGATAGGACGACCGATGCATGGCAGATCCTGAGGGTGCCTTTGATAAAAGCTATGGATAGCAGATGAAGACATCGAACACTGTGGGCAGGGTGAACTGGAGCGGTGTGAGGTCACACAGACAACCACTTCGTCTGCTGTTTCGCGAACATCGGTCATTTCGAGGCCATCAGGTAAGGGGAACAATGGAGATGGAGACATAAGCCTTCTTAAAAAATGCTTTCTTGGCTGACTAGAACGAACATTCGATGATTCCCTTCACCATCATTACGTTGGCTTCACCAAAAAGTTGGATGAGCCAAAAGTACTTTGGCGTTGACATCGATAGTTGTCACTGCTTTCACTTCGTCCCATCAACAGGAGTTCCCAACCGAAGTTGTATTCAGCAATGCCCGAGCGTGGACATTCTAATAACCTTATTTTTGGCATTTTTAGAACGTACTTACTTACGGTTTGCTCATTTTGAGGGGCATAAAATGAATTGTATTCCCCACTTGATGCCAAAGGGTGCCGGAAAAATTCTACCTGTGAAATTGTGAGACTCTCTTGACGCTGCTTGAAGGGAAGAGAAGGATGTGCTATGCTCTCTGAAGAAAGGATCAAGACGAAAGGAGAGCGAGTGAGATGAAGATGCAAATAACCGTGAACATTAAAAATGAAGATAATTCAGAATTGACTGAACCAACGACAATTGAGGTAGACGTCCCAGAAGTTGAAGCATTTACTGGCCCGGAAGTATTTGATGAGGTATTTGATCACTATGAACGAGGAGTTCTAGAAGCAAGAAATGGAGTGGTAGAAAAAGCAACAGAGAAATATTTGAGTGCTGTGGCCAAAAAAAAACGCAGTCAGAGTTCGATATGCAAGGAGGAGAACTCCTTGAAAGACCAAAAGAGTATATCATAGAGGCGGAGGTAGGCCAGTTAGAGGTTGATACGTTTGAAATAAAAAAAGGATCAAGAAAAGTATTTAGCACAAAAAGGAATCTTTTTCCAGAAACGGGCCCGAAAGAACATCACAAAACAGTGTGTTTTCGAGAGTTAGCGGTATTCTCTTGCTGTGAGATGCCATTCAGGAAAAGCGCTGAAAAGCTCAATCGCACGTTACGACGGAAAGAAGAGCAGATGATCCAATCCAGGACGATGGCAAATCTGGTGGAGCAGGAAGCAGAGGCCATTACGGCGTGTGTGGAAAACAAAGTGAAAACAATCTTGAAATGCCATGACTTCACGGATGAAGGTGTCTGCACAGGCGATACGAGTCGATACGGTCTTCTTGCCAATGAGAGTGTACTCTCGAAAGAAAGAGTTTCTCAAGCAGGAAAAGAGCTAAATGAGCTTCTTCCAAAAGAACGACAGCTTGATGTGGAGAGTTTGCAAGGCACCTGTGAAGATCCAACGCAGGTCAAGGCCCTGATCTCGGTCGATGATGTGCTGTGTAAGAAACAAAAGGCGTCTGGCAGGAAAAGAGGATCTGCGTCCCCAAAAAAGAAAGAACGGGTGAAAAATACGGTCGCTCATCTTCAAAGGAGGAAGGGAGAAACCTACACGATGACGACCGCCACCATTGCGCAGATGATGATTGTTCTGCTTGCTTTTCTGCTCTCGAATGGACTCATGATTGTGCCAGGACAATTAGTCTTTTTTACCGATGGAGCCGAAGATTTGCTTGGCGCTATCCAGAACGTCTTTGCTTTTCTTCCTTTCAAACTCATCTTAGACTGGTATCATCTTGATAAGAAATGTCAACAGCGCTTGAGCATGGCGATGAAGGGGAAAGAAAAAAGGAATACGGTTCTCCAGGAGCTTCTTGCATGGTTATGGATTGGCAAGGTGGACCAAGCCATTGCTTACTTACGATCTCTTCATCCAGATGACATCAAGGATGCAGAGCACATTGAGAAATTGATTGGCTACTTTTCTCGCAACTTGAACTTTATTCCTTGTTACGCGCTCAGACAGCAATTGGGTCTTCGTGTGTCGAGTAATCCGGTTGAGAAAGCCAATGATCTGCTTGTTTCCAACAGGCAAAAGCATAACGGCATGAGTTGGAGTGCATCAGGCTCACACAGTTTGGCGACGCTGACCAGCCTTCGTCGCAATGACGAGCACATGCTATGGTTGCTCCACCATGATATCCGCTTCCAATTCGATGCTGCTGCTCAAAAGCCTGCTGCCTGAAGCTGGCTCTTGGGGCCTGCAATTTCACAGGTAGAAAAGATTTGGTATCAGACAACAACAAACTGGTTGTTGTCATACCCTCTAGTAGAAAACCTGCCTCACTTGTTTTTTCTCAAGAGATGGTCTATAGTTGCTCCAGAAGCAGTTCCAGTTACTAACAACCTGCCTAGGCGAGTTCGTGAACACTTTTGTCAGGAAGTGAAAGGCGAGGCAGGTGTTTGCCA
>DASYAN010000585.1:0-5039 GCA_036501345.1 Ktedonobacteraceae bacterium
TTGAGGATTGCTCCCGATTGCCACCTCCCCCAAAAGGAGTGCGGCTGGCAGATTTCTCGTCCGCTTTTCTTCCTTGTCTGATCTTGTCTGGTTGCATTCCAATCCCTGCATTTTTCTTCAAGGGTGCCCTTTGGGTATCGCGTCCGAAATGTCCTCGAAAGGTTTCGAGATCATCTCGGACTTGACATAGAACATAATTTCTAATATAATTCTAGCGAAAGTAGTCGTTCTTGAGGGATCAATTCTTGGGATCTTTACCCTCGTTTTGATCCTGGGCAGCTTGCTCTTGCATAAGCTGGAGTATCTGCTCTACTTCCCGTTCACTAATAGGTAAATGTACTTGCCCCAGATCCACAAGTTCAATATTTTCTGCCTGGAGTAACTTCCTCCAAGGGTCACCTTCAAGTATTGGGATTGCTTGCTGGTCAGGACTTGTCGGAACACGGTTTTCACCAGGACGGAGACCTAGCAATTCCTGCCAGACGTTGCTTAGTTCCGTCTGGTCCCCCTCTCGAGGCTGCTCATTCAGCCGCTCATCATCCTCTTTTTGCATTGTTCACCTCCCTGGTAAAGGACGCGATAAATCGGGTCCCTACATGACAGGCAATGAATTGCCGTGTGTTCTTTGGGGAACGCGGCAATTCATTGCGTTCCTACCTGCTGATCTGCTGGAATACTATAATGTAATACTAACTGCTGCGCGATGGCTTTCCAGATCGGGCCAGCCGCCGTGCCGCCATAAATCGTTTTCTGTGGTCGATCGATCTTCACCAGAATCACAAACTGTGGATTGGATGCTGGTAAAAAGCCAGCTACAGAAGCTTCAGTCTGATCCGTCGAAAGACCCTGTGTCGTTGCCGTACCTGTTTTAATCGCCAAGCTATAGTTTGGCAAGCTGATATCGTTATACTCGGCAGTACTGACAAGCATACTAGTAAGCGTTTTTGCTGTATCAGCACTGATCACACGCCGCAGCATCTGCGGTTTCATTGTTACAATATGCCCATTATCATTTGTTGAAGCTAGTATATAGGGCTGCATCATCGCACCTCCATTGGCAATGGCCTGATAAACACGGGCCATCTGGAGTGGAGAGGCAGTAATACTCTGACCAAAGGCTTGCCGAGTCAGATCACTCTTTGTCCAGCCAGCAGAAGTATTTGTGCGATACCCCCCTGGATCTTCTGGATCGAACAATCCAGTGGGCTGACCAAAGCCAAAGCGTTCCAGATAGGGATAGAAACGATCTGGTCCCAGCCAAGTTGCGACAGTGGCAGCCCCGACATTAGCGGAATGCTGCAGCACCTGCGTCATCGTCTCTTTACCATAGCTCTCGTCATCCCAGTTATGCACAGTAGGTGTACCATCGCTAAAGTTCAGATAACCAGGATCATTAATAGATGTATCAGGTGTGATGACATGTTGCTCGAGTGCTGCAGCCATTGTCACTGACTTCATCGTCGAGCCTGGTTCATAGTCACAGAAGAGGGCCGGATTCAGATACACATCTTCACTTCCAACGCAGCCTTTTTGATCGGCAAAATCGCTATAATGATTAGGATCAAAAGTGGGATAGCCAGCCATTGCGACAACAGCCCCGCTATGTGCATTAAGTACAATTACTGTTCCACTTGTAGCTTCTAACTGTATGATGGCATTTTGCAGGGCATTCTGTACAAAATACTGCATAAAACTATCAACCGTCAGTGTCAGATCAGTACCTTTGACTGGATCTTGCTCGGAGCTGGCTCCAACGGTCAATGGATTGCCGCTTAAATCGGTCTCGGCTGTGAAACTACCAGCTTTTCCTGCCAGAAGCGTATTGTATTTTGCCTCAATGCCATAGATGCCTTTGTCACCCTGTGTATAGCCTAGTATCTGACTAGCAAGGTCGCCACCTGGATAGATACGCCAAGTCTGGGGCTCTAAAAAGGTATCTGGCAAATGCAGGTCACGTAACCTCTGGCTCTGCCCCGGGTCGACCTGCTGAGCAACACGCACCGCTTGGAGGCTGAGACCAAAGTCCTGGTTGAGTTGATCCTCTGATACGGAAGGTAATACCTGATGCAGTGCATGAACCTCAGTAGAAAGCTCTGCCGGGTAATTATCGGCAAAGTCCGAGGAAAACTGAAGTGGCGTGATATAGACATCATCGCGTACCACATTGGTAGCCAGCAGATGTCCCTGCGCATCGTAAATCAACCCACGTGGAGCACTGAGTATTTGATTTTGTGTGTGCTCGCTATTAGCGAGTAGTGTGAGAGGGCCAGACTGCCATATCTGCCAGTAATACAGCCTGCCTAGCAAGATCACCATCCCACCACAGCCTAGTAAGAAGATGATCATCTGCCGACTTCGTGCCCGACGCAGCTCAGCGCTCATCAATTGTCCTTTCTGGAGGCCCATTCCCTTGAGGGATTGGGAGGAAAGAAACTGCCTACTTTAAGGGATCGGGTTCCTGACTTATGGTTGAATAGATTGATTGCTCTTGTCAATCTCCTGCAAATGAGGAACTTGGAGAACCCAGAGATTTTTTGCATCAACAGGCTCTAACCCCATCTTTTGGACCTGCCCAACGATATAGGCGGGTGATTGTTCCTGAGCAACAGTATCGACCAGATCTTGATTTTGGCGCTCGAGTGCAGCTTGTTCGTTGCGTATATTTTGCAACTGATGGTTGGCAGTAACCACCTGACCCACTTGACTAAGATAAAGCACGGCCATTAAACTTATCAGCAGCACACAAACAATACATAATGCAACGGGTCCAATATGAAAGAAAAATGGACGTATATGCCGACGGCGTTGAGCAGGCAGAACTCCCAAAGAGGGCTTGGCTGATTTCGAAGTTACCTTTGAAGAGGCCACTGTCTGTGCTTTCAGACCGTACATATACCAGATTCCTTCCTAAATTCGCAAAATCAATTGACCTTTCCGATTTATTTTTGTATACTCCTCCTCGCGCTGAGGTTAATGGAAACTTAGACCCTGCATTGCTTCACGATCCACTTTGAGGATACTGCGGTGTCACAGCTTCAGCAGCTCGTAGTTTAGCACTGCGAGCACGAGGATTGCGTTCAACCTCCTCTGCCGTTGGTGTTACAGGCCTCTTTGTCAAGAGACGTAAGCGAGCCTTGTGACCACAGACACAGACCGGTATCTGTGGAGGGCAGAGGCAATCGCTTGCCTCACGCCGCATAAACTCTTTGACAATGCGATCTTCCAAAGAATGGAATGCGATAACCACCATTTTCCCTGCTCTCCGCTCCTCCTCACCACGGCTTCCATCTTTCTCATTAGTCGTAAGAACATCCACAATCTGCGGGAGTACCGCTTCCAATTGTTCTAGTTCGTGATTGACTGCGATACGTAGCGCCTGAAATGTACGCGTTGCCGGATGAATAGCGCCAGATCGATAGGGAACCCCTGCAGCGACAAGCTGAGCTAGCTGACCAGTATGTGTAATTGCCCCCATTGCTCGTTTGTGTACAACACGTCGGGCAATCTGGCGCGAACGTGATTCCTCACCATAGCGCCAAATGATATCCGCTAATTCCTGTTCGCTGGCTGTATTAATCAGGTCGGCAGCAGATACAGTCAGTGACTGGTCAAGTCGCATATCCAGAGGGCCATCGGCACTAAAAGACAAACCACGCTGGGGATCATCCATCTGATCTGATGAGAAGCCTAGATCGAGCAGGACACCCTGGACCTTGTCGAAACCAGTCTGAGCAGTAACATGGGCCAGATCAGCAAAGTTTGCGTGCACTAGCACTAAACGTCCGCAGTCAACATACTTTGCAAGTCCTGCCCTTACACGTTCCAGAGCATGGATATCAGTATCAATCCCCAGGACTCTTCCATCGGGAGCTGAACGTTCCAGCAATGCTGCTGTATGCCCACCTCCACCCACTGTGCCATCAATATAAGATCCACCAGCTTGAGGCTGAAGGAAGCTTAATGCCTCCTCCAGCATCACTGATACATGTTGTGAATGTTCATTATGCATAAAAATCAGGTTCTGATCGAGAATAATTTATCAATTAAAAAGGAATTTTGTTTTCCTCAGTATCTAACCGCTGTTGATAGGCTTGCCAAGCAACACGATCCCAGATTTCGAAATGATCCCGTACACCTGCCACCGTCACTGCACTTTCCAACTTTGCATAGACACGCAATTTCGCTGGAATAATCATACGTCCTTGCGCATCCAACTCAACTTCACTGGCACTAGGATAGATACGCCGTTCGAAATCACGCAATTCCTCGCTTGACATCCCAGAGACCAGATCATTTGATTTTCGTTCCCACATCTCAAAGGTGTAGACCGAAAGACATGTTCCCATGCCTTTGCTGATGACTGCTCCACGGTCCATCTGTGTTCGAAACCTTGCTGGAACCGCCAAACGCCATTTCGCATCGATCGTATGCTCATATTCGCCGAGAAACATAGCACATGCCTTATGCTCTCAATTTGACAACAGCAATTCCCCAAATTTCCCCACTTTTCCCCACTTCATTGTAACACGTCTTGGGATGCAGGAAAAGAGTCTTCTCCACCAATTTTTGGCTGTCTAGCAGACAACTAATAGACAACTGCTAAATTCTAGCGGAAAGAGGGCTGGAGAGCGAACCAGCCTCTGAAGCCATTTTTTAGCCTAACTGATAGGTGCGAATCGGCTTCACAAGCCGATGGAGTATAGGTAGTACCCTCTTGACCCATGGTAGGCGCTTGTATTTCTCAAAATCGCGTGCTATACTCCTAAACGGCAGTGAGGTTGTAATGCCGCTCCACAAGCCCAACAACGTCACATTGAGCTGTAAAAGAGCGGATGTTAACAGTTGCACAGTTGCAAGGAGGATTTCGAACCTATGGCCGAAGAAAATGCAGCCACATCCCAAACTATTGGTCGGCAAGAGCTTTCCAAGCGCATTGCCAAAGAGACAAACATCTCCCAGAAACAGGCAGCTGAGGTGTTAGAAACAACCCTCACAGCCATCCGCGAAGCCCTTCAGAATGGAGAAGAGGTTCGTCTAGT
>DASYAN010000586.1:0-17924 GCA_036501345.1 Ktedonobacteraceae bacterium
CGTTCCGACACAAAACGGCTTCCCGCAAGGGGTATGTGATCGGACAAATCCAGCGAGGCCACGCTGTTTCTTTCCTCCCAATCCCTCAAGGGAATGGGTCCCCACAAGGACGTTTTAGGGATAGATAATTTTCCAGAGATCTTCATCCACAATTTACAGATGCATCTGATTAAAATGACGTTTAGCAAGCAATATGGGCGTGAGAATATAAGCCGCCGTACATTTCTCCAACGGGCAATAGCTATCAGCCTAACAACGAGTTCGGCATCCACACTGCTGACTGGATGTGGCCTCGCTAGTGACGAGTCCTCCTCGATCGATCTGATCACGGTTTGGGGTGGTGCAGAACTGGACTCGTTCAATGCAGTACTCGCGCCATTTCGACATATGCAGCATATCACTGTTAATATCGAGTCTACCCGTGACCTGAATGCTACCCTCACCAGCCGTTTGCGTGGGAATAATCCTCCTGACATAGCCGTGCTTCCCAACCCCGGTGCCATGCAGCAACTCGCCAGCCAAAATAAGTTGATCCGCTTGGACCACTTATTAGATATGAACCAAGTGAAAAAAGACTATGCCCAATCTTGGATCGATCTCGGCTCGTACCATGGTAGCTTCTACGGGCTCTTCTATAAGACAGCCAATAAAGGCACAGTCTGGTACAGTCCCAGGCAATTCCAATCTCTTGGCTATAAGATACCTACTACTTGGTCAGAGATGCTAGCCCTCTCAGATCAGATTGCTAGCAACGGCAGATATCCATGGGCCATTGGTGTCGAGAACGGACCCGCCAGTGGTTGGCCCGCCTCCGACTGGATTGCGGAGATTTACTTGAAGCTGTTTGGACCAGAAATGTATGATAAATGGGTCGCTCATAAGATTCCCTGGACGCACAGGAGCATCAAAACAGCCTTCCAATTATTCGGCAAAATTGCCAGCGGCCAGCACTACGTCAACGGCACACCCCAATCTATCCAGGCCATATCGTTTGATAAAGCCATACAGGAGCCATTCGCCAATCCTCCTCAGGCTTATATGGACTACTTGGGCGATTTTGCCACAACGCTCATCGCACAGGCATATCCTCATGCCAAAGCAGGAACCGATTATAATTTCTTCCCTTTTCCCACTCTTACCAATCAATATCAAGATGCCCTTACTGGCAGTACTGATGTCGTAGTCGTCATGAAAAATACGGCAGCTGCCCAAACATTGATCAACTATCTCGCGACGGCAGAGGCACAAACGATCTGGGTCAAACGTGGTGGATTTACATCACCGAATAAGTCGATCGACCTGGGTGCATACCCCAATGCTGTCACTAGAGCCTCTGCGCAGATGCTCACTAGCACGACATTGTTTCGCTATGGCGCGGGCGATCTGATGCCTCCACCAATCCAGCGTAGTTTCTGGCAGGGACTGCTTACCTTTATCGGCGATCAAAGTAGACTTGATAGCGTCTTAAATGATATCGAGTCTACGGCGCAAGAGGCCGATCAGCCAGTTTAGGAGAATGGAGCATATGCAACTAATAGCCAAAAATAATGCATTGCAAAAGGGCACGCAAAGGCCAAATTGGCATAGCATGTTCACGCCGTGGATCTGGATTGCACCCACGATAATAATGGTTGCCATCTTCCTGTTCTACCCTATGCTTAACACCATCTGGCTCAGTTTCTTCAATGCCAACTCATCGCGCTTTGTCGGCCTCGACAATTATCGGTATATCTTCACAAGTCCCAATATGCTCACAATACTCAAGAACAATCTGCTCTGGCTGGTCCTTGGAACCACTGCAACAATCGCATTTGGATTAGTCATCGCAGTACTGGTAGACCGTGTTCGCTTCGAGAGCCAGGTAAAGGCAGCTATCTTTGTGCCAATGGCAATCTCACTTGTTGGAGCTGGCGTTATCTGGCGTTTTATCTACCAATATAGTGCTCCCAATCAGCCACAGATCGGTCTGCTCAATGCTATCGTTACTTCCCTGGGAGGACAACCACAGGCATGGCTCATTACTCCCGGCAATAATATAGCCTTGATCGCTGCCTATGTGTGGATGTGGACAGGCTTTTGCATGGTCATTCTCTCGGCAGCTCTCAAGAGTATCCCTTCTGATATCCTTGAAGCTGCACGCACAGATGGAGCTAGCAGCCTCACCATCTTCTTGCGCATCACAGTGCCAATGATCAGTCCGACTATTGCAGTCGTTGCAACCACCATGATCATCAACATTCTCAAAATCTTTGACATCATCTATGTCATGACTGGAGGAAACTATCACACCAGCGTCGTCGCCGTAGAGTTCTACCAGCAAGTCTTCAATTTCAATAGGTTTGGTGTTGGTAGTGCCCTGACCGTACTGCTGCTAATAGCTGTTATTCCCATCATGATTATCAATACACGGCTCTTGCGCATACACAAGGGTCAGTAAGGTTAGGCATGTGTCAAAAAGGGGCCATTCTGCTTGACAGTGTTGACCTTGTACGAGCACAAAACTGTCAAGTGGATTTGACGCATGCTTTATTGATCCCAGCATAGAAAACTAATACCTCGGATTCGTCGGTGCTCAGAGCCCTTTTTGAGGGAAAGATTTTGCTGTTCGCTTATTCTCAAGGAGCTAGAAAATACTTTTCAGGCGCCTAATACCAGAGGGAGAAACTCATCAGTTGTGTGTTCTTTCGCTTGAAAATCTCTTCTTAGCTGTTCTGCTCAGAAGAGAAATGGGTAGTCAACAAACGGTCCAGCTAAAAAAAGGGCTCTCATCCAAGCTCTCGCCTAGCTCTTTAGATCTTTACGCTGGGATCTATAGAAATCAAGAGGATTTGTCCCTGTTTCTCCCTGTACCAGCATACCAAGTTCTACTATACTACCTTTTGAAAAGCTCAGGAATAACTGCTCAGAGTCACACGGGCGCAATGAATTGGGCCCCTACACTCGCGCGATAAATCGCGTTATCCAGCTAAGTGGTACCTGAGTAGTCACGCTCAGGAATAACTATGGGCTCTCTCCTGCTAAAGACCGCTGCAATTGTTACTTACCAAAAAACATGGCCGAGGTATTGCCTACGATGACAAATATCTATCTGGTTTACTTAGAACTTCTATTACAGATTATTGCTCTCATTCTTTTAATAGCGGGATGTATGTTCATGCTTATTGTCTTCTTGGGCGCACCTTTTGTCCCAACCCCCATGAGCATCATTAAAGACCTTATCCAAATTGCAAACATCTCAAAAGACGATATCGTCATCGACCTTGGCTCAGGTGATGGCAGAATGCTTATCCAGACTGCTCGCCAGGGAGCCATAGCCAAAGGCTGGGAGATAAACCCGTTGCTTGTCCTTTGGACACACCTCGCTGTGCACCACTACAGAGTCGGAAAGAGAGTCAAGGTCCATCTACAAAACTACTACAAAGCCGATCTCTCAGATGCTACAGTCGTCTTTCTCTATAGCTTTCCTCCGCATCTGCCCAAACTCGAACAAAAGCTACAAAAAGACCTCCAAGCAGGAACAACGATCATAAGCTATAAATTTACCTTCCCAACCCTCAAGCTAACTGCGAGCCCCAAGCCAGGCATATTTATCTATACTATTTGAGTTTGACCTTATTTTTCTGTGATTAACGAAGTATCACTATAGCAATTGCAGAAAAATTGAACTTACAGCCATGCCACAGCTTTTCAAAAGGTAGCACTGAATCTCGATTATTAAGAACGATCGTCAGGACTGCTCTCGCCAATTGTATCTAGCCGTGGCATTCTGTTAAAAGTACAGTAACAGAGGTTTACAGGATTGCCTAGTGAGAAAGAGGGACAAATGTCACTGCTGAAATCGGCAAAGGAACGAGATGCGCAGCATTATTCCTCACCCTCTTCTCCATTATCCCGACCCATACGATATTTGATGTCGTAGTTAATGATAAAATCTAGCTCTTCGTCTGTGAAACCGTAGTGTTTGGCAAGTACATGGTCGATTTCATCTAAGAGAGGTTTAGAGAAACCCATTCTATACTCTTCTATTTCAATTAGATCTCCTTCCTTTTGTGTAGGTGATTTTGTATTTGGCTTTGTATTTCTTGTACCTCTTTTAGCATTTATTTTAATATCTTGTTCTAATTGAATGGATAATTCTACTAATTCGTTTTGAGCATAAATTTCATTGCCTGATGGGAAGTCCTTGACGAGAGCATGCGAAAGATGAAAGCCATCCGAATAGGTTGCAAACCAAACGTAGAAAAGAGAGCTATTCATGAGTGCCATAACAATACGCGAGGGAAGTGACTCTTTAAAATAGAGGAATCTTCCATGAGCAGGTTTAGTTATAATTCCATTTTTTCTGTAGAAAGGAATAGTACAAGTGGCTTTCATCCAATAGTTCGTTGCTTCTTGGTAGTAAACAAAGTGGTCAGTTTTTTGTGGACATATATTCATAGCTAAACTGATTCCCTTTGCCTTATGCTGCACTTTCTGTAATATAATTTCCTGTATTGAGGAGGTAAGCTTGGGAAAAACTTGCGGTTTTACAACTTGTTTAGTGGCAGAGTAAGTTAGTGTATCTATTAAGTGGGCTCTCTCAGATGCGTACCAGCGCTGTATCTTTGTTACATATGATTCATTTTCAGCTTTTTTGTTTTTTGCAAGTGCAATAGTGAGTCGTTGAAAGGCTCCCTCAAAAAGTTTAGAAGGAAAAATCTCGAAATTAGACAGCCAAAGCTGAGATGTGCAAAGTGAGATTTTACTTCGTAAATTGTCAAAACGCTCACTTCCACATATACTAAGAGGAACAATCAGCCCCATGTAACTACTTTCTGGATTATTCAGTGTAAGAGAACGCTCAATAGTAGCTGCATACAAATTGCCACAACTGTCTGTTTGATAACCTCGCACTGTATATTGTTGTCTAACTTTACTGTATTCTATGTATGGCGGATTTCCAATAATTACATCAAACCCACCACTCGTTATAATGCCATAAAACTCAACAAACCAGTGGAATGGTTGGTGATTCTTGAGCCATTTTTCGTATTTCTGCTGGTAATCCTGCTCGCTTGGAATATTATTGCGATCAATGCCATACTCCATGGCAAGATAGGGATCGAGTTCGGAGCGCAAGGCATCCAGCTTATTGCGAACCTCTTGTTTGTATTGAGCAGAGGTGCTGCGATCGAGTTCGATCTCGTCGGTGGTCTGTATTGTACGAAAATATTCTACCGCACTTCCAAGTTCTTGAGCCTTCTGCTCAATGCGCTGCAATATTTCATCCGCAGCAGCTTGCATAGAGAGACCCTTTCCAATAGCACTACGGACCTCATCCAGGCTGGTGAAGCCTACCAGGGTATTTCCGGCAAGCACATTGAAGTCAATGTCGGGCAATGGCTCGATGTCATCTGGCTTTTCGACCTGTGCGACGAGCTTGAGGAAGAGGCGCAGTTTGCAGATTTCGATCGCTTCTTCCATGATGTCGACGCCGTAGAGGTTGTTGATCATGATCGATTTGAGGATGAAATATTCACGGCTATAGTATCTGGCAACGTGCTTGAGGATGTCTCGGAAGCGTTCGATGTGAGAATAGTTCTTGCGCTTGTGGAGCTCAATGGACTTGTCGAGCTGGTCATGTTCGTCGACAAAGGTCTGCATGCGGATCAAGCAGGCCTCGTACAAGGGTTTGAGGATGTTTAAGGCGGCAAAGAGAAAATCTCCCGAGCCACATGTGGGGTCAAGGATCTTTACCTTCTCAATACTCTCGTAGAAAGCAAGTAGCAGGTCTGGCCCCTCACAACAGGTAATACTATCTTGAGCAAACTGACCAATATCAAGATTGTAGGTAATCAGATCGTTGATCGAGGTGATTGCTCCGGTCACGATCTTCTCACGGATTTCTTCGTAGCGTTTCCGTCGTTCGACCACCTCGCGCCAGATCTCGGTTGGCAAAGCATACTCCTGTGCTGCTGTTTTGTTCCATTCTGAACGCTGTGAAACGTCGGCGATGCCTGCTTCAATTTCTCGTGGCAGTAGCAATTTTATTCCTTTGGCAACGGCTTGATGGATATAGTCATCAGGGTTATCGCACAGCAGTGACCAGACGGGTCCATCTGGCGTGAAGGCAATCGGGCATTGTTTCCCTGTAGATTCAAATAGAAAAGGAATAATCGTATTTTTACTAATATATTCGGTAATATCCTCCTTGGTGTAATAGGCTCCCATTTGTTTCTGGTTAATGTGCTTTTCAAAGATATAGCCTAAAACGTCAGGGGTGATTTCGTTGCCAGCTTTATCCAGACGATTGTCCAAGTGCCAGGTGAATTCATCAAAGAAGTCGAAAACACGCTCGAAAGCTTGGTCGGGGATCTGGATATCGAGATAGGTATGCTCTAGCTGGTGAATATCGAAAATGCCACCATTCAGATATGGAACATTGCCAAGCAGTTGCTCTAATTCTGGAGTGCGCCCATGTGCATTCAAACCTTCGTGGAAGAAACGGAGAAGGAAAGAGCGATAGAAAGAGTGGAATGCATCTGGCCCGTTCAGCTTCTGAGACATTTCTAACCGCTGGCGCAAGTAATTGCGCTCACCATCTAACATATGCTTACTTTTGGTGTCAAGAAAGCCCTGCCTCTGGATGAAATAGATGAACATCAAGCGATTGAGCATGACCGAGGTATACCACTCTCGGTCGTCTTGAACTGTGATCCCCTGGATAAAACCGAGAAAGGTTGCATGTTCTTTCTTGAACCGATCATAAAACTTCTTGGTAAATTTTTCGACATCGAAGCTTTTTTTGAGTTTGCTTGCTACCCATTGGTGCGTGAGGTTTGCATCTTCCTCGAGATACTCCTTGATGCGCGGCTTGTTTGGTACCATCTATCGTCTGTGCTCCTCACGCTCGGATATATTGTATTGCAATGAATAAAAATGCTGTAAAAATTGGGACACTTGGGACACTCGGGACACTCGGGACAAAGGTTACTAACTCCATGCTAATCATATGAAACTGACCATTGGGACACTCGGGACACTCGGGACACTCGGGACACTCGGGACGAAGGTTACTAACTCCATGCTAATCATATGAAACTGACTAATGTTACACTCTTTACTAATTTTAGACTTTGTACGGAGATTACTGACTATGTGCCAATCATGAGAAAATTATTAAGGTTACACTCTTTTATTTATATTAATGATATAACAGAGATTACTCCTGTGTCAAGAGAGAGAAGAGAGATAATGCTGAAAAAGCACACTGCATTCCGCTCGCAAATTCCCTGGGTGAAGAATGTGTGTTTCATGTTATAATTATGTCTATATGTGTTATCTCTTGAAGGAGGCTAATTTGGATTCCATTAATCTTTTCGATTATGAGATTCTTGCTAAAAAGGCTTTGGAGCCTGCTAGCTGGGACTATTATGAGAGGTAGTGATGATTGCCAGTACATTTGCGACGCGTACTCTAGAAGTGATTATGGGTGTAGCACCTCTGTTGCTCAAGGGTATTGTCACTGCAGAAGATGCACTGGTCGCTCTTGAGTATGACGTAAATGGGATCATCGTTTCTAATCATGGTGGTCGGCAGCTGTGTCGTTTGTCAGATAAAGTGGCTCATGGTGATAAACTCCGCAATAAGAACCAGGATATGAAGAGATAGATGAGCTTATTGCAAAAGAAGGCTCCACCATTTGTGCAATGATGGAGCCTTCTTTTGCAATAAGCTCGAGGTGGGTAAGGCTTTATCAGTGAGACACCAAAGGCAGGTATTTGATCACAAGTATATATAAAACAGCATTAAAATTCATAAAGCCGTAATATATCATAACCGTATTGAATACCAGTGCGGACAGGAAAATTACCATGAAAGGCGATGGTTGCCACGAATACCCTTGACACATCTTTGAAATTCGTTGAAGCATCGCTCGCAGTAGCAGCGGCCAGGATTGCTCCTTGGTCTTCTCGGGAAGAGCAGCGATTTTTACGGTTGTGTCAGAGCGATGATCAAGATCATTCATAAAAGTTGTGTTCATATTACTCTTTTCTCCTTTAATATATTGTGGACATAAATACCATCCAGAGCTACTATAGCACAGCTGTATAGTTCGCCATGAAACACAAGGATAAGCTCGATGCGATTTAATCGCAAAAGCTTATATGTCGTTTGTCAGATAAAGTTTTATCGCTGAATGGAAAAGATCTCTTGAGGCACGCATGAAAAGAACAAAGGTTCAGCACTCTTTCACGCTCGCCACAAGTCAGGTTTTCCGTTCAGCGTTTTATCTGACAAATGACAAGCTGGATGGTACGATGGCAAGTATCGACGCTCTCCCCGAGGTTGCCCATGCAGTCGCTGGCCGATGTGAAGTGTACGTTGATGGTAGAATTCGACGCAGGACAGAGACGTGCCATCAGGAAGCTGGAGACTTGAGAAAATTCATGGTGAAGAGCCATCGATTGCCAGCACAACTCTCTTCGAGAAAGCCGATAGCTTGTGCCAGATGACGAACCCGCTCCTGGATTTGCCCATTAAAACCTTATGCCGAACAGGCCACCATCTTCAGTTGCGTCCGTGAGACGTATGGGCAAGATATATTCGCTGAGGTCAAAATTATCAGGACGCTCATGTGGTACAGCATCTGAATTCATTGTCACAATATATTGAAAGTTCAGATCACGGGCCGCTCGCTCTCCAATCTGGAGTGCTCTGGCAACTTGACGCTCGTCTACACCATCAAAAATGTGACTATCATGGACAAGAAAGCCTGGACCCATACCACGTTCCGCTCCTTCTCATGAATGTATTGCCATTGTTGAGGAATTGTCCAGTCAAGTCCTAGCAGATACGATATAGCTACCTGCTGATCCCAGGTCTGTTGCTGAATCGATTGTTTAATAGGGGAGACAAATCCTCCTGCAGATTGGCGTCGGGCAAAATAGGAAAATAAGGAGCGAAAAGTGGGACCGAACTTAGAAGCTTGTATCCCATCATCATCATCCATCAAACCAAATATGAGTCTACCGAGCACTGTTCGCCAATTAGTATTGGAAATAGCTAATGTTCCTGACAATCTATCGCGATTTGGTCTAATTGGCCAATTTTCTGGACTGGCTTCCCGTATTATCACTTTACTTGAAGTATCGCCAGAGCGTTCAATCTGTGTTCTTGCCCGATCTAAATCAAATTCCATGCCAAAGGAATACTGACTCAATGCATCTGCCCTCCAAAGGGAGGATGGATCAGGGCTAGCTCCCATTAGGAAATGAATTAATTCAATCAAACTTGACTTTCCCGCACCATCCGGTGGTCGTTCGAAAATATCACACTGCTCAAAGAGATATGCAAGCACAGCAAGAACTGCAGCCTCGTCAGCAGGTGTTCCTCGTTCACTTCCTCCAGTGAATTCTTGTAGTTTGCAAAATATAATGTCGGGATTTACTCTCCATTATTTCAGAAAAGAAGTCTTGAAAAGCGCTTCCTTTCTTCTTCAAATACAGATTTTCAAACATTAATTCATAATAAGAGTGCTTAAACTGATCTATATATTTTCCCTTATGGTGAATATAATACCATCATAACTCTAACCACGAAGACTGAGCCATTAAGTGCATACATTATAAAACATAAATTCTATAATATCCAATGTTGAGGTACTAGTAGTGATGGCCTTTTCTGATTACCTTTTTCAAGACATTTTTGTGATTGCATGCCTTTTTAATCAGGGTACTAACCGAGTTCAACATCTTTTTCAGATCTATTAGTTCACTCAAGAGAGGATCTTGAGGAGATTTACCCTTTAAAATGGGACCTTTTTCTCCCTGCTCCTTGCCCTGTCGCAACTAAACTTTATCCATGTGCTTGAAAAGTGAAACAAGGCTGTAAGCAGGCCTCCCAATGTGGCAATCATGCTATAATGCTGAGTGCATAGCGAGTCTTGTCATTAATACTAATAATTTTTATAATGTATCTAAAATGTTCTTAAGTTCTATATTGTATGCAATCCATATTTCCTTGCTTTTCTCACAAAAATCCTCAAATTCTTTTGATAGATCTTCTATTTCCCCTACAATCTTTTTTTTTCTAGAGGAAGTGAGTTCTCCTTTTTCAATAATATTTTCAGCATTTACTTTTATTTCTTTAAATGACTGATCTAAAGTATCCTTCGTTTTCTTTATAAATTTTAAATTCTCAGCATGCTTATTTTTAGCATCTGTAAAATCTCTTGGATCTTTGTCACCAATTTTTTTGTCTATGTTTTTAATAAGTCTGTTAGTTGCTCCTGATAAACCTTTTATTATTCGCTCATTTAAAAGAAGATCATGGTTATTCTTATCAAATTTATCGGATAGAAAAGTCCTGAGTTCTTTCGCACTCTTTATGCAAGCCTCTACTTGAGAATCTGTGTTGGTGAAGTCTATAACTTTTTTAATATGTGGGTCTTTGTATTCTGAATCCTCCTGCCCACTAAGATTCCTTAATCTATCGAATATTTTACCTATTTCATCAATATTAAATTTACCTGTACCTTTTTCTATAAATTCTTTTAACGTTAGTATATCTTCACGTAATTGGATTAATTTGCTCATTTTACCGCTTGTTTTAAGTTTTTCTTCTTCATTTTTACCTCGATTATTGCGCAATTCTTTAATATACAGAGAATGTATAGTAGATGCTGCTTTATCAATGTCATCCTTGAATTGTATTGATAACTGATTTTATGCTTTCATCTGATGGATTCTGTTTGTCTTTGGAAGAAGTGGATGCATCGTGTGTCAAGCCCTCTGGTGTTTCTGATTGATACGTATGGCCTAATCCTCGTCTTGTATCAAATTCCATGCGTGTACGTTTCGTTGATCGGGAGTCCTGGCTAGACTTATCAACTTCCGATCTTTTTGGTTTGTCTAGCATAGTATCTAAATCCTTTCTCTAAGGTAGAGTGATTAGTAGGAACATAAAGAATAAAACGAGTACTACTATAGGCAATAGTACTCAATGAAACTTGCTTTGAGGGCGTTTGCTAACCCCCAAGAAACTCTGCTACAAGAGTACTTTTCCCTGTTAAGGATATCTGACGTAAGCGTTTTTTTCCAGGACATCTAGGGAACAACTTGGGGACAAAGGGAACAACTTCAACTCAGGATGGTGTATGGATACCGAACAGCCCAGGGCTCCAGCGAACTGAGCGTGGCCCCACTGATATTGTATCCTTGTCTAAGGGTCATGGTGACCAAGATCAAAGTAGAGAGCATGGGAAGTCTCCCACCAGCGTTGATCAGTCCATCGGGCGTGAAGACCGTTGGACTTGCAGATACAGAGCCACCTCAGCCCCTTTGAGGCTGCCAAAAGTGAGAGCCTAACGCGCATTTGCGCCGGAGTTGACGATTGACCCGTTCAAGCAAGGAAGTACTTCGGATCCATTGACGGTTGAGCCCTTCAAGCTCAAAGTATGCAATGGTCGTATCAAAATCCCGTTCAAAGGTAGCCACAGACTCAGGGGCTTTTTCACGCCAAGTCGTGGCCCAAGCAGAGAGTTGCTCTCTGGCTTGCTCAGCACTCTCAGCTTCATAGACAGCACTGGCCTGCTGCATCAATTGCTTTCTTTCCTCTTTATGCTCATCTCCTTTGAGTTCGGTTCGGCACTTGTCCCTCACGTTCTTGAGCTTATGGAAAATGCACCGCTGATCAATCACGGTTGAACCATAGACCAAGCCAAGAGCTTGAAAGAGACCCCCACCTCCATCACGAATAATCGCGCTTCCGCCCCTTTTCTGCAGTTATTCCGCGCTGCTGCAGTCGATGGAGAAATGGTTCCCATTGCTCATGTCCTTCACTCTTGGCAATCTGCCAATCAACAATCTCTCGTTTTTCTCCATGTTGCCAAAAGCCGAGGGCAACGAAGACAACAACCCGCTTCCGCTTGCACTCGCTTTTGAACTTCTTCAACGATATTCTTACGCTGCTCCCCTCGCAGCTTTTGGGGAGAAAATGCTATACTCATAGCACTGAAGGTCTCCTTGTGATAAGTGTTTCTTCTTATCTACTTTACCACATACTTGACCTTCACAATTCTCTTTCTTACTTCCCTCCCAACGCTTAGAGAAGGCTGCAATACCTTCCTCGCAACCCTTAGGTTGAGCACCTTTTCAATCGCATTCGCTATCGCTTGGTATCCTTTGGCCGTAGGATGAATATCCAAAGATGGGTTTATGGTTGTCTTGCACATGCCGGTATAGGTACAGAGATTTTGGTTGAAATCACTGAAGATGTCTACCAAGGAGCCATAAGGTTGGATAGCAGTAGCCAGATAGTTGTTAAGCTGTTGAACATATTGGACTGTTTCCGGGCAGAGCTTTTGAAATGGGTCATAGTAGTTCAAGAGCATCAACTGGCCGCTACCATTGAGTGCATCATGCAACGGCTTCAAAATCTGCGGTAAATTATGCTCCAGCGTTTGCAAATCGTTATGAAAACCTGTCTGGTCAGTCTGACACGTCTTCTGCTTTGATGAATATTTTATATTGGGTAGCAGGTCGTCTGCACCAATATGGAGGGTAACGAGACCGACATTCCCTTTGTGTATATAGTCCAGTGCCCTAGTAAGCTGTGACGTCTTATCGGAACAAGGACCACCACTGTTTAGAAAAGTGGTGCTGGTTTCACCAACAGTACATCCTAGGTCCTTGGCCTCTGTAAACTCCTGCTGACTTTGCAAATAGGAGAAAAGGTCTTTCACATAACCACAGTTTGTGTTGGAAGGGCAGAGTTGAAATGGGCTGGACTGGGTGCCAGCAGCGAGAGAGTCACCCAATGCCAGATAATTCAGGGACTGTCCATTGCCAGTCGTGCCAGTTATGGAGCGTCGTGCAGGTGTTGCACCCACAGGGTGAGGACAAGCCATCAGTATGAAGAGGATGGCAAAGAGAATGTAAGAGAGCAAACACTCTTTGTTTGTGGTTTGAGACATGTGTACCATTGGAAACTTCCTCCCTGAAGGTAAACTTGGTACTACTACATATGCCAGTACGAGACCAGCATTGATCTGATAAAATTGTTGCTAATAGCAAACAGGTAGAGGCTTTGACGTGAGATCCTATGAGAGCATTTCCTAATCCTCAAAAACCCTGCTATGACAGCACTTTTCTCTCCTGAGGATACCCAATGTAAGAGGATTTTTCCAGGACATCTAGGGAATAACTTGAGGGATAAAGGGAACAACTTCAACTCAGGATGGTGTATGGATACCGAACAGCCCAGGGCTCCAGCGAACTGAGCGTGGCCCCACTTGGGATGCTGCTTCCACAGGTGATACAAATTGGCTCGTGCTGCGTAGTATGATAGTGGCATGACGGACACTCCTTTTTTCAGTTGATCAACTTTTCTCTATCAGAAGTGTACCGTCTTTTCTTTGCCTCTTCCAGCGCTACGATGTCCTGTCCTTGACCAGGTTACGATGTTTCTAATCCATACACCGCTCTGAGCTGAAGTTGTTCACTTTGTTCCCTTTGTCTATAAAGTTGTTCCCTAGATGTCCTGGAAAAATCCTCTTGCATTGGATATCCTGAGTAGAAAGAAAGTGTTTCTCAACTGTGGCTCAGAGAGCTTTGACGGCGTGGATGAAACTGACGAAGATCTCACCTGTCCCATTCTTGTTTCAGAAGATGTCCGCTGTGGAGGAAATATTGTTCGCTTTGTCCCTACACAAAAACTTTCTCATGAGGTATTCTTTCTGTTACTAATCTAAGTCGACGACCATAAATAACTCCGACGTTTATGCTCGCAGCCGAATCGTGTAGTTCCAGGCCGGGTGAAACGTATCTCCCTGGATATTGATGGTCATATGTCGGAGTTATTTATGGTTATGCACTTACTTGTTGCTTGTTCAAAAGTTGTCCTCTTTTTCCTATCTAGTTGTCCGGTTTGTCCTTACAAAAAAGCTCTCGCATTGGGTATTCTTGAGTACACGCGGACAGAAATGTGATCAGGGTTTGTCATAGGAAATGACCTTGTAATGAGGCGATCAACTCGGGATTGATTTGTGTCTGCCTGTACTTAGCAGAGAAGAGTGCCCTTGGAGTCACGTTTTTTAACGATTAGGAAACGTCCTCCCATCAGAAAGGACAAGGACATCACGCAAAAACTGGCATCAGCAAAATGGGTCAGCCTATTTACTGTCTTGATTAATGTTGTCACGGTTTTCACTTTAGTGGCTATCTTCCCCTCAAAAATGTCGATAGTTAATGCTAAAATGTCGACAGTTAACGCTGCCCAAACAATTTGTTTCTTTAGCAACAAGCCGAGTTTTCAGGCATTCACCCCCGACGGCCAGTATGCGGGAGCTATGTATTCCACTGATGGAGTGAAGATGGCTAACATGACTATAACGTTCACAGGGCAGGCTACGGTGAGCAGATCGGATAAGGGGAAGCTCACTGCGGTAAACTTCCAATCTACAGCTCTCCCTAATACTCGTTACAGCAGCTTCCTCCGAGATCTGACGGGTACTGGGCTAGCTACGGATGGGAACGTGAACACAACCCTCAACGATTTCAGAGTGAACCTCCAAGACGGGGGTCAGATCCACTTTATAGCAGGCTTCTTTCACGCATCCCAGGGGCAACAAATAATGGGAGCGTTCGACATTAACGGAGGAGCAGACAATAGAACCAATGGTGCTTGGATAGTTAGCCCAGCATCAGCTGATCCTTCTTGACTATGCACTCGGAAGCCGCGCAAGAGGGAGCGCGGATGGTGAGCCAGAGCATGTCCGTAGGCGGCATCAGGATCAGTACGTCTCCAGGCTAAGATGGGAGCGCTGTCAATGATCAGATCGCGGGCTCCGATGAGCCGTCGCCGCAGCGCTTACAGGACCGTGAGCACAAAGAGCGACTCATGCACAGGGGCTCCCGCCATATGGCGACGTCTGCACTGCTGAGCAGGGCTGGGGACAGCGAGGCGTCCACGCTTGTCATAGCCCAGACCACAGGCCAGAGCCAAGGTCGGCCAACTCTTCAACCAGTCGTGCATGTCAGAGTAGGACAAACGCCACAAGGTGCGTAGCAGGCCAATCAAGAGCAGGCTCTCTTCACTATAACTGCGCGGTCTTCCTCCCGGACCTTTGGGCAAAGGAGGCGGACAGCGACGATGAGCTAGGCGCACTGCCAAATGGCAAAGGGTCAGCAAATGCAAGCTCGTCACCAGCGCCAAGGCATTGATCTGCAAGGCTGGTCTCTGCTTAGCTTGTGTTCGATAGTATGCTGGTGGGGGAACCGATATTTGGCCTTCAACGATCATTGGAACCATGACATTCATCTCCTTGGCGAGGGAAACTAGCCTCGCCAAGGACAGTTTATCTTCCTCTGCCAATGGCTTCTGAGGGGATTTTCTCTTCACTGATGAGCTTTTGGGGGTTACGAAATGCCCTCCTTGTAGTAAAGTTTTTCGATGCTTGTACAGGCTGCAGCAAGCCTTTATCCATGTTAAAAGGAAGATACGTCACATGAACCCTCTTCTATTGAAAGCAGCGCGAAAAGAGCAGGGCTGGTCTCAGGCCAAGGTCGCTGAGAAACTAGGCATTACCGAAAGAACGGTGAGACGTTGGGAACAAGGGCTTGTCGTCCCTTATCCCTACTATCGTCAGCATCTGTGTGCCCTCTTTGGCAAAACGGCTGAGGACTTAGGCTTGCCACCGGAAATTGATGAGCATGAGGATCTGGATGAGTGTGAGAATATGGAGGAAGCACCAATTCCTCTGACTCAACCACCCAAGCAGGATGTCTTGGTGGAGGAGAAGGGAAAGGAAGCTCCTACGCCAGAGCTGGAAGGCTCACTTTCTTGGCGCAATGCCTATAGGAATGATATCTATGCACCCCATCCTAAACAATCGTCGCACAAAGGAAGGCGACTCGAACGATCAATTTTGCTCTTCGTGATCATAGGCTTGCTAGCGTATGCTTTTGGGCCGTCGCTGATGACCACTCTCAGGACAAGTATGCACGGGATAAGTCATGAAGCAGAGTCGTCTCAGAACACATGGCCTAGTGTTGCAGGGCCATTTACTTGCTCTAGTTGCTCGGGCAACTACAGAGTTGGCTGTCTGAGTATACCATCAAATAGACAACATGGAACGTCGCAGTTTAATAATGTGAATAAGAGTATTGCAAGCAGTTACACGATGACTATTACGCTTTGTACTAGTTCCAGAGAACCATGAGAATAGGCAGGAAGCCCATTCTTGGAACAAATGATGCTCATTCTGGGCACAAGCGAACGCTTGTGAGGATAATCATTGGGCCTCTGAACTCTTTTTCGTAGCAAAATTGGTAGTGGCTCATTTGAGGATGCTGGCTCGTTCTAAATTGTAGCGATGGAGAAAGAGGCTCAGACATATGTAATGCATTAAAGTAGATTTGGGAAAAGAGAGTTTTGCACACAAAACGATCAAGGCATTATCACAGGATATTATTCCAGCGCTCCACATGTGCTGTTTCTCCTGTTTCTTTGCCTACAGCAGTATGTTGCTTCTTCAGAATCACTGCCTGATAGGCACTCCGGAAATCAGTATAACAGTGCTCTGCACTATATGTTTTAGGAATAGATTCCCATAATTTTTTACAAGTATCTTTGCTTCTATCTCCTATGACATAGGCTATAACTTGATGTGTCTTCCTGCACAAAATTATCCATACCCAGACGGTATTCTCTTTATTCAAGAAAAATGACTATAACTCATCTTCTTCTAGTATTATTGATTTTGCATCTTCTTCATAAGGTGTAGGCAGTGTTTTACTCAAATCGGGCAATTTCTCCGCCTTTTTTTAACCAATCACTTACTGTATTACGTGCCACTCCAAAAGTCCTCGTTAATCCTCTTAAACTGCTACGCTCTTGGTAGAATATCAGTATTTCTTCTTTTCTTTCTTCTGAATATTTATTCAACTTACGGTTCGCTCATTTTTGGGGGCATAAAATGAATTATATTCTCCACTTGATGCCAAAAAGTGCCGTAAAAATTGAATCAAATAGGGATCATTCCCCACCTACTTTTGGCAGCGTAAAATCGGGAGAGGAACCACTGTTTTCACAGAAAATGCTTTTAGCGCTTTCAGAGAATAAGGACATTTTTCTGTGAAACAATTGTTCTTGCTTCTCTTGAGAATGGACGAGTCATCGCCTGATGAGCACCACAAAAGTGAAAATCACGTCCAAAAATGAGCGAACCATGAGTAAATTAAAAAATTGTCCTCGTGAATCTGAGTCATTTATATGTTCTTGTGCTGATTTGCATAAATCAGCATCAATACCAGTTATATCTGCCACAACAAGTGTAAATTTTTCTTGTAAATCCTGTGGCAACTGTCTTATTGCATTTTCTGTACTTTCCCTATTCACCTCGACAACTGTTACATGCCTGAATTCACTCGCGATTTCTTGCAAAGGAGTATCAAGACCATTGCCAGCGCCAAAGAGTAGTGCCTCAGGTTGTCCTTCTCCCGCACGCTCTAGTGCAATTTTTGCCGTTTGCTGCATTTCTTGTTTACTCTTTTTAAGATGAGGAGCCTGCAAGGCTTCAGACTTTCTATGATCTTGTGCAATTCTATCGTTTATATATCTATACATTGCTAATCAGGGAGTCAAGGAAAGCGGGAATCCCTGCTTATCTAAACCAAGATCTGAGCACGAATCTCATTTCAGATGGAAGAGTTCACGGACACCCTGCTAATACTTCTGATGGAATACTCTCTGCAGAACGGTCAAGTATAGTTTTGTAGTGTTGAGCTTGACTGTGCCTCCTTAGAAAGTGTTTGATTAGCCTGAGAGGCCAATCGAGGCAACATTGAGCTGAGACCTCATGGCTCGGCTAACCACAGAGCGAAGCGATTGAAGGGGAAAGAGCCAAAAGGCAGGTTCTACCCGCAACCAAATAGCTCATCCTT
>DASYAN010000587.1:0-3711 GCA_036501345.1 Ktedonobacteraceae bacterium
GCAAGCAACAGCAGAAATAGTGGCTCAAGTGCGTCGTAATCTTCCTCAGTTTCGTGAAGGCCAGGAACTCCAGAACTGCCAAGTCATAGCTCCAACCGAGAGAATGCAGGAACTCTTCCCAACCGCTAGTGCTTATCTACGCTATCAGGAGTTTCCTCCCGGAGCTATCTTCATTGCTATAGAAGAGAACGTTCTGGAAGCACGGGACTGGAAACCGCTAGAATCGAGAGGCTGTGTAATCTCGCGTATTGAGGAACACGAGGATTGCCTTGTCCTGATATGCAGGCCGAGGCAGAAAAAGAAAAAGAAGAATAAGGAAAAGAAATAGAGAGAAAACAGATCATGGAAAAGAAGAAAGCACAACTTATTCTCGTAGGTGGTAGATCTTCTGTGCCAAATATTCTGACCATCCTTCATCAGAAACCTGAAGTGGTTCTGGCACTCTGTTCTCACGAAAGCCATGACGATTTTCCCAGCTTCAAGCACATGGTAGAGACAGTTCTACCAACCTGCAGAGTTGAGGAACTGCATCCCGTCGATGCATTTGAACCTGAAGAGATTGCCAGACAATGCACGGAGGCATTTCAACGCTACCCAGGAGCGGACTGGATATGCAATATTACAGCTGCAACCGCTATTATGAGTATTGCAGTTTATGAACAGGCAAAAAGGCTTCAGAAGAATTGCTGGTATCTTAACACCAGTCAAGCACGTACCATCACGCTCGTAGGTCCTAAGCTGAGTGATGAGGAGAATGCAGCTATCTTTGATCTATCTGTACCAGAATACGTTTCAGCATATTACTATTCACTGAAAGATGGGGACCTAGAGGAGCGTAGAGAGCAATGTGAGCAACAATGGCTTCCATTTGCACAATTACTTGGCAAGCAACCTACCTTGGCTAGCCGCCTCAAACTGGCCATGGATGCTATTAGCAACGACAGACCCGGTAAAAAAGGACCCAAATCCTATACATTACCGAAGCTACCTCGAGAGACCCATGATATAGTAAAAGAAGCGGAGCGTTTTGGACTGGTCAGTAATGTCAAGAATGATCTCGATTCGCTCAAATTTACGCTCACATACTTACAAGCTAGCTTTCTCAATGGAGGATGGCTTGAATTGTATGTCTGGAATGAGGCAAGACAGATTACATTACCCGATAAAAGCAACTTATTCGATGACAGCCAATGGAATCACAAAGTTACTGTATCTGGTGTGACAAGAGAGCTTGATGTGGCCTTGACATACAGAGCTCAGCTAATTATCGCTGAATGCAAAACAGGAGATGAAACAAGGGATTCCGAGACACTCAATAAACTGGTATCAGTTGCCAATCCATTAGGAGGGAGATTTGTGGGGAAAATACTCATATCCAGTCTCTTTTCTCCCGATGAGACAGATCCTGATGAGACACAAAGAAATGGAAGACTACGAGAGCAGATCAAAGCACATCGAGACTTCCTAGCTAAGGCACATCACCACCACATCGTTGTAATAATGGCAGAGGATTTACCCCGCATAAGAGACTTGCTAGAAGAAGAAGCGATCACTCCAAAGTATCCGAGGATATAAGTCATGCTCATACTCAACTTCACCCACCCGCTCACCGACGAGCACAAAGCCCAAATCGAGGCTCTTGCTAGCGTTCCCATTGACGAGATCCGCACCATCCCAGTGCAGATCGACCAAGCTCTGCCACTCGGGCCGCAAATTAGCGCTATTGTCGAGGCCGCTCAACTCTCGTCGGAGGAGTGGCAGACTCGTCCCTTACTAATCAATCCGCCTGGCTATGCTCCAGCAGCTTTCGTTCTGCTCGCCGAATTGCATGGACGTATTGGTCATTTTCCCTCGCTCATCCGTATGCGTCCACAATCGGGGCCCGTTACCACGTATGAGGTTGCGGAACTGCTCAACTTGCAAGCAGTGCGTGAGGCTGCACGTCAGCGCAGATAAGCGTAATTTGATCCTGGCACGTAGAAAAAAGGAGAACAAGCTAGAGAATGCGATGATACTCCAGTGGTATGAAAGCTCATAAGTGAGCTAGAAAGTATAAGCAGGATTGAAGATGCTTGACCATATTTGACTTGCTAAACTCACCTTGACAAAAAGTACAGGTCCCTTTTGAAATCTGTCTTGCCATACGCTTTCTCCTCTCCTGGCTGCCTCTTCTCGGCTGACTCCCTTTTCTGCTGCGACTTCCTCCACTTTCAGTCAAATCATATCATCTTTTGCATCCTCCCTGTGTCGGAGTCGCTCCTGCTCCCAGGTAAAGAACCGTTTAAGTACGGTCCGCAAGGTGAAGATGGCAACAAACATGAGGATCTGTTGCCATGTGCGCAATTGGATCGTTTTGAGCAGCGTTCCTGCTAGTTTGAAGCTCAAACCAGTCACCACCCCAGTCGCCGCCTGTAGACGTGCCAGTTGGATATCTCTGGTATGGAGCACAGTGAGCAATGCTGCCAGCAGATAGCCGATAATTAAGAGTGCTCCACCGAACTCAATCAGAGCAGCCCACAGAGTGACATCGAACAGATTAGTGATGGGCATGGTCACTGCTTCCTGTTCTTCGGTCTGCCCACTGCTCATGTTTGGTTGGTTGTGGGTGCGATGCTTGCAAGGCATGATCTGGTTGACGGTGTGCAGCCCGATCGATCTCTTGTTGGAGAAAATAATTCAATGCCGTTCGGATGGTGGCGATAGCTGCCAACTGTCCGATCTCGTTCCACGTTGGGGCAATGGCTGTCCGCAGGATATCAGCCCCTAACTCAAACTCCAGAGCCAGAGCCAACCAGCGACCCAGACGCAAGCGAAGCAGTTCCGTTTGGGGCTCCTGGCTCTGGATAGAACCCTGTCCTCTCTTGATGAAGAGCACAAGAGCCTGCAGAGCCGCTTGGATAGCTGCCAAGGCGATCAGAACCGCTGCGATCCCTTCAACCCCAGAAGCGAAATATCCTGTCCACAATTTTAACAACGATTCCAACGATATCCTCTTCGTTCATTACATTCGAACTTTCAGCCTCTTTATCAATGCTGGGAAAATGCGGCAAGTATGGTATCGAGATAGGGTGTTGGTCCATATCTGCCATGCTCTTCGCGGAGCCGAGAGAGCAGATGTTCCATTAGGGCTCCTTCATCGATAAAGCTGCGAATGTAACCCTCAGGTTCGGCCAAGCGGACCGCTTCTGAGAGAATATCAAGAGCCTGCCTCTCTTTGTGGCACATGTGGTAGGCGAGGGCTTGCAAGAGCCGGATTTCAATGACATGGCCCCATCGCTGGCCCTCTGCCGCTCTCTGTAACACAGGCACTAATCGCTGCAGCGCACCATCTGGTTGTGCCGTAGCTAAGAGCACCCTCGCACATGCCACCTCTTCGCGTTCGTGACCAAATGGTGTGCTAGACTGCTCTCTTATATCTAGCTCCTCCACCCAATGCGTGGCCTGATCCACTTCTCCACAGGCCAGCCAGAGTCTAACCTGATCGACGGTTGTGAAGAGAGCATGAAAATAGCTAGAAGTCGGCTGATTGAGACGCATGCTGACCTGTTTAAGCTGCTGAAGGGCAGAGCAAGCGGCATCCATCTCTGTGCGTGAGAGAAAGATACGCACCTGTATCGCGTATACCCAGAATAGCACAAGGAGTGAGGCGATCGATTCGGCTTGTTTGCAGAGCTCAATGGCTTCTTCTATGACGGCCTGCGCAGCATCGAG
>DASYAN010000588.1:0-6677 GCA_036501345.1 Ktedonobacteraceae bacterium
TGATGGGAACACAAGCAACCAAGGCTATTGCTCAGGCCGGAGCTGTAGGCGGTGGGGCTGTTGCCGCTCTTGGGGCTGCGGCCTATCAAGTCGTATAAGGTCGCGACAAAATTCTTGAGGCTCGTGGGCCATCCAGAGGAAGATGGCCCTTTTCAACTTCTAGATGAACGGCTATAATTCACCTAGTTCCAGCCGAGCGAACCCTCCCCTCCCAGTATGGTTTTGAGGCTAGCAGGAGGATAGCGAACAGATAGCATGATACTATTTCCTTTTTGAAATTTAGGTAGGTGAAAAGTGGAATGTTTTGTCCTTGATTGCCTGCAATTTCTACGCTTATTACAACTTACTGACAGTGCTTTGCCAATTGGCTCAACTGCCCACTCTTTTGGTTTGGAGACTCTGGCAGTAGAAGGGGATCTCAACGTTGCACAGCTCGAATCGTTCTTGCAAGACTACTTAATGGAAGTGGCAAGGCTAGAAGCGACTTTCTGTCGTCTGGGAAACCGTCTGGCATCTCTTACTGAACGGGATAGTTTACTACTCCGCTGGCTAGAACTAAATAATCGTTTGAGTGCCTTCAAGACTGCCCGCGAGAGCCGAGTTGCCAGTGCCACACTTGGACGGCGCTTCCTCCAGTTGGTGGCATCTCTGGAGGATGAGCCACTTCTGCTAGAGGTGCAGAAGGCGGCAAAAGCTCATCGGGCTGATGTCCATTATAGTCCCGCTTTTGGTCTGGTTGGAGGCGTGCTGGGTGTAGACGAAACGGCAACAGTCTTGGCATATCTACAGCAGTCTCTGCAAAATCTTATTTTTACCTTCCAGCGCTTATTGCCACTAGGACAGAGTCAGGCTAGTGCAATGGCTTGGCGGCTTAAACCAACTCTATTAACGATTGCTGACCAGAGCGAGGAACTTGCCTTGCATCCGGAAAACATTGCTGTTTTCACACCTTTACCAGATTTAGCGAGTATGCGCCACCCAACGCTGATGACTCGTCTCTTTGTCAGTTAATTAGCTCTTATTAAGATGGAAAATCAACATTCAAATGACAATCTCTAATGCACAACCAATCACGGGAAGATTACGCTTAGGCTTTATATTTGATGCGGAAATACAAAAAACCAGATTAAATGTGTATACCCAGCAGCCTCCTTTGAAAGTTATACGCGCCTTCCCAATTAGTGATGGTGGAGCCTTGGTACACTTACACAATGTTTCTGGTGGCGTGCTTGGTGGTGATCAATTGGAGGTCTCTGTGCACGTCGAGACAAACGCCTATGCGCAGTTGACATCTACCAGCGCAACCAGAATCTACCGCAGTCAGCCGCATCTTCCGCCAGCAACGCAAACTGCTGAGATGGTAGTTGAGGAGGGCGGACTACTAGAATATCTTCCTGACCCTATCATCCCTTTTGCGGGATCTCGCTATATACAGTGCTCCCGCATCGAACTAGCTCCCAATGCAGGTCTCTTTTGGTGGGAGACACTGGCTCCGGGACGAACTGCTTGTGATGAGATTTTTGAATATGATCTATTGCATGTTGATCTGGATATTTCTGCACAGGGAAAGCCTCTAGCAATTGAACGCGTCAGACTTGCTGCTCCATGGCAACCCTCATCTCTGGCTCGGCTGGGCATCTATCGCTATATCAGCAGCTTCTATATTTGCAAGGTTGGCCTGGAAGCTACTGATTGGTTGCGCCTAGAAAAGGAATTGAGTACCATCGCTCAACAGCTCACTATTCCTGGTGAGATATATTGGGGCGTGAGTACGCTGGTCGCGCATGGACTAGTTGTACGGACTCTGAGCCGTGGAGGGCGAGATATAGCGTCTGGCCTATACGCTTTCTGGCGGGCTGCCAAACAGGCGCTTTATCAGTGGGAAGCACTTCTGCCGCGTAAGTTGTATTAAGCTATATCTCACACAAATACCTTCTGGCGGCCTTTGTTCAGCATGCGATTCTCTGTGTACCATCTTAGCTAGAGAAGCATAGGTACGTCAGATATTGACACTCATCTGTTTTGTCTGGTAAAATTTATATCGTGTTACGATGTAAATTGTGAATGCGGTGGATAAAAATCACAATAAGGAGAAATTATTTTGCTCATCGGTTTCTGGCGCAAACAAATCCTATTTTGGAGTACTCTCGGTAACCAGGAAGCCCTGGGAAGTCGCGGTGACTTTACGATGTCTTCACGTTCGGTTGTTATTTCGTTTATGGCTGTGGGCATTGGGATTTTGAGTGCTTGTATCGCTTTTCTTCTTCTGCGGCTTATTGGATTGATTACCAACCTAGCATTTTATCAGCGCTGGGATGTTACTCTCGTTTCACCATCTGGTAATACGCTGGGTCTTGCTGTGATTCTTATTCCCGTGGCCGGATCGTTGGTTGTAGGTTTGCTAGCTCGCTACGGCTCGGAGCGTATTCGAGGTCATGGTATTCCTGAGGCTTTAGAAGCTATTCTCGTCAATGGTAGCCGTATCGAACCCAAAGTGGCTTTGCTCAAGCCAATTGCTTCGGCGATTGCGATTGGTACAGGTGGCCCGTTTGGTGCCGAAGGACCAATCATTATGACTGGTGGAGCTTTTGGGTCGATGGTCGCGCAATGTTTTCATTTGACCAGCACTGAGCGCAAAGTGCTGCTAGTCGCAGGTGCTGCTGGTGGTATGGCGGCGATCTTCAATACGCCTATGGCTGCGACACTACTTGCGGTAGAACTCATGCTCTTCGAGTGGAAACCACGGAGTTTGCTTCCTGTAGCTCTGTCCAGTGCAACTGCAACGATAGTGCGGTCCTATTTGCCTGGGCCTGGTATGGGGCCAGACGCACTCTTTGCTACTCCATCCCACGCGCCAGTTTGGAGTGCTAGTCCTCTGCTAGCATGTGTGCTGGTGGGAGTTCTGGCTGGTCTTCTAGCTGCTCTGCTGAGTGTTGCCGTCTATGCCAGCGAAGATCTCTTCCATAAGCTGCCTATTCACTGGATGTGGTGGCCATTGATTGGTGGGGTGGTTATTGGCTTTGGAGGGATTATCTATCCGCCAGCACTTGGTGTTGGCTATGATCTCATTCACCAGATGCTCTTGGGAAATGTTACCTTACAAATGATTCTGGGATTGTTGATTGTGAAGTCGATCATCTGGGCGGTCTCGCTCAGTTCGGGTACGTCTGGGGGTGTACTGGCCCCATTGCTGCTTATCGGTGGTGCTCTTGGGGGTCTGGAGAATCTCTTCCTCCCGCATGTGTTTCCTGGCTTCTGGCCGCTTATGAGCATGACAGCCGTGCTGGGAGCTGCCATTGGTTGCCCTCTAACCAGCGTCATCTTTGCTATCGAGCTCACTCGTGATATTGCGGTATCTCTGCCACTCCTGATCACGACAGCTGTAGCTTATGGCCTAATTGTATTAATCATGCGTCGCTCAATCCTAACTGAGAAGGTGAGCCGACGTGGCCTCCATGTCAGTCGCGAGTATGAGCCTGATCCGTTGGAGGTTCTTTCGGTGCGTGAGGTCATGAACACGAGTGTGGTCGCGTTGAACGATGCCATGTCCAGCAGTGATTTGCGCAATCTGTTGGGTAGTACAACGATAAAAGACGGGGAGATGCTAGCCTTCCGGCGCCAGAGACAACGCCTCTACCCGGTATTGGATGCAAAAAGGAGCCTGCTAGGTGTTGTAACGAGTCAGGATCTGAAGAAACTGCCTTATAAGAATGAAGATACTCACAACAACGAAAATGATCTGAAAAACGGTGATGACGTTGATACTGGATGGGCTTATGACATTTCCTCCATACTTTATTCCGATCCAGTGGTGGCTTATCCAAACGAGTCCTTGCACTTGGCTATCTATCGAATGGCTAGATGTGGCTATACGTGTCTCCCCGTAGTTGATCGTGAGCACCCTGGGCAATTGCTGGGCCTGCTCTCTTTGCAAGATCTTGTCAAGGTCAGTTCGCGCAAGCTTGATGAGGAGCGTCTGCGTGAACGTGTCTTGAAATTGCGTCTGCTTTTTCCTCGTGATAAGCTTACCGCATTACCATAAAAACCTTGCTAGTAGTTGAAGCGAAAGAGGAGTTTTTATATAGTTTTCCCAATATGTGGCAGTACATTCGCAAGGATGTGGTGTACAATGATAAGGAACTCTCTGTTGCAGAAATCAAGACATATTTCAGATATCTTGAAAGGCAGGCAATAATGCAGTTAACCTCACGTGAGCAAGAAAAACTCCTCATTTTTGTAGCTGCTGAACTGGCACGCAAACGTCAGGCACGTGGCCTCAAACTCAACTATCCCGAAGCGGTTGCTATCCTAACTGCCGAAATTATGGAGGCTGCACGCGATGGCAAGAGTGTGGCTGAGATCATGGCATTTGGTGCCACTCTCCTCAAACGAGATGATGTGATGGAGGGTATTGCCGAGATGATCCACGAGGTTCAGGTTGAAGCTACCTTCCCCGATGGCACAAAACTTGTGACTGTTCACGATCCTATTCAATAGTTCGGGAGGTGTGTATGAAGCCAGGTGAATATTTGCTAGATGAATCTGCAGGTGATATTGAAATCAATGTCGGTCGCAAGACTGCCAAGGTCCTGGTGAAGCATACAGGCGATCGTCCTGTGCAGGTCGGGAGCCATTTTCACTTTTTCGAAGTCAATCAGGCCTTGAATTTTGATCGCTCTGTTGCTTATGGCATGCGGTTGAACATCCCGGCGGGAACGGCTGCACGCTTTGAGCCGGGTGAAGAGAGAGAGGTCAATTTGGTGGATTTTGGTGGTCTACGCAGGATCTATGGTCACACAGGCGAAGTGAATGGCCCATTATAAGAGCTTACAGTGCCATGAGATGCAGCCTTGCCAGGACTGAGGGCCAAATGGATCAAGAATTACGGTGTCACTGGCAAGGTACATAATAAAAGACGCAAAGGTGTTACATTGCTCAAATTTCTTATAGCCATAAAAAAGGGGCATGATGCCCCTTTGCTTAGATTTGCATTTTTGGGATAGTTCGCTAAGAATAATCTATTGAGCGTCGCTGTTGTCTAATCAGGAGTCTTTAAGCATATTTAAGGTAAAAAATTAGATAATGCCGTTTGTCTGCCTTGATACAAAATTTCTGATAGAGGTTCAGGTTGCAACATTATGGTTTTCAGACTAGCGGCGAAAGATCCACAGGAACAGATTGACCAGGATGGTCAGCACAATGCTCACAATGATGCTCGTGACGATTGGGAAAAAGAAAGTGCTGTTACCGCGACGTATCATCACATCGCCCGGCAGTCTCCCAAAAAAGGGAATCTTGCCTAGCGCTATCAGCAAGAAGCCAGCAATGGCAATGATGACAGCAAAGAGCACTAAGATTTTTCCTAGGTTACTTGGATCAAATGGCGACATGTGTATTGGCCTCCTTTTCATCCTATTATTCAAGCTATCAACCAACTGCATTCTTCCTTGACTAGGTAATCTGCAAGTGCCACTTTGTCTTTCTTGCCCACTAATATTTACGATAGACAAGGTAGCAAGTTGTCTCTCTCTTGATATGTGCTGGTGATCTTTGATTGCATCAATGAGGTGATGTGTGTGTGAATGGTAGGGAAGATCTTGCCCTGAGAGATAGTTAAAGAGGGCAGTGATTAGCTTTGCGGTGAAAGATGATAAGTTTATATCCACGTGATACAATTTTCTTTATGCAAGTACCTGAGAGGCCATCAAAAAGAACAAGAGCAACTTCTGACAAAGAAAGTGCAGCTACTAGATTTTTAGATGAATTTGGGGGAAAACCTGATGAATTCTATGCATTTCTTGGTGCAGAGAGATATGAGGGGAAACTAAGTAATGAAATATCAGTTGTTCTTTTCAAAAAGCCTGCAGCAAGAATAAATTTTAGCATTGCGAGTGTTGGAGGAGGGAGTTTTGATCCAGAGGAATTACAAGGAAGAGCTCATTTTAATGAGCATATGATACTATCTGGCATACCTCAGTATCCAAGAAAAGATTTACTTGTAAAACCAATAGAAAATGAGGGAGGAATTATTGGGGCAGTAACTAGTGATGAATATTTAAGAATACATATTAGTCTGAATGACCCAAATGACTTGCCTTTAGCAACTGATCTTGCTTCTCAATGTTTCGCACAATCATTATATGAGCCTAGTACTGTGGAGACTGAGAGAAATGTTATTCATCAGGAAATCGAAACAAAGCATGCAAATCCAGAAAAGTGGCTATTTGAAGTTTACAAGCAAGCATTTTATCCTGGGACAGTACTTGGAAGATCGGTACTTGGCACAAAAGAATCTGTTGCACGTCTGACAAGAGAACAGCTAATGCAGCATAGTCAACAGATGTTTGTGGGAAAAAGAATGGCTCTGGTTGCTTCAGGAAATATAACTCTGGATCAACTTATGTAGGAGGCTGAGCAAGGATTTGGCAAGTTACCAGTTGGTGAACCAGTAGCAGAAACGACCACGCTTCCATTGATCAAAGAGAGAGATGGGATAGTTATCCACCCGTATACCGATACAGAAAAAGTTTTTTTTCGTTTGGGTTTTCGTACCGTTGAAGCTGGGCATCCTGATACAGGGGCATTATCTCTCATTAGAGAAATTCTTGGTGGAGGAAGAGCTTCTTTGCTTAATCAGGTGTTAAGATATGAAAAAGGAACAGGATGGGTATATAGTT
>DASYAN010000589.1:0-18334 GCA_036501345.1 Ktedonobacteraceae bacterium
ACATGATTAGTCCCCCTAGTTGCTGATCCATTGCAGGAGATATACCCCATACGCGGGGTGCATATATGTAAGGAGTGTACAGCGGTGGGGCAAAAGTTAAACCAGCTCCTAGGGCTACTGTCGGCATTCCTCCAAGGAAGATATAGAGGATCTGACCACCGATAGAAAGAGGGGGTAGGCCTTCTTTTAATGGGCTGAAGACTGGCCACCAGTAGATGAATGACAAGACAATAAAGATCATATGCTCTTGAATATGCAATGTCTCGTTCACCAGCGTGGCATCATACAAAAGTGGTGCATGCCAGAGCCAGAAGTTTACATTGTAAAGGGTAAAGGCCACAAACGGATAGGTTAGGAATTTTGCTATCCGAAAGATGAAGCGATTTCGCAGTAGAGGCTCAATTAGCCAGCCTGGTGTACCAACGATCATGAGCGGGGGGCCAACAATCGTTAGGACAAGATGCTGAAGCATATGGGCACTGAAGAGATAATTGTCGCTCAGCTTATCTAGTGGCGAAAACAGCACAAGAAAGATGCTATTGACACCAATGAGAAATGCGACAGCTTGACTCGTCTTCACCGGTTCGCCAAGATGATATTTTACTCGCAATGGGCCGACTGCATAGAGATAGAGAGCGATAATGACTATCGTTCCAAGAATAATAGAAGGCTGCCAGTTCCATTGCGTGAGCCAGAAATTTAGTCCAACATCAGGACGCATCTCTTACGACCTTTCCAGAAAATCCTCAGACATACTATAGCATAGCGCTTCAACCGGGGAGAAGAGATAGGTACCTATGCTGTGCTCTTCCTCACCAAACTGTGCAATTTCTGTTGAGTGAGTTATAGCTGCAATACGAGACATGCAAGAAGCTTTGCTAGTTATAGACCTGACAATTTTGTTTGGTAGAAGAGAGAAAGGTCATTCGCAGCTGGACGTAGGAGCCAACCTTGCCCAGATTTAGCAAAAATGTGGGTATATCCACCGGAGGTATTCGTACCGGGTCCCACCCAATAGTTCACTCCTGCAACATAGGATAATGGCTCGATCGCCTGTAGTTCAGCTTTAAGGACCTTTTCTTGTGTTGTATCATCAACTTCAACCTCATTACTATAGCCCATCTCGCCAATGATAATAGGTAAGTGCCAGATGTTTTCTATTGTCTTCAACTCATCTACACGTGCGTTTGCCGCTGTGATAGGATCAGTAGTGGATTGTTCAGGATAGCTATCAATCGTAATACGACCAAGTTTTTTTACAGTGGCCTGCTCCAAGACAGCGGGATGGCTGGCAAAGAAGGTATTTGTGGAACGTATATTGGTAATAACTCCATTAATGTCTTTTTGCTGAAATGATGTATTTGCAATATCAGTTGTATCACGAATAAATGCATTATAATCTCTACTTGCAGCGTTCGGAGCAGTCCATGTCCAGTGTTGACCATATTGCTCGGGCCAATAATGTCCCTGTTCCGGTTCAGGACAAGCATCAAAGATGTCACCTGGCTGGAACAATGAGGCATGAGCTAGAATGAAATTGTGCTCAACAGCTTCATATTGAGCTGGCGTCATCATACCAGTTGCTCCATTGTTGTTTTCCCACTGGTTTGGCTGCGAGCGGAACCACACATGGAGTCCTGTTGCGTGGATCGCATCAACCCACTGTTGAAGATAGCTAGGGTAATCCCAATGCGTATCTACAGTAATGTAGTTGGTATTGATACTGGCTGATATCTTGACGATATTAAGGATTTCATTAGATGACAAGGGCCGTGTTTCGGTGTCACGGCTCTCCTTCATCGTATCTATAGAAGCAATAAATGCTGTCGTCAGGTTCTTTTTGGGAATGGGAGATGCGGTGGTTAGGGTCTTTTTAGGAATGAGAGATGCGGTGTTTAGGGTCTCTGTTGCCGTTGGAATGGCTTTGGAAGTGGGAGATGTGGTGGTCGGGTTGGTATGCTTTCCAATGAGGGAACCAGAAATTTCTGTGAAGAAAACAATGCTAGTTACTAAAATGATTAGCGAAATAGAAAAAAAAGCTATGATTTTACTCTTATCAATTTTTTTTATTCTTGCACAAGCAGAGCGAAGTATACGTGAAAAATGCATTATGATCTGCATCAAAACTGTCTCCTTATTCTCATAATATCCTCTCTAATACTAATGATATCTATTGAAGAGCCACTTCATCAAGCACCGCTGATACAAGCGTATTGACATCATGGGATGAAATCGCCATACCTACTAAAGCTGTGCCTGTATCTAGCGTAAGCGTCTGCCCAGGGGCATCGTGTGCTGGATTCATTGTTAACGCTGATCCATTGATGAGTCCCCATTTCATACCATCTTGAGACATATAGGCACTTATTGTAGTACCCACAGTAACAATTTTCAGAGACACCGGAGTGGTTATAGGACCATTCATACTAGTAAGTTGCCTGCTGATTATTCCTTCTGTATCGCGGACTTCTACGCTTATTTGCATAGTACCATCTTGTTGCGGTTCTACAAAGATAGCGTAATAGGCCGAATCTGGCTGCAAATTCTGGCGTACCATAATACCTATCTTGGAGTGAAAGAGAGCAGGCTTCAAGGAGACAACACGTGCGCTCATGGTCCTATGACCTACCATGTTTTGCCACACATAGTGGAATTGATCTTCTGCATTCCAGATATCTGAACCTGCACCCTGTATCGTCCAAACATCGTTACTGAATGAATGAGTTCCTATTAAAGCTGGATTCCCCACATCATTACAATTCCATTCGGTTGGACATACAGCAGGAGATGTAAGAAGGTAACTATTGGATTTTACTGCATCAAAGCTTATATTACTATAGGTAACCGTAGCCATGGTTGCATTATTACCTGATGAAACGGCAAGCCCAGTATTAAGAGTACTTGGCATAACCATATTTACCGTACTGCCAGGAATAATCACATAAGTTCCTCCATCCGTAGATCCTTCAGTATGAAATTGATCACCTACACGTTGTATCTTGAGGTAGAGTGGGAGCGTAGCATTAGGTAGTTGGATATCCTGGACGGTATCGCCACCAAATGAGGTACGATATTGTACCTCCAATCCGATATTTGTGGTAAGAAAAGCCCCATAGTATGGTGAGCTTGGATCGCTACTCTGGCGCATGATTAAACCCTTTTGTCCGTTTCCTCCAACACCGATAATCTGTTGTGACACTAACCGAGCACTGATTTGTGTATTACCGCTGACCTTCTTTGAAACCAGATGGAGTTGATCGGTAGTATGGTTAATACCAGTTCCACCAGCCGTCACACTAATTGTCTTACCAGAGCTTTTAGCCGTACCAGAAATGATGGGATTACCAATATCCTGGCAAGACCAGCCTTTTAGACAGGCACCGCTAGAGTTTGATGCTCTAGCATTGATGCCAAACGCATACATCGCCCCATCAGTGGTACCTACGAAGATTTGTCCATGAGACACAATTGGTGCTGCATAAATTTGATTGTTTGTATTATAACTATAGAGCCGTGCACCAGTTGTTGCATCAAGTACCTCTACATCTGTTCCACCACCATCAACGATTAGACCATTGGCATATGCGAGTGCTCCTATAACAGGCCCATCAATTGAACCATGATTCCACAAAAATGTACCAGTGGTAGGATCTAGAGCTTCAACTGACCCTCGAAAGGTCTGACCATCGATCTTTGAATCACCTGCGGCAACATATAATGTATCCTGAGCAAAGGTATTACTCGATACACTACTCAACTCGCAGACTGGACACATGCCTGCAATAGCGATCAGCTGTTTCCATACTGGCCCCTGGTGTACATTGTTCCGATTAAAAACATAGAGATAGCCGTTTTTATTAATAGCAGCTACCAGCGGAGTTCCATGTGCATCATTAAAGAGTATTGGTGTGGTATCAAAGTCGGAATCACCGATCGCTTCCGCTTCTGGGAGTGGCCAAGAGGACTTGAGTGCCAAGGTTGAAGCATCTAGAACAACGACAGCCTGTGCAAGCTGCTGACTTTCTATCGATCGCGTCCCTGTGCTCATAAAGATACTGTTGGTTGCTGGATCAATGCTTGGAGAGGTCCAGACACCACCACCAATCTGTCCATCCGGTACCATATTGAAGTGGTTTGTAATCTGGTGCGTACTCAGACTTACCTGTAATAGCTGACCCTGTACGAGAGGACAGTCTCCTTCGCTGGCAACACCAATATAAGCATATCCATTGTAGAGCAGTGGACTGGACCAGTTATAGTGTCCTCCAGTGGCACTATTATCACCAGTAAACACTTTCCAGAGAATAGCTCCCGTTTTGGCATTAAGTGCATACCAATAGGAGTCACCACCCCCCACATAGAGCACGTTATTTTGTACGGCGGCAGACGAAGTCACACCTGCTGTTGGAGGATCACAGCCAGCACGAGGGTGGGTTACACCGAGAAAAGTTTTCCATTTCAACGTTCCTGTCATCTGATCAAGAGCGTACTCATAACCATCCCAAGAGCCAACGTAAACAGTCCCGTCAACAACAGCAGCAGATGCCGCAATTGTTCCGCCAGTCTTAAATGTCCAGAGCTTGCTCAATTGGCTAGCGTTTGTTGTGGAAAGTGCCCTATCATCAGTTGCAGCTGTACGTTGTAGATCATGTAAATACATCGACCAATCACTTCCTGGCGGGATACTAGTTTTAGCTGTTTTTGTTGTATCAGAATCTTTATTGCTTGTAATACCTGTGCGAATGGTAGATGCTATCTGCATAACGGTCTTGTTGATCGCGACTAATGGTAAAATAAAGATAAGTGCCACTATAATAATAAAGGCAACTTTCTTGCGATTGAGTTTACGCTGTTTCATGGTAGCTATACCTCTCAGTAGAATAGGCTTGATTTGCCGTTACAGATAGAGGAGATGCAATCATTGTAGAAGAGCTATTAGTTCCGCAGAGGCGATGCGCAGTGAGGAGACCAAGGGGTAGAGGATTGGTAGGCAAAGGTGGAAGATCATTACGTTGATAAAGGCTAAGGCCGCTATCTTCCTGAGCAACAAGTGTAAATTGCGATAAAAAAAGCGAGCTTTCTACATTGATATGCTTGTTTACGATGTCATATGCATTCGTTGGATTCACTTCTATCCAATCTACGGTAGTGGCCGGATTGGACAGAGCCTGTGTCCACGAATTACCAGAGCCTTCATAAATAACATTTTTGAAATCCACACCCACTTCTAAACCCAATGCATTTGTGCCAGAAGTGAATGTATCGGTAAGGATTCGTTCCCCATCATAATGTTCTGCAAGATAAACATTTATCAGATGCAGTGGTGCACAGTCAAGACCATATTGACCACTTTGCAATGAAACGATGCCACCTTGAACAGTTAATAATGACTGTATAATAACCATGATGGCTAGCTCTGCCTGTAATATCAACTGCCCTTTCCTTATCGACCATTGGCTAACCAGGGTTGCACACAATATGGCTGCTGGTGCTAGCATCTCTATCCCATAACGGGTGTTATAGAATAACATACTGCTTGGAGCATGCGCTGGTGATGCTCCTGGAATAAAAAGAGCAGCTTGCCCTGTATATAAAGATAGAATATAAAAAGGGAAAGGAACAAGAAAAGCTGTGAATGCGATTGTCTCTGGCGTGATACGCCGTCTTATATAAAAAACAATCAATGCAATGGTTGCAGCCGTCAAGATGCTTACTCCTACATTGAGCACTGAGTCAAGGGAGTATGTGCGGATAGATTGCCAAAGACTGTGATAGGTAAACAGGTAATGCTGTCGAATCAGACCTTGTTGTTGTGCTTGTGATGAAAATGGGCTGCGCTCGAAATAGAGCGGATCGCCAAAGATAACTTCACACCACAAAAACCATAGCGCAATACCCAATCCACCTATAAAGCTAAAAGTAATTAGATTTGCCTCGATCCTGGCCCGCGAATGTCTGCGCATTAACCCCACAATAACGATAAGAATGACGAATGCAATGAATAACGGCCAGGCATCATAACGTGCCAATGTTGCTAGAAACGTTCCCGAGGCAGCCAAGACGAGATACTTCAGATTATCTTCTTGTGCCCAGGCAAGGAAATAGTAACAGGCTATAGTCATTGTGGCAATGAGCACTAATTCACTCAGTGGAGTGCTTTGCAGGTACAGGATGTTGGGATTCAAGACAAAAACGAGCGTGCCCATGAAACTGGCACGACTATTGCGTGTGAGCCGTCGTGCTGTAAGAAAGATATATGCGGACGAGATGACATAGCATGGCATCGATACAAAGCTGCCAGCTAAGCCTGTGTGCCAGAGATAATCATTCCAAATAAAAGGCAGCATCAAAAGATGTGGTAAGGGAAGCCAGATTCCTCCAAGCTGGGCTAGTCCTGGTGTAGAATTATCGAATAAACGACGTGCAATTAACATATGAGCATATGTATCTCCCAGGAGAAGGATTTGATTGTTCTGAAAAAAATACCACACTGCAATGATACTAGCACAACACGAAATAATAACAGTAATAAGCAGCCACCGATCATGGAACCAGCGTTGGTTGCCATTATCTAGTGAGCGCGGATCATCAATTTTGCGTTGCGTTGGCTTACTTATCTCAGGCTTATATGCTGAAACACCCGCAGGGGATGTGGCAAACTGAGATTGTGGTGGAAAAATGTTCTTCATCATCGTTTAATGTGTCTTCAATGTTGATACTTGGAAACTTGTAACATTTGCCCTCTGCCTGCCTACGACAGTTTCATCTTTCACTCCTAATTGGAACTCCCAAAGGGGGTATAGCAAATTCCTGTGCTAGCGTTCTTTTCGTTTGTGGTGTTATTTGCGCAACTAAATGTTGACCATGTAGTGTCTTTTCCCAATAGTGAGGTTTGAAAATGAGCTGATAAAGCGCAATATATGCTGCTCCAGTAGCCATTGCCCAATAGATTGGAATAAGCAGCGTTGATTTGACCAACTTATAATGCCCACGTTTCATGCACCCGATAAGATGAGTATAAATATACAAAATATTGCCAAAGATGAGGCACAGGGTGCCCATGTAAAGCACTGGCATTGGGTATAATGTATGGTACACTCCGCTCACGAAAGTATGGAAGAGCATATAAACAATCAGAAGTATCCACATCAATGGATTGATGAGAAGAACTGCTGCCTTGCCACCTATGATGAATTGAAGGGAAAGAAACTCGCGTATGCGTCCTTTTCGGAAGTATTGCAAGGGATTGCGCATATATACTAGGTAGGTCTGCATATAGCCCTTGATCCAGCGTGATCTTTGCCTCATCCAGTTTTTGTATTGAGAGTTTGCCTCCTCTAATGTTGTTGAGTCTAGGACCACTGTTTTCATGCCATGAAGACCTAAACGCAGTCCTAAATCACAATCTTCTGTAACGTTAAATGGGTCCCAGGCTCCTGCAGCACGCAAAATATCGGTCCGAAAATGATTCGATGTACCGCCCAGTGGCAAAGGTACATTGAGCATTTGCAATCCCGGCAGGGTCATATCAAACCATGACGAGTATTCTGCAGTAAACCAGCGTGTCAGCATATTCTGGTCAGCATTATAAAAGTTCAACTTTGCCTGCACACATGCCGTATTTGGACCAGCATTTGCAAAGGCAAGCACGGCTTTCTTCAATTGCAGTGGATCAGGTATATCTTCGGCATCAAAAATAACAAGATAGCTTCCCCTTGCCCCTAGCAAACCATAGTTACATGCACGTGGCTTCGTACGAGGTTGACCATCAGGAACAGTGATAACCTTAAAGTGAGAAGGGAGATGCAGTGTATTGATTGCCTCTCGTGTTAGAGTATCATCCTTTTCAGTCAAAAAGAGAATTTGTAATTTCTCTACTGGATAGTCTAATGCTTTCATCGCCTTTGCAAATTGTGGCACGACTGCTGCTTCACGATAAAGTGGACAGAGGATCGTGTACGTTGGCCAGTCCGCATGTGCCAGCATATGTATCACCGCGTCATCCACCTGCTCTTCATTTGATTGATCGAATATACGTAAAGATATCAGGAAATAGATAAATAAATCGATCACATAGAATGCATTTGCCAGAGCCAGGATGACTTCGAGTCCTGTAATACCATAGAAGACCAGACTCAACACATAGATAGCAAAGATTGCCCATAGCGTAAATCTCTGTTTGGGCGTTGTGGTTTGGAATGCAGACAAATTCTCTCGAAAAGGCGCGAAGGTAACAATTTCTTGCCCCTTCACAAACGTTGACTGAGTCGCGATATATTCATATTTACCAATTCTCTTGGGGTTGTTGGCTACACGATTGCGTGCGGCATCCTTTGCAAGCCACTCTGTATAATGTTGTACTTTCTTTGCAATGATAGGATCATCATGTATAGATAACTTATTAGAGGTCAACAATGTGTTCTGTACCATGCATTAATATTCCTTATTCTCTGGAATAGCTAAAAGCAGGAGATGAATATGAATTAAAGAAGTATGCCTTATGGGGATAGAGAATTTCATATACAGTAAACCTAATACTCAGCCATATAAAAGGCTATAATAGTAGAGAATAGCGCTGGATCTTCACTCTCAATCGAGAGGTGCAAATACAAGGATTTGCTAGACCTAGCCTAGTTGACGATAGAGGTCCGCTGCATCATAGTAGAGTGCTTCACGGACAATCTTGCCATCTTCACGGATCACCACCGTTACTCCTCGTAGTGTGTAGGAGCGACCCGTAGCAGGCAATCCAGGTAAATCGCCGCTATGTATGCCTGTGGCAGTCCATTCAACCGTAACCTGATTTCCAATGGCTATTCGATTAGTAACTGTGATTTGCGCATTAGTAATGGCCGCGAATCCCATAGTCTTACGTGCAATAATTGCAGCGCGTCCAGCAATAGGCACTGCATACATACTATCCTCTACTACAGCATGTTCTGCGTAGTCATTGTGTAGTTCGCTCGTATTCCCTTGCGCTTGACTTGCGATATGTTGATCATGCATTTGTAGATGTGTTGCCGAATCCTGGGCCACATCTACCGTTGGGGAGGGCTTAGTTGCCGAGGGATTTTCAGCAGAAGCCACGATAGCATTCACGCCAGCAGTAGAGACACCTATAGCCGTAAGTATTTTGACGAGCTGCCTTCGTGGTAGCTTTCCCTCGCGAAGTTGCCCAATCATCTGAGGGATAGTAATGTTCTCTTGCATGCTTGGCTTTCTCCTCAAGAACTAGCGTCTTTTGTAACTGAGACGCGCATATATCCAATTCGTAACACCAAGAGCAGCAGCTTATCCCCATATTCCTACAGAGGATATTGTCTCTATCTTTACAGTTTCCGGTCCCTGCCTTAAGAATCCTAGATCTATGAGCCTCTCACCTAGAGAAAGAGTAGACAGCTTCATAGAGCTTGCTTTCTGTGGATTAGCCGCCAAGCATCTTGGCAGCATAACCTTAATTTATATATGCTGCAGGGTCAGGGCGAACACATGTAAGCTGGGTTGATTGGGTTGAGGCTGTGCAGTTGAGGGCAATGTCAGCGAGCTCGCCATTTTCGTCCCATCTATCCCTATCTGTATGTTATAGATATATGAGACTGATTTATCGATACCCGTTGATGAGTAGCGATAGCTTGTGCTCAGGACGCCAGAGGGTCCAGATAGCCAATCGGGCGCATTCAGTGAGGCTGAAGATGTTGAGCCATCAGTATAGTTCACAGTTACCATACCACTAGTTGAGCCCCAAGTTGATGTGACTAACAGGAATGCTTGTTGGTAGTTCCCTTGGGGAAAATTGATAGTTTGCCCTAGCGCCACAACATTATCATTGGCCCCTGTTGCACTGCCTGAGAACAGGTATGGCACAGCATTCAAGGTTATCTGACTGGCTTGTGGCAATTGGCTTGCTGGGTAGGAGTATCCCGAGCCATCCAAGTTAGCCTGCCCTGGTGCATTGCCGATGCCTTTGTTATTTACATACGAGGATAATGAGACTGGGAGTAATGGTATCGGAGTGGGCGATGGAACGCGTGGCGAGATAATCCTAACTGGCGTAGTGGGTTGCACTGTTGGCATAGGAGTAGGAAGTGTCTGAATTAATGAAACATATGTTTGTGTCACAACTTGGGTTGGATGAGGCAACGTGTCAGATCGACTGACCCTAACAGGTTGGCTAATCCTAAAAGGTAAAAAAGCGGCGTAAGTAGCCAAGATTGTGATGATTACCAAGGAAAGCAGTACCAACCCAAAGCGTCTTCTTCTACCATGCCATATTAGTCCTGTCCATGGCCCGTGCACAACACTGCTCCTCGCCAACAAGGGGGTCATCTCGGTTGCATCCTCACTTTGCTCATAAATTGAGCTTATAGGTGCCCCCACATGCGGTTTATCCACCTCTTGCTCCATAAAGACATTGGTGAGCCAGAAGGTTGTAGTATCCTGTACGGCCATACCCAACTCAGACGGGGAACTTTCCAACGGTGCTATTGCCTCAAACTTTGTAGCTGAAAACATGTTGTTTTCCTGAGTCTTCAACGACCGATTTGGACTATCGTCTTTCCTCTTGCTAACAGGATTTATATCCCCAGAGAATGAGAATGGGAAGGAGGCTTTTTGTAGCTCTAGAAGCAATAGCGCTCTTACCTCCTTTGTCATTTCGCCTTCGGATACCAACGAGCTATCCACTATTTTCGGCATTGTGCCTGCAGTGATCCCCAGTATAGGAAAAAATTCTAGTGTTTGAGGAGCATACGATGAGGATGCAGCGCTAGGTATTATGGAAGAGGCAACGTCTTCTCGATCTTCCAACCTGATAGTAGGATCTGCATTCTCTGATAATGAAGATGGTAAGGCTGCTTCTTGCGACTCAGGAAGAAATATCGCTTTTGCCTCCTCTGACATTTCGTCTTCGGTTGTCAAAGAATCATTTACTATTTTTGGCATTGCTTCTTCAGAGCTCTTCAGAGCAGGAAAAAGTGCTTGTGCCTGATGAGTAGAGGATGAGTGTGCGGCATTAGGAGTTATAGGAGATGCAACGTCTTCTTCCCTTTTTAGCCTTGTAGGACGAGAAATAGTCTTTTTTATACGTGAATGTGTAGAACGTGAAAGAGGAAATGCTGGCGGTGGTGACAAAAACGATCGGATGACGTCCAGGAATAGCGAGAAGTCAAAAAAGCGTTTGTCAGGATCTTTGGCTAGAGTCTTGAACACCGCTGCTTCAAGGGAGAGCGGCAAGTCTGCCGTACTCTCAGAGAGCGGGGCAGGTTGGGCATCATGTGGGCGTCTTATGATGGAATCAAGACTTTGCTCGGCAAAAGGAACGTGTCCGGTAATCAATTCGTAGGTCAAACAACCCAGGGCATATTGATCACTCTTGGCATCGCAGATACCGACAAATTGCTCTGGTGCAATATAAGAGAAGGCATATTTTTCTGTAGCCTGATCACGGATAAGATTAGCTATCCCGCTCATAAGATAGAAGTCAGTCAATGCAGACTGGCCATTGGCATCGAAGAGGATATTCTCCGGTTTCAGGTTGCCATGGAGAATGTTATGTTCATGAGCATAAGCCAGTGCCTCACCCACCTGTGACACAATGGTGAGGGCATCCTTTAGTTCCAATCGCCCAAGGGAGGGCCGTTTCAGACGGCTACGTAATGAGCCATTGGGCAGATACTCATACACGACAAAGGGCTGTTCTTCTTCTATCCCCATATCCAGGATGGGCACGATATGCTGGCATTGAAGCATTTTGATACATTTGGCTTTCTGCAGCAGGTACTCGTGCTCATATGGGAAAGAGAAAAGAGATGAATTGAACACGACGAGAACCACTTGATGCTCAAGCTCTTTAGTCGAAGAGGCCAGATAGGTCGAATGCGAATGCTTTTTAGCCAATTCCGTTGTGAGATAGTACTGATGAAATGTTTCTTGCATACATGATCCTCTCTCTTCAACGAGCATTCTCAAGTTCTATTAAATCCTATGAAGAGGTATTCGTGCACTGGCCTAGATCCCCCATCTAGTTTTTTGTAGCACAATGGTATTAGCAAATACCGGGAAAAAGTTTGATTGTATGAATAGGTGCATCTATCATAAAGCATACATGTACAACTGGCAACTGGAGTAGCCCTCTCTTTGTAGCTGCATGCAATTCATTTCAATGGGCTGTGTGGTATACGTGCATCATATGTTTCCGATAGGGGTTAAACCTTCGCTATATACATTGAGCGGAGATGAGCAAGTCTCTGTCGGCTCTTAGTGATCATCTTTGTGATAGATGGGAGCTCATTGTCACTAATAGAGATGTCTTGAGCTATCAATGTTGCTTTTCGCAGTGCTCTTGCACCGATTTCTGCTGTAATATCATCACTTAACATCCACTTGTTCTGCGCTTTCACAAATATGAACTCTGGAGATGAAGATAAAATAGACCGGATCGTTGATCTATTCGGCTTATGCTGCTGCCTGTCACATAGCGCATTGTAAAGCTCTGGGAAGTTCCATCCTACATTCGATGGTGCCATGATTGCACGTAGGCTACTTCGATAACTTTCCAGGGTAGCGGATCGCAAATGAGCAAGCTCGGTAAGATCAACAAGACGAACTTCTTCCTCTGCTATGGCTGTGTCTACACCTATTGTGTTAAATGTAATACCTGATGCTGTCCAAAGAATCTCAAGCATGGTACCTGCTACCAGAAAGGCGAGTTGATCTTGCAGATCAGGGCCATAGAGTTGATGCTTTTCTGTATCTAGCCAGACAGTCATCTCACTGGCATCTGAAAACCACATACCAGGAACTGCGACTATGCTGGAAAGATTTTTAGCGCGAGGATAGGATACACGTGCCTTTGTAGGAATAGGCATATATCCTTCATTTATGTGAATAGTCCGTAGGGTCATCTTCCACTTCACACCAGAGCTTATGGTTAACTGATCTTGATGTCTGCCAGCTTCATCAACCGCTTGAATGATTTCTTGTATTGTTGAGGTATCATAAGATGTGCTAGATAAAGATAAAGGACTACCATTTACTTGTGATGAAACAGGAAGTACAGCATATCGATGGCTCTTGGCTAATGAGGGTAGCAGTTTTTTCGGAAACCATCTATCTCTACCAACTCTTGCCCATTCCTCCCTTTGTAGCAGCCAGTTTTCTAAAGCGGCTGGTAAAACTTCTTCCAGACTATGTGGTGTAGAAGACAATTGCTTCAAATGCTCCAATAGTATATGAGTTGACCAGGGAGTTTGATCATTATCTGAAAATAAGGCAAGAATTTGAGCAGCTAGCTGATCAATACTATCTTTTTGCTCTGGTGTAAGGATGATGCGCTTTTTGTCTATGCGTAACGAGACATTGTATAAGCCCTGGTCGTTATGAGATAAGATGAAGCGATGATCATGTACATAAAAGATATGAGAAGCATCTCCTGAAATGTTTTGATCGAGTTGTTCTAAATACTGATAAAGGTTAGAGCCATCCCATTCTTCATCTTCAAGAAGCTCATAAAGGTGTTGGTTTGTGATTATCTGTCTGTGCAGTTTCCACTGTGCTGGGTGTGTTTGATTGGATACGATCACTTCGCAAAATCTACTGTCCTCACGCAAGCGGATATCTTCACCTTCATCCCAGAGCCATTGTAATACATCCTTTTCGGAAAAGGTAAAGCGCTTTTGATTGCTTATACATTCTTCTACCCATGCATCGAGTTCTGGTAACTCAGATGGAGTTTCTAGGAAGATGTTGTCAATTTGAGGCATAGTAAACTATCTCCACATAAGAATCTAGAGCATGTTCAAAAATTCAATAGTGTTCCCATTCGGATGCGGCATTGGATCTTCAAGTTCTGCTATGATGATGCCGCTATTCAATAACCAAGACTTCTACTGTGCAAAGTCCAAAAGGTCCTGACGTGCTTGCTCAGCATTCTGAGCAAGGATGAGTTTGGTCAAGAGGCGCTGCAACTGAGCCAAATCGTTGATAGTTGTCACCAATGTTGCTGTGAGGTCGGTTAATGAAGCAAAGCGTTGCTGGACAATCTCCAGTATTACTTGTCTCATTGCTGCCACTCCTTGAGCTATACCTTTGGCTTCTCCCTTAGCTTCTCCCTTAGCTTCTCCCTCAGCCAAAATCTGTTGATACAAGGGTGATTCGCGTAGAATATCGTTCATATTCTGAAACCTCTTTTCTAGCCATTTCAAGTCATCTTCACGCTTTAATTTCTGAAATACTCGGGAGGCAAATAAATAGGCGATTGCAGCGATCTCTCGGTGCTGCTCTCCGGCCAACCTCCCAAGCATTTCTTCCACGATCGCACGTTCGGCTCCCCCTTGCGTTAAGGGCAGAAATGGCAACAACTCCAGGTGCTTCAAGTGTAGCAGATCTTCTGGCTGCCGTTTCCACATTTCAATGTTGCCATAGGAGAACCGAACCTGTTCTTTCGGCTTTCCTGGCGCGGTCCAGATCAGGGGAGATTGAGCTATCTGGGCCTCCTCAATCAAGGCAAGCAAACAGGATCGTACAGGGTACCTCTCCTTATACTCCCACCAGAGAAGGACTTCATAGAGCAACATTCGCTCCGCCATCTCACGATCTTCATATGCTTGGCATTCCACATTACAGATGAAATCGCTTCCCCATCCGAAGACTAGCATTGGCGCATCTGGCTGCCTCTGCGTTCCCTTGAGCTTGGTACGCAACATGCGAAGGAAGCGTGCTCCTGGCAAGACTAGATCTAAGAAGGCTTGCGGATTCAGACTCACGAGTGTGCTAAAACTGTTATCCCAAACGTGTTCCACTCGACGTAACCTCTCCCATGTCCCTGTTCTTCAAAAGTATACCACAAAGAGTGATCAGAGCTTTGCTGTTGTCCTGAAGTACATCAAATCTTCTCTATAAAATAGGTATCTTGGGCTCATTATCAGGTAGGAAAATGCAAAAGCTCTACTATTCAGTATACTGATGAGTGCAAATCAGTCGATACGACGCGTTCGTGGGGAGCAGTTGTGTGAAGAGAAACTTCACCCGCAAGCACGTCTCGACCAGTAGGGGAAAGACTCAGGCATTGATACGTCTCCTCGCTGGGAGAGTTTTCTTGTCCTGGCTTTCTGCGGTACTCTACTACAATGTATCCATGTTCTGTCAAATGTTGGATTTTATCACGCATATGCTGCTCTTTGATATGCTGAGTTTTGAGTGCGCCAAAATGTTCTGAATTCCGTGCGGTGGGATTGAGTAGATACTTTCTGCCATCACTGGTTTGACCAAAGGCTTCTCCTAACAACATTTTGATCAGTGTCTTTTGACTAAAATAGCCGTTGTGGTCACGTAGGGCTTCTAGTATCGCCATGGCTAGGTCTATGGTATATTCTTGTTGTGCCGAAGCTCTAAAGTGTATGTTCGCATCTATAATTTGCTCGTTCCATGGCACATCATAGCTTGGAGCACAGTGACCACATTTTCCACATAGAACTGTCTCTTCGCGTCCTGAAAGATAATTTTCTATAAATGCTCTCTGGCAACTGTCTTGCGGCTGATGAATATAATTTAACATTGTTTGCAGACGTTCTTCAAAACGTGCATAGCGTGAGTAAAAAAATGTGGATAATTCACGACATGCGGCTTCTTTTTCAGCGTGGGATAATGGTTGTAAGCTCAGAGTAATACCTCGAGCGTAAGGCCGAAAAATGCATGTTTCGGGATTCATCTCACTTAAACGCTGGAGAAGATTCATGGCTTCAAATGCGTCGCCACCAGTTGCCATCCAATCTTTCGCCGAATAAGTGGTACGCAAGTTCATTGTATAGTTTGGGGCAATTGACGATGACTTACTTTTTGCAAGAAATTCTAATAGTCTTACCGCTGCACGTTGGTTTTGTTCATCATCAAACTGCGAGGCAAATGCAGAAATTTCACCACTGAGTAGCACTCCAGCTTCGGTGATTACGTCAGGTCCTCGCCGCAGTAGTCCAACACGTTCTGCCCCATGAATGAGCACACGTATTGCTACTTCGTCAACCTCTAGCGTTTTGCTCAAATCTTCAAATGAAGTAATCATGTGTTCTTGCGAGAAAAAAGCATTTGCTTGTAGATCATCCAACATAGCTAACAATGCATAAATCTTTCCCACATCCTGCAGACCTTTGCGTGCGATGAAACGATGGGTGTTTTGTGTTGCTGTTGAATAGAGCAAGATAGCATATGCCTCTTGGCCATCTCTGCCAGCTCGGCCAGTTTCTTGCGCATAGGATTCTATTGAAGCAGGATGGTCATAATGAATAACAAAACGTATATTTTGTTTGTCGACTCCCATGCCAAACGCGTTTGTACAACAGACAACCTCTATTTCACCACCCATGAATAATTCCTGAATGTTGTGTCGTTCGGCTGTTCGTAGTCCACCATGATAGGCATAGGCAGTAATATTGTTGGCTCGTAACAATTCAGCTATTTTTTCAGTTTTTGCTCGTGTCGCTACATAGATGATACCTGGGCCGCCTTTTTCACGATGCGCAAGAATTTGCCGAACTAGTTCGACTGCCCGCCGTTCTCCGTCGAGTGCATTTGTGTAGTGATACGTTCGATAGATCAAGTTCTCGCGTATATTTTTATTAGAATGAATTAATGGCTCTGGTAAACCCGCTGATTGCCGATTGTCGCTTGGAAAGTGTAATGCGGCTGTGATCTCTTTTTGTACTAGAGGCGTGGCTGTAGCAGTCAATGCATGGACAGGAATACGCTTGCTTATGAGCGAACTGAGCAAATGAGGAAGCTCTAGAAAATCTGGGCGGAAATCATGTCCCCAGGTAGAAATGCAGTGTGCCTCGTCTACCACTAGTTGCACGATGGGGAGCTGGACGAGTGTAGCTCTGAAGCGCGGATCACGTAAGCGTTCTGGAGCTACATAGAGCAGTTTTACCTTACCCATACGAGCCTCATTCAATACTTCTTCCTGCTCAGCTGAACTCATACCGCTAATCAAGCTATTAACCATGAACAAACTAAACTGTTCACGCAATGTGGTCACTTGATCTCGTATAAGTGCTACGAGGGGAGAGATAACCAATGTACATCCCTGGCGCAGTAATGCTGGCAATTGGTAGGTCAGACTTTTGCCTGAGCCGGTTGGAGCCAGTGTTAGTACATCACGACCTGTAATAACAGCCTTTAATCCTTCCAATTGGAACGGACGTAGCTGGCGATTCTCCCAGATGGCATGTAGTACACGTTCTATGCGTGGAAGTGCAATAGTTTCCCAATCACATTCCTCGATAATGTCAGACGGAAGCATATTCTGTTCAAGTGTTTCCTGTAGCTTATTCTGAGCGGCACGAGGTAGCTGGTTGGGGTCGAACTCCATTCCCATCCACTCGGCAATACGTCGGTACATTTCGCTATCAGACTCATAACCGATAGTAGGATTGGGAAGTGCAGAGAGTACTTCACCCCGATACAGCGCACTTCGTAAGCGCTTGTCCAGCATGATGACTGCACCACGATCGTCACTTTTACGAATCAGACGCCCAAATCCTTGCTTAAACTGGAATAGGGCTCGTGGTAACATATATTCGTAGAAACTATCACCACCAGCTCTTTCAATCGTGGTCTGACGGGCTGCTTCTAGAGGATCTCCGAGCGACGGAAAGGGAAATTTTTCAATCAAGACATAGCTAAGCGAAGGACCTGGTACATTAACACCCTCCCATAGCGAACGCACTCCAAGCAGTGACACTTTTTCTTCAGTTTTAAAACGTTCAAGTGCCTCTGCTTCATCCTGTGTGAGCAGAGGAAAGCCTTGTTCATCTAATGAATTAACAGCGCCTTCGTGTACTTGTTCCATCCGAGAACGTGCGGTGAATAATGTTAGTGTACGCCCGCCAAAAAATGGAATAAAGCGACGAAGCTCTGCTGCGACTGCCTCTGGATATGCCTTGCGTAAAGCTATATCACGAGGGGTGGGCAGATGATTGGGCATGAGAAATAGTGCTTGGGTATGATAGTCGAAGACATGGGGCAGCGTCTCCGTCATCAACCTATCTGCTGGTAGACGTGAAAGTCCTATTCGGTCGACGAAAAAGTTAAAGCTATCTTCCCAACTTGTAACAGTAGCCGAGGTGATGATTGCCGAGGCCAATTTTGACCAGAGATGAGCATGGAGTTGTGCTCCTACTGCAATAGGCATTCCGCTCAGGCTCCATATTGCGCTTTCAGGCTCGCCAGAATCAAAACGCACGATACGTACTGTCGTGTTATCATCGAAGAAGCGCCAGTACCAGGAGGCATCATGTGCTACTTCTCGCAATTCTTCCACGATTGCTAAGCGTGTGCGCTCAGC
>DASYAN010000590.1:0-28845 GCA_036501345.1 Ktedonobacteraceae bacterium
CAGCGGCGTAGGAAAAACAACGATTGCTACAGGACTGATGGCGGCCTTGGCTGCACAGGGTCTACGTGTACAGGGGTATAAGGTCGGGCCAGACTACATTGATCCTACCTATCATCGGGCCGCTACAGGACGGGCCTCATACAATCTGGATACTTGGCTGAGTAGCCCAGCACTGGTGCGTCAGCGTTTCGAGGCTGGCATGCGCGATGCAGACATTGCGATCATCGAGGGTGTCATGGGCTTATTTGATGGGCGCAAGCAGACGCTTGGTATTGCCAGTACTGCCGAGGTCGCCAAGTTACTCAATGCTCCTGTACTCCTCGTTCTAGATGCATCACATATGGGACAAAGTGCAGCTGCAATCGTGTACGGCTTCCAGCATCTAGACCCTCATATCAACATCGCTGGAGTGATTGTCAATAAAGTTGCTAGTGCCGACCATGAGGCGACAATAAGACTAACCATCGCCGAGTGGACAGGCGTACCCGTGCTGGGCGTCCTGAGACGTGATGCCTCGCTCACCTTACCTCCTCGTCACCTGGGATTGATACCCATCGCTGAGACATCAGTTGATGTGCAGGAGTTGGGCACTGTTCTCAAGTGCTCTGTGGACCTTGATGGCATCGTACACCTTGCACGTACGGCAAGTTTGCCGCCATTACTCCCTTCAGATGCCAGCAAAGACGAGACGACCGTTGCTGTATCTTGCGGTGATATCCCATCTGTACGAGTAGGGCTTGCCTTAGATAATGCCTTTGCTTTCTATTACCCTGAAACACTAGAAGCATTTGCCAAACTAGGCGTTGAAGTTGTTCCGTTTAGTCCGCTGGCGGACAGAGAACTGCCGAACGATCTTGATATGCTCTATTTTGGAGGCGGCTTTCCTGAAGTTTTTGCAGCCCAACTGGCCGATAATCATCTGATGCTTGCCAGCGTGCGCTCAGCAGCCCAACGGGGTATGCTCATCTACGCTGAATGCGGTGGCTACATGTATCTTGGTAAACAGTGCATTGATGCTGATCACACCAGTCATGACTTGGTGGGTATATTGCCCTATACATTTCAGATGGGAACCGAGCGAGCACAGCTTGGCTATCGAGAGATCACCTTATTGCGTGATACCATCATTGGTCGCGCAGGGACACGTCTGCGAGGTCATGAGTTTCACTGGTCGCACATCGTTGAACCCTTATTAGAGGAACATGCACCCTATCAGGTTGAAGAGTCAAGCAAGGCACGGGAAGGCTACGCAACTGAGACCATTCTGGCCTCATATATACATATCCCACTGACCGCTAACCCTCAAGCGATGGTGGAGCTGATAGGTCGGTGCCGTGCGAGGAATAGGGCACAAGGCCCAGGGAGATAACCAGCTTTGCGTGGGAGATCTATGCGGCTTGATAGCGCCGTACATCTACTTGTTGGGGTTTTTGGGTTTATTTGACTTGCTAATTCGTAACTTATATGTTACATTCTAGGTATGAGTTGGACGATAGATTACTTTGAGCAAGATGATGGCATCCAGCCAGCTGAAGTGTTTGAAGATGAACTCCATAGCCTGAACAAGAAGATGTTAGGAAAACTTCTCTATATTCGAGATCAGCTGAAACAGCAAGGTTTTCAACTGGCTGGAGGATATATAGAGAAGTGCCATAACTACCCAGGCTTATGGGAGATCAGGGTAATACATAATAACAAGCTTGCTCGTGAATTGTGTGGCTTTGATAGTGAACGTGTTGTGCTAGTCCATCGTTATGTCAAAAACGTGGGGCAACCAGCCTCTCAACAAGATCTCAAAAAAGCCTTTAGCTACTGGACTGAGTACTTAAGAGTTCGGCTAGTGAGTCCCGAACAGGAGGAAAATGATGAGTCGTTATGAGCAACGGAGACGCAAGTTCTTGCAGGACCCAGAGGTTGCAGAGGGATATCAAGAAATGGCAGCAGAATTTCAGTTCATACAAACCATTGAAGCAATACGCGCAAAATTGGGAGTAAGCAAAGAGCATCTTGCGAGCCAGATGGGAAAGAAGAGGGAGACTGTATCGCGACTACTCACTGCCCCAGATACCAATCCAACGCTTGAAACAGTGATAGAACTCCTCTCAGCCTTAGGGCTAACTGCTGATATTAGGTTTCGTCATGCAAAAGAAGGAGAACCACCTCTCCAAATTACAACAGAACCTGATCTTGCAATTTGATGTCTATATGCCGCGTTCAGACGAATAAGACCGAACCGCTCTTCTTTCGCTTTTAGGCTTTTTGAAGTGTTCCTCAATCAATCGAAGGGCATTATCAAGTGATTTGTTGCTGACCTGTTGAGATTGGCGAGTGTGTTGACTACTCTTATACAATGAGCTAGATTACCTTGCCATGTCTATGTAGGGATAGTGAGAGCCATGGCAATAACATGAGGAATAATGCCAATGAAAAAGCCAATAAGCGTACAATTTAAGTTTTTGAAGGATCTAAGTTTCCTAACCGAACCAACTGAGCCAAGAATGGATATAGTGCAAACTATGCAAATTCCAGCTCAAGATCAGAAGAAGTTGAAGAAGCGAGTGAAAGTGCGAGAAATACCAACATTTACATCTCTTTTTATTCTTGCATGTGCTCTTGTATTATGCGGTTGTCTTTTTCTGTTAATCGTTTTGCATTAATGAAGAGAGCGTCATTGAGCAGACTGGGCTTTTCTTGCGTACCTAGTTGGCTAGCCTGACTACTAGTGAAACTTTTTTGTGGTCTTTGCGTTTCAAAGGTAGGTAGAGGTAGGGACATTATTTCCTCTGTAGCTCAGTGGCAGAGCGCGAGCGTGAACAGTTCGGCGTCGCTAGTTCGATTCTAGCCAGAGGAACCAAAGCAAATTTGGTATCTACACAGTACCAGTAGGCTGATAGACGACATAGCCATCGAATTCATAGCGCCGATACTTCCCCGGACCAGCTTGCGCAACCTTCCGTTCAACTGCTGGTAAATCCCGATAATTCAAAGGTAGCATGGCAGTATCTAAGGGTAATACATAGGCAGCATGTGGATCGGCCTTGACTGTATTGAAGTAATCCGGTATACGATTATCCCAGGGCTGTAGATTACTCTCAAGTATGGCGCAGCTAACCTGCCCGTGGCTGGCAAAGATCAGATTATAGCAGGTCCAATACTCAGTATAGAAATGAGTGACTCCAATACGCGCAAGATTATCAATCAGATCTTGACGTTGCTGGTCAGCGGCTCGGGCTGCTGGAACTTCGCTAAAAGCATTTATCGTCCCAGTGAGAAGAAGCAACCAGACAAGTATCAGCAAACCGCGACCAGCATAGACCTTGATACGCTCGAAAGTCTGCCTAGGCCGAAGCTGGACGGCAACATTCCACAAAGGGAAAATAAGCGCCGGAGTAGCAATTAATAGGCTCACCAGATAGCGAGCGTGGAAGCCCGGCTGATCTACCGGAGCCGAACTCAGTGTGTAAGCACAGATTGCCAGTATCGCGGCACCAAGCAATAACAGGCGAGCAATATAGCGAACTAATAGTTGATGAGCAAAAGAAGATACGGACGCGATACCCGGGCACACGGTAAATTGGGTCCCTACGCATTCAGGCGCCAATGTGCTAGATGCAAGACCCGATTTATCAGGCGAAGAGGTAGGGACCCGATTATGTTCTTTGACTTTTTGATCCGGCAATTCATTGCCCGAATGTAGGGGCCCAATTCCATTGCGCCCGTGGTGGGGTGGGGCTTGCTGGATTAATTTGTCAACTACCATTATCGCATCCGTAGTGTGGTGTTGGTTTAATGGCTTGCCCTGAAATCGGATGTACCACAGAGCACGCAAAGTAACCCCTAAGGCACAAGCCAGAAGGAGAAGGTAGCCGCCTCCCCAACTTGCATGAATAAGTGTACATTGCAGAGAATGGGGAGCATTATCACCTAGAAAGCGCAGCTCGATGACGGGACAAAAAGGATTACCTGTTGCTGTCGGAATACTCACCTGGACTGTTGAGATGATATTGTGTAGAATCCCTGGCAACGTTTGTGGTGCAACGGTATTTCCTCCATGCACTAAGCCTGTAAACACCTTCCATGGGCTTAATTTTAGTGCAAGATCATAGCTGATCAAGGGAGTGATACCAATGATCATGCAGGATAGTACGATCAGCCAACCCCATACAAGCAATTCGCGCCAACAGAACAGTAGCAGCAAGAGACCCGCCATAGCCAGAAACGGCAGCACAACCATATCACTCCAGATGCCAAGACCGACTGCCAAACCCCAGACCGCATAAGCAATGAGACGCCGCACCTTCACGCCAAGCGATGTATGCCGTTGATATGTACTTGCGAGCCATGCCGCGAGCAGGAAAGCCAGCGAGCCAAAAAAAAGCGTTTGCGAGGAGCCACCTGTCGCTATCATCTGCCGCGTCAGCATAGGAATTGAGCCGACGCTGAGCATAAGTAACGTCACAAGGCCCAGTGGTTTCGAAAAGAGCAGACGTGCTAACAGATACATACAAATCAAGAAAAGGGTCACCAGCAAAATGACGCCCAGCCGTAACGCGAAGAGGGAAGGGCCCCCAAAAAGATGAAAGAAACCAGCTCCTAGATATGCTTCTATGGTGCCCATATAATTCTGACCATAGAACATCACAGGATGCGCTCCATGATAAGCGATATTCACAGCCATAATAGCCATGACACCTTCATCACTATTCGTAGGAGGCCAGCCCAGAGCAGCCAGAAAAATACGCAGACTAGCAGCAAATATGAGTATTATAGCAGCAATACGATCATATGTATCTATTTTTTGCAATCTAAAAAGCATATCATCCTACAACAATTATACTGTTTTTCGTTTCCTAAATCCTCTGAAAGGATCAAAGGGAGGGAGGATAACTTTTTCATATATCTCGTTCACTGGTTACGGACTACAGTGACAAGGAGACGCCATGTCGATGACCAGGCTGGTTGATGACAAGAATAACCTCACGGTCTAGCTTTTTCAGAAAAGCTAGTAATTTCCCCTCGCTAAAGCGGCTAAAATGTCCGTTCATCAGATGCGATACTTCGGTTTGTTTTATACCGAGCAAATCAGCAATTTCACGTTGTTTCAGCTTGCGAGCTTGCAGGATTCTCAGTACTTCAACTCCTATTTGAGCGCGTGCAAAAAGCTCGTCGGCATCCTCTAAGCCAATATCATCAAAGATATTGCCCGAACCTTCATAAAATTCGATTTCATCACTCATTTTTTGTTCTCCCTGCGTTGTGCTTCTTTTAGTCTGCTAACGATAAGGTCTATGTCCGATTGTGGGGTTTTGATACCAGATTTTGATTTCTTCTGGAAAATATGTAACACATAAACCTTGTCTGCGATTTTGACTGCATAAACTGTACGGTAGGTTTCTCCGTCAAATCTGGTGACTATCTCGAAGACACCGCTTGCAATCCCTCTGAGGGGTTTGGCGTCCTTTGGCATAAGGCCGCTCTGCACTAGAAACAACTCATGTCCGATGTCATCCTGTACTTCTTCGGGAAAACTTCGTAATACCCTAAGCGAGTCTCCTAGCCAACTTACAGGCTTCAGGTTGGGTTTCTCTTTCATCGTGTTTCCAGTATATAGGAAATTTCCAATAATTGCAATAGCAAAACTCACCATTCGCGTAAGAGGATAGGCAAACAGTGGGAGTATAGTAATGGCTGGTACTTGCCACTAGCAAACCCATACAATAAAATAGGGCCGTGATATAATAAAGACCAAATTTGGCATGTTTTTATTTGGTGGAGAGAGGAAACTACACTCTATGGCAATGTTTGAGAACTTATCCAAGCGCCTGGAAGGCATTTTCAATGATCTAGGTGGTCACGGTAAACTTACTGAGGAAGATGTCAATACGGCTCTGCGTGAGGTACGGCTTGCGCTGATTGAAGCTGATGTTAACCTGAAAGTGGCACGTCAATTTGCTGATCGTGTCAAGCAAAAAGCTATTGGCGCTGATGTGATGGGGAGCCTCTCTCCGGCACAGCAAGTGCTTTCGATTGTCAACGAGGAACTCATTGAGGTACTCGGGGGCACAGACGAGAGGAATAAGCTGGATCTGGGCGGAACTCCTCCCAATGTGATCATGCTCGTTGGCCTGCAAGGTTCCGGTAAAACTACCACGGCGGGCAAATTGGCGAATTACCTGCGTAAACAGGGTCAACGGCCTTTGTTAGTGGCTGCCGATATGTATCGTCCGGCTGCAGTTAACCAGCTCAAGACGCTGGGCAAACAATTGGGCATTCCGGTCTACTCCGAGCCCACGGGAGCTGATCCAGTTGCGATTTGTGTCAACTCGCTGCCCTATGCTGTTGAGCAGGCGGCCACAGTTGTTATTCTTGACACCGCTGGTCGCCTCAATATCGACGAGCTCATGATGAACGAGGTCATCAACATTCGCAGTCGTGTCAATCCGTGCGAGGTACTGCTCGTCGCCGATGCCATGACTGGTCAGGAAGCGGTACGTGTCGCTGATGACTTTCATCAAGCTGTTTCACTGACTGGTATGATCCTGACGAAAATGGATGGTGATGCTAGAGGTGGCGCAGCGCTCTCCATTCGCTCTGTGACTGGCGTTCCGGTCAAATTCATGGGCACAGGCGAAAAGACCGACGCATTGGAACCCTTTTATCCAGATCGTTTGGCCTCGCGTATACTAGGAATGGGAGATGTAATTTCCCTGATCGAACGAGCTCAAGAAAACATTGATCAAGAAGAGGCATTAAAAGCTCAGGCCAAGTTACAACAAGGCAAGTTCGATCTAGAAGATTTTCTTTCAGCTATGCGCCAGATAAAACGCATGGGGCCAATGCGCCAGATTATGGAGATGCTGCCCGGCTTTAACAAACTGGCCTCGTCGCCAGAGATAGAAGAAGCTCTGGAGAGTGACCAGCTCAAGTATATCGAGGCTATTATTCTCTCGATGACTAAAGAAGAACGGCAAAATCCCGATATTATGAATGGAAGTCGGCGCAAACGTGTGGCCCGAGGAAGCGGGACCACAGTTCAGGAAGTCAATCAACTACTGGAACAGTTTGGCGAGATGCGTGGTATGATCCGCCAGATGAGTAGCGGCAAAGGTCCCTGGGCCAAGCTAGCTCGCCAGTACGCCGGAGAAGCTGGCATTCCTATGATGCCCGGCCTATCAACCCCAGCCAAAGCTGGCGGCGGCAAGAAGAAAGTCGGCAAGGCAGCGAGAAAAGAGAAACGCAAACATAAATCTAAAAGCGGAAAGAGGTGACGGCCATGTCGTATCCTGTGAAGACTCATCCACGAATTGCGCAGGCAATAGTAGCACTCCTACTTCTCAGTACAACTCTACTAATGAGTGCTTGTGGCGGGGGAACACAAGAGCGACAGACGGCACTCCAGAGTCAGGCACGCTTTGATCAGCAGCTCAAATATGCACAACAGATTGGCGTGCCTGCTGCCCTCCTGCAGCCATTACTACGAGCAGAACAACAATTACCTAGTTCCAGCCCTCCATTCAATCTTTTCAACAATCAGTCCACAGACACATATTATGATAACCTTACAGCTCATTACTCATTGCTTGCATCCCAACTACAAGACTTGATTACTGCTAGCACCAATCAGGCCAGATCACAAACCCAACAGCATCTACTGGACTTCCAGACGATATTACAACAAGCTCATACACAAAATCAGCCCATTGGAAACTTCTCAGCGCAGTTAGGTCAGGCACAAACTAAGTTTTTAAAGGCACAATATCCCAAAGATTATGCTAGGATCAGTAGCCAGATACACGACTCTATACAAGGGATAGGTGTGTTAGCAGATACAAGCGGTCAAATGGCAACACTGAAAAAGGCCATCGACCAAGCAAACAATCTCCATGTAGAAGGTACTCCGTTGATGAGTTTCTATCAACAGGACGTGCAGACGCTCAGCAATATTGACACCCTGCCTGCTGCCCAAAGATTGAATGGTGATGTGACTGCACAATATCAGCAAGCAGTAGCTACGACAGCACTATCCATTCCCTATCTTGCCACCACCAAGCTGGATGCATTGGACAAGCAGATACAGCTCCTACAGGCGCAAGGGCAGGATACCATGAAGTATCAGCAGGATATGCAACACTATCGTGCCATGACCACCAAGTTCATGAGGATTGCAGACTATCAGAATCTTGCCAGTCACCTGGATGATGATATTACTCAGGCTCAGATGACCTTACTGCATCTTGAGGCACAGAAACTGCTGCAGCAAATTCATGGTCAAGCAGCAGCTTGGGGCAACGCGCATCTGTATCACGATAGCTATAATGACGAGAGTTATCCGCTAGATGTTGGCTATCTAACAGACGGGATTGAATCTGACCTGGGTGAGGATCTTACCAATGCAGCCACCATACAGGATCTTGAGCAAGTGATCAGTCAGGCTAATAATGCCCTCTTTAACCTGCATATCATGGAGGCTGACCACAAAGACAAAACTCCTTACGACCAGGTGCACGCTACCGACCTACAATTGATCAAGCACTACAAGCTTACTGGACAAGTGATTATTGTCTCGCTAGCGGGACAGGCTATGCGTCTCTACCAGGATGGCAAGCTAGTACGTGCTTTCCTGGTGACATCAGGCCGACCTGAGCGTCCATCGCTCCCAGGTCTTTGGTCAGTGGAGGGTCGTCTGTCACCCACCATTTTCAAGTCAAGCGACCCTCCAGGCTCGCCCTACTGGTATCCCGATACACCTATCCACTATGCCATGCTTTATCACGAAGGTGGCTACTTCATCCACGATTCCTGGTGGCGCGACGACTACGGTCCGGGAACGCAGTACCCTCATGCAGATTCCAGTGGCGATCAGGCATTCTCTGGAAATGGTAGCCACGGCTGCATTAATTTGCAGGAGGAACAAGCTGCATGGCTCTACGGTCATACCGATTGGAATACCTCAGTGGTGGTTTACTAACTGGCCATCACCCTTCCTGGACGAGATGTTGTCTTAGCATGGCTATCAAGCTATGCTAAGACAATCGCAGACTAAAGAGTACTAAGTACAGTCAAGTGACTTTTTTGGCTTTGGAGCCAATGACCGACAAGGTGTGCTTTCATTGTCTCAAAGAGTTCACAATGGGTGACTTCGCGACGAAAATGTCGCCACAGCATTTCAACGGGATTGAGCCAGGGGCTGTAGGTCGGCAAGTAGAGCAAGATCAAGCGACCTGCTGCTGCTCGGACTACCTCCTCCACTTCATCATCCTGATGCGTGTTGGCATTATCCCAAGCCACATAAATCGTTCCTGTTGGATGTTTCTCGACCAATGCTTGCAGGAGCTGGGCAATCTCTTGACGCCGCTTGCGTTGCCGAAAAAGCACCACTGTTTCTCCCGTATGATAATTGGCTGCCCCAATGCCATAGTATTTGCTTATGTACTAATACAAGCCCTAACCAAATGCTTAATACTAACTTAATGGTCCGGAGAAATAGGTCTCGAAAATGGGTTAATAAAAGAAATCACTTGCATGAGTATTCTACCAACAAAGGCAAGTTGATATTATTTGGCATCTTGACACTCATTACCTCTTGCCTGTAGGATAAAGCAGCATCCAGGTAGTAGGAGGAAAGATACCAGTATGGTCAAAGAGACTAATACGCTATTAGATGAAGAGACCATCGATGATGGCAGTACCATCGACTATATTACAAACAAGCCAAAAAAGAATAGTTCAAAGGAAAAAGTTCGTCAACGTATTGCACAGACCCTTTTTGAGGAGTATGGCATACTGACAGAAGATATGCAAGCTGACTTTCCTGTACGAGTCAATGGACGACGAAAAACTGTAGACATTGCTATCTTTCATCATGGTCATGAACATACTATTCTAAACATGAGCAGGGCCGTTATTTGTCGACCTGAGCCACAAGTAGGGAAAGGGGCTACGAGGCTACGAGACTACAATGAGGCAAAGCGTGATCTTGCAGAGCTTGAAGATATCATGAGTGAAGTTGACTCATGTCTATACGGTCTTTGGACTAATAATCTTGAGTTCTATTACCTGGAAAAAGAGCAAACACGCTTCGATGTCAGAATGAAGCCAGTTGGCGATTGGCCTGTGGTAGATGAGTCGCTCGACCAGCAAAATCGTGGTTCGCGTATCCGCACACGTAGAGGCGAGCCAGAAACATTACGTATTGCTTTCCGCCGTTGCCATAACTTCATTCATGGTAACGAAGGCATGCCCAAAGATGCTGCTTTTTGGCAGTTTCTCTATCTCATCTTTTGCAAAATGCATGATGAAAAATTCTCAGGGAATCAGCGTCGCTTTTGGGTTAGTCCTTATGAACAGTTCGATGAACAGGGCCGTAAAGAGATTCGCAAGCGTATTATGCCTCTCTTTGAGGAAGTTAAGCAGCAATACCAGGATATATTTCGTTCTAATGATGAGATCACCCTCTCTGATCGTGCCCTTGCCTTTATGGTCTCAGAGTTAGCAAAGTATGATTTCACGCGTTCGAACGTTGATGCAAAGGGTGCAGCCTATCAAGAAATCGTTGGAACCAATTTGCGTGGTGACCGTGGGCAATATTTTACTCCTAAGGGCGTCGTCACTCTTGCAGCACAAGTTCTAGATCCACAGGAAAATGAGCGTATATTAGACCCTGCCTGTGGTACTGGAGGATTCCTCGTTGCTACTCTGAAACACCTGATGGACAAGTTTCGTGCTGAACGTAATGTCCCTGTTCAACTAGAAGATACGCAAGATTTTCTAGCTGTTCACGACCGCCTTAGAACTTTCGCCGAAAAGAATGTCTTTGGTGCAGACTTTGACCGTTTTCTTATAAAGGCGACACAGATGAATATGGTAATGGCTGGTGATGGGCATGGACACCTCTACCATATGAACTCCCTGGAGTATCCCGCAGGCGAACTTGGTGATACGACCCGCGCTCGCAAAGATATCCCCTTTGAGTCAATCGACGTAATCATGACTAATCCCCCCTTTGGTTCTGATATTCCCATCACTGATCAGAGTATTTTGCGGCAGTATGAACTAGCCTATCAGTGGGAGTCAAAAGGTGACGGTACTTTCCGTCAGACAAGTCGCTTGCAGAGCAAAGTTGCTCCAGAAATCTTATTTATCGAGCGTTGCTTTCACTGGCTTAAGCCCGGAGGAAGAATAGGGATTGTGCTTCCTAATGGTATCCTTGGCAATCCAGCAGCAGAGTATATCCGCTGGTGGATTCTCAAACAGGCCTGGGTTTTAGCTAGTGTTGATTTGCCTGTAGAGGTATTTATCGTCGAGGCCAACGTTAATATCCTGACAAGTCTCCTCTTCCTCAAGAAAAAAACATCTGAAGAGATACGTGCAGAAAGTTTAGGTGGTACGGTTCCATATCCTATTTTTATGGCAGTGGCAGAAAAGGTTGGCTTTGATCGACGAGGTAATAGAATCAACAAACGCCAGCCCAATGGCGAGGATATTATTATCAAAGAGGAGAAAATAACGTATATTCCAATCAAAGGGCAGATAGTAGAACGAAGAAATGAGGTTGTGCACCCGATCATTGATGATGACCTTCCAGTCATCGCTGAGAAATACAAAGAGTTCCGTACCCATTACCCGGAGCCAGGACAATGATATCAAGGATACAGGCCGTTCAATATCGCTGCTTTGCTCAACTCGATGTTACATTGCATAGCTACAACGTCTTAGCTGGCGCAAATGGTACAGGGAAGAGTACACTTATAGATATTCCCCTCGTACTCAGCGACATGCTAGCACAAGGCATTATCCCGGCTTTTCTTGAAGAGTCACGTACTATTCACGCTACACGTGCCCAAAGCCTACAGGAGTTGACACATCGTTATCGTGGTGAGTATTTCGGCTTTGCTCTAGAGATACCGCTTTCACAAGATATCACGAGAAAATTAGTTGACTCTGCTCCGACAGGCCTACAGGCAGATCGTAAACGCTGGCCACAACTCCTCCGCTATGAAGTTCGCTTCCAGATCTTCAATAAGGTCGAACTCCAGGTTGCTGACGAGTTCCTGTATCTGCTTCCAGAGACAGGTAATCCTCAAAAAAGAATACTTGGCGCTCGTCACCCTTCATGGCGCATAGTCATCGCTCGTGAAATGGGCGCACCAACTGAACTACGAACGGAGAGTGGTAGGCAGAAAAAGTCGCAACTTCACCTAGACTCGCACCAACTAGCTTTGGCCAACGTTCCTTTAGACGCCACCCTATACCCTGCGACGGTCTGGTTTGTCCAGATGCTTGGAGAGGGCATGATACACTATGAGCCGGATGTTTCTCGGCTACGCACAGCAAGTCCACCAGGACTAGGATTACAAAAGACACTTATGCCGAATGCACAAAACCTTCCCTGGCTGATACTCAACTTAAAACAGGAACAGCCACAACGTTTCGAAGCATGGGTGGATCATGTCAAGACAGCTCTACCAAATCTTGTAACCATTGACGCGGTCAGGCGTGAAGAAGATTATCATGCCTATTTAAAGCTCAGCTATGAAGGGGGCTATACAGTCACATCTTCTGGGCTCTCTGCTGGTACTCTGCGCATCCTTGCGCTAACACTTCTTCCCTACCTGAGTAACCCTCCACGTGTGCTCTCTCTAGAGGAACCTGAAGATGGTATCCATCCGAGAGCTATAGATACGGTACTGCAGTCATTAAGTTCACTCTACCATTCACAGGTATGGCTTTCAACTCACTCGCCTTTTGTCCTTGCCCACACTCCATTGGAAGCAGTGATTATTATGCGTAGAAACAGAAATGGCGGTATTGAAACGATTCCTGGAGACAAACATCCTCGCTTGCGCGATTGGAGTGGCGATATCGATCTCGGTACCCTCTTTGCTTCTGGAGTTCTGGAATGAAAGAAAAAGACTGTATTTTTCTAGTTGCAGATAAACAAATGGAAGAGGCGTTTAAAGGGTTTCTCGGTCGCAATGATTTTTACCTTAAACTTAATGTACGCCCTTTTACGTTTGATATCATTGTTGAGGCTGGGAGTGACCCTGGCGTATACAAACGTGCACATGAACTGCTTCGCCTGTATCAACGAACCCATAGGCACGCCATAGTTGTCTTGGATGAGGAATGGGGCAGTTCACCAGGAGCTATGAAAATTGAAGCAGCCATTAACAAAAATCTCACGACTAATGGCTGGCGTGAAGATGATGTAGTTGTAATCGTCATCAAGCCTGAATTAGAGGTGTGGCTTTGGCAAGATTCGCCGCATATAGCAAAGGCTTTTCGATTTGACCACAATCCTTACCCTACTCTACGCAAGTGCCTAGAAGCAGAGGGCTTATGGCTGTCTGACCACCTGAAACCAGCACGCCCCAAAGAGGCTTTCGAGTGGGTACAAAGGAAGTCAGGTCTTCCACGTTCTGGCGCTATCTACAATAAAATCACAGCCAACGTTTCAGTCCGACATTGTACCGACCCAGCATTTTTTCTTTTACACCAAACTTTACAACGCTGGTTTCCACCCGATGGAGTTCGACGATGAAAATTGCAAAAATTGATAATCCAGTCACATCTATCTGGCTCACTCAGAATGGCCTGCGCCTCGACAGTAGCCCTTATCTCTCGGAAGCAGTGCAGGCAAGGGCAACCCTTGAAAAGTTTTCGGATGTCACAATTCCATTGAAAAGTATAACAAGAGGGTTCAATAGTGGTATTTATAATGGTCCACAGTTTGTAAGAAACTATGTAAACGATCCTAAATACGGTGTACCCTTTCTTACAAGTGGAACCATGTTACTGTCAGATCTTTCAAGAGTTGGTTTACTACGAAAGCAAGACGCTTCTTCACAAAAATTGAGTTATTTACGCATTAGTCAAGGAATGACACTTATCACTTGTTCTGGGACTGTGGGAAGAATGACATACGCGGGGGAATATATGGAAGGTGTGTGGTCTTCTCAAGATATTTTAAAAGTAGTACCCAATCCTGATGAAATCCTTCCTGGCTATCTCTATGCCTATCTTAGCAGCAAATTTGGTGTACCACAGGTAACAGCAGGTACCTACGGAGCCATTATTCAGCATATCGAGTCCCAACATATCAAGGATTTGCCCGTGCCTCGCTTAGCTGAGGATATCGAGAAGAAAGCTCATCAACATATCGCGGAAGCTGCTCAACTCCGCACAAAGTACCAGACACAGATCAAAGATGCAACCGCCTTGCTCTTCACCTCTGTAGGGTTACAGGATATTACTGCCTCACAATGGCATGCTGAAGGACCGGACCTTGGTTTCTCCCAGGCTATCAGCTCTCCCGCATCCTTACGTGCACTCAATTTCAATCCGAGATTGCAAAAGCTATTAGAAATTTTGAAACAGACAAATCATATGACTCTTGGGGAAGTTTGTGATGGAGGACAACTACGAAGTGGGCAGCGGTTTAAGCGTATCGATTGTGAACCAGAATTTGGCGTAAAACTTATTGGGCAGCGAGAACTTTTCTGGATGGAGCCTGAGGGACGCTGGATAGCTCCACAATATGCACCTCAAGATATTTTTGTAGAAGATGAGACAATACTTTTAGCAGCACAAGGGACACTTGGTGAGCACGAAGTTTTTTGTAGGGTTGAATTTATTAATGGTCCTTGGGTAGAATATGTTTATAGTCAGCATTTTATTCGTATCAAGCTAGGCAATGGTCCTATCTCAGGTGCATTTTTGTTCGCATTTCTTCGTTCGGAAATGGTATTTCGCTGTCTGCGCTCAATGAGTGTGGGGAGTAAGCAGCAAGATCTCCATCGTTCTATGCTTGCTCAGCTGCCAGTCCCATTTCCTGATGAGAGCACACGCAAGAAGATCGAAGAGCTAGTCAGAAACGCCTTCAAAGCCCGTCATGAGGCCTCTAGATTAGAAAAGGAAGCCGTACACATGGTAGAGGAAGCAATAGAGAGGGAAACTCAGTAATGGCAACTATTATTCCCATAGGCCAGCCACAAAATGAGGCCGAACGTGAGGCAATACGTTATCTTCGCAGCCACTTGCCTCAAACATTCACGATTATCCACAACTTTGAACTTTCTCATGGAGGCGAGTATCATGAGATCGACCTGATTGTGCTTGCTCCCCACTGTGTTTACGTGGTTGATGTGAAAGGAGTACATGGCAATGTTATCGTTCAGGGTCCACGCTGGTATCCAGAGGGACGAGGACCTTATCTTTCTCCACTAGCGAAAGCACGTATGGTCGCCAGGAAATTACATGGCTTTCTTCTCGACTCCTACAAAACTAATCCAGCAACTAAAGGGATTTATGTTCACCAGACGGTCTTATTCCCTTTCAGAGACGCTAATATTATAGATCCTGCAGGCAACGAGCAGAATGATATTGTTCATCTTAACAAAAGCCTTGTTTACTTCCAGAACAAAAGTGTTGTTCTTCAGAGTCGTTCAACAAATATCGGCCCTCTGCATCATCTTATCATTGCAGCCATACAAGGAAAGGCACACCCCCAGACGCAACACTTTGGTAAATGGCGCATAGAGGAGCGGCTGGGTGGCAATGAGCACTATACCGAGTATCGCGCTCATCACCTCTTTATGGGAAAGGGACAAACGGCTCGTCTTCGAGTTTACCGCGCAGATCCTTATCAGGACCCAGAGACACGTCAGCGTGAGCAGAAAGTGATCAGCAATGCCTATCGTGTCATTGGCAATGCTCCTGGGCATCCCAACATTCTTACAGTGAAAGATTTTTTTGATAACGAAGATAGCTCTTACTTTGTGCTTGTGACTGAGGATGCCAAAGGAAACAGCTTGCGTCAGTATATCAGCAATTCTTCACTCTCGCTCACTTTTGATCAGAAATTACGTGTTATACGAGATGTCCTAACTGCTCTCGATCATGCACATAACAATGGCATCATCCACCGCAACCTCACGCCCGATGCTATTCTGGTTGGAGAAGATAAAAGGGCTCGCCTCTCTTCTTTCGAGTATGCTCGCGCCAAGGCTCGTACTACTAGCACGATAGCTCCGTACATTGTTGAAAAAATAGATGAGCAATACCAAGCTCCAGAGAGCTACAAAGAGCCTGCGCAAGCAAGCGCCGCCTCGGATCTTTTTTCGGCTGGCCTTGTCTTTTATGAACTTTTGACCAGCGAAACTGCATTTAACAGTATGTTACAGATCTTCGATAACGGTGCGGTCTTTCTGATTAAACCGACCGAACACCGACCAGAGCTTCCTTCTGTCTTAGACGATTGGTTACAAAGGCTATGTGCATTTGAGCCACACAAGCGGTTTACCAGCGCGACAGAAGCACTCGAAGGACTCACAAGAGCACTTACGAGCAATATAACGCCAGAGGACCAGGGAGGTCAGCCTACTCCCACGCCTACAGCACAAATACAACCTCAGGATAAGCGCAATCTTAGCAAAAAATATGTCATCAATAACCGTTTTATAGTGGAAGAAAGATTAGGGATAGGGGCCTTCGGCGTCGCATACAAAGTTTTTGATACCCTTGCAGAAGCAATGCGCGTCCTCAAACTTGTTCTGAGTGATCGTATCTCAGTTACCCAGCGTCTTCAACAGGAGTATAAAACCCTCAGCCGCCTACCCGATCACCAATATGTAGTCAAAACCTACTGGGCAGACTTCTTTCCAGATGGCACACCATTTATTGTCTTCGACTACATCGACGGTCTAAGTGTCTCAGATCTTGTAGAGTCCAAGACCCTAACATTCGAAGATGCACTAAAAATTGGTAGTCAAGTTACTGAAGGTTTAATCTACTTACATAGTCACGGCGTTTACCATCTAGATATAAAACCCTCAAACCTTATCTGGTCCGATCAGGGAGTACGCATCATCGATTTTAATGTTTCAGTCTCCGATCAAGATGAAAACATGATTGGCGGTGGAACAAGTCGCTACATTCCCCCTGGTATGGATTACGAAACAGAACTTAGTTACATACAAAAAGTTGATCGTGACCTCTATGCCCTTGGAGTAACCCTCTATGAGTGTTTCACGGGTCAGTATCCCTTCAAAGACCCAGCACTAAGAAAGGTACCTACCGATCCTACAACAATTACAGGTAGTGAAGAACTTCATCCTGATGTTTTTGCCTTTTTGTTTAAATCCATTTCTCCTGTTTCGACCATCTGATTAGAAGAATGACTGAGCCGCGGTTCTGGGAAGCATGCGAGGGCTGTGATCTTAAACAACGTTGCTACATTTACCATAATGCCCATACATTTATGGATCCTGTTACTGGTCCTAAGACCATCGAGCGCCTCAAAACTCTCTATATAGTCACGCACCTTCGAGGCAAGTTGCATATTACATTACGAGACCTCCGCTCCGCACTGGCTTATATGCTCGTAGGAACGCTCGATTGCCAAGAGATTCATAAACTCTACAGTACAAATACGCAGATGGCTCAACAGCAAATCATGGATAGTTTTTATTTCAATTCCTGGATGGGAGGGTCACACACTTCAAACGATCGCCTACTCTCTCTTTTGAAAGAGATAGATATAGCAGAGGTAAGCAATCCTGATCTGGATCGAGATTTCGACTTCATGAATCCTCAGCAAAGGGAGTTACGACGCTTCACCTATACAGGACGCGGCAGTTATGACGCTGAGCTTCTTCATACCTTCTTTCAGCGTCTTCCGAGGGAGTACAACGAGAAAACTAGAGCCAAACATATGGAGCAACATAGAAATTATGTTGCAATGAGTCGACGCCGCTACTTTTTCGAGGGTCGCAACAAACACTGGATAGAAATGCTTCCCTACGAACATTTCTCTTCGTTCCTCTTACTTGTAAAAGGGGAGGATCAAACCACCTCAGTACAAGTACAGGACTTACTCCAAGCCATCAACCAAGGAGAAGGGCTCATCGATCCAGTTGCTTTAGGTAATACTCTAGCATTACGGGTCAGACATGTTGAGAAAGGCACTATTCAAAGTTATCGCCTTTTTAAAGGTGACGCATTCTCCATCAGTCAACAGGAACAGCATGAGAGCATTCGCTTTATCGAGTACCTCCCACAGGCAATCTATCTCCGTTATCAGCCTGAGATGGGGAGCAATGCAGAGTTACGCATCACGCTTGATATCTATGAGATGCTCATGAGACTCAAGAGTGGATATCGCCCAAGTCCAGAAGAATTGCAGGGCTTTTATTTGAGCCTAACAATCTTTAAAAATGTGCTCTCCTCCGCACCCTATCAAGAAGTTTTGTTGACGGAGACAGGACATACATTTTATATCGTGAGAAAATCTAATGATGGACGACTATCAATCGAACAACGATAAGAGAAGGAGATACTATTGTGTCTGAGTTCCGCTTTCCACAAATTAGTTATATTGACTACAAACTCATAGAAATGGACCGAACCCTTCTTAACCTCTTTCCTCGTCTCAAACACAATGGAGTGACAGGAAGATTTAAGAAACGCTCCTTCGAATTGACTATCGATGCATTCACGCAAGAATTTACAGATGCCAAAAATAGTGATAAATTCATCGGCTTTTCAGACCACAAAGATATCGTGCGAAAGTGGTTAGAAACAGATCTTCTTGACTTAGTATATCGAGGAGATCCCAACAAAGAAGCTGTTGTATCGCCACGTCCCCTTCACGGGAATACCTATAAATTTAGGAATGCAGACCATGCGCGAGACTATAACACCTCAGAACATATATATTGGATGATCTATCATGCTCAGAGAGGTCAAGATGCACTCCAACAGTTGCGAAATTTTCTTTTTACAGGACTGAATGCGCAGGACGACAAAATTGAAGCAGATCCTCGCATTGATGTTGAGACACAAGCCATTCTTCATCTTGATGCCCAAGTGAAGGAAGATCATCCGGAGTCTGCCAAAACAATAGTCTCCCCTCTTTGTCTTCTACAAGCTAACCTTTTTGCAGAAGACGTTCTGCGTCTGCTGTCATATGAAAATCATATACCTCGATCTGTACTAGTAGAGTACCTTAAAATCCTCTTTGCATTTCACTTAGCCATCTACCACCTACGCCTTCTCAAACTGCTACCAGAACTTGTTCGACGAGGTAATAATGGCCTCAGCTGTCATCTACAGTCATGTGTGCTCAATCCCAGCACTGGAAAAACCACAACATCTGCACCTTGTCCCTATCCTATAGGGTTAGTTATCGATATGGGTGAGCCAGGCAACACACATATGCTAGATTTAGCAAGCCGTAGTGCCGACATACACTATCGCCGTATCCCCAATTTTATTCAGGCACAATTCACGGTCAAGCAACTGAATGATTTTGCAGAGTATTTGACTCAGATCAAGAAACAACAGAAGCCGCTCAAAGGCTACTTCTCTGTTGCCGATCTTCTTCAATTTCAAAAAACTACACACAGCAAGGATCGAGAAGGTTACTTTGCCAGTACCTTGCGTGACCTCACAAAAAAATATAAGGAAGATGAGAAATTTACTCCAGAGATTAACAATATTCTTGAGATGTACCTTTCAGACTTCGAAACATGTATCGAGATTCTTATAGCAACACGAGGTCAATTCTACCGCAATTACATTACACAATGCCTTGACTCTCTTCTGCTTAAAAATCGTGACACAGGCCTACTCCGCCAAGCACGGGGCAAAGACAGCCGTCGCTTTGTGATGGGAAGTCGCCTCCTGGAGGTGCTATTGCAAATAGCAGTACTCGAGGTAGAAGGAATATCTTTCCGCACACGAGAAATACGTGTTGATGATCTTCTCTTGTTTCTTCGTCAACGCTACGGCCTCTACATTGATACATTACCGCCTAACGAGGGATTGGGGAGAACCAGTATTATCGACCAGCAAGCACTCACCCGCAATAAAGAAGCTTTCAAAATGCGTCTTCGAGAGATCGGCTTCTTTCAAGATCTCTCTGATGCCTACATTACACAAACTGTGACACCTCGCTATACCATTCATTTAGGGCGGCCAAATGGAATACATTCAGGAAGAGTAAAATGATGAATACGAACAGGGGTTTTACTGAGGTCACTGAAGAAGATATCACACAGGCACTCAAGAAGGTCCTGCTACCCCGCATGCAAGAGGCTCTTGAGGCAAGTCTCCCTGGCCATTGCATGCGTGTCACTAATCTTGATCTTAACTTGATGACAGCACTGTGCAGTGATTTGCGCCGTACGTGTCCATACAGCCAAGTATTCATTCTAAGAGATAATAAAACCATATATAATACCTCTGATCCAAATATGTATGTTACTTCGACTAAACTTGTCGAACAGAGAAATCCCCTTCTTAATGGAGAGCAGCGTCCTCCTTTACTTGTATTTATTCCCACAGATTTGCGTACTAGCGCAGAAGACTCGTTTGGAGTAGCTACCTTTGCTGATATTCCTGTCGGTGATGCATACGATAAACAACTCAAAAAGTTACATGAGCAAGAAGTTCCATCTCTTCTTCAAGGTGCAGTTCAGGAAATATTCTCTATTCTTACCCAGGAACAATGGCCATGGGCAGATGTCGTCACACAGGTACGCTACCTTCTAACAGCCACGAAGAATCAGGTTGATGGACAGACACTGGGAGCCTCACTCTATGAACTTGGATTGATACCAGATTTTCACCTTCTCGACGATCCCTCATTGCTCACTGTAAAAATACGAAGAAATCTGGAAGCAGTTCGCATCATTACCTACTCATCAGCCTCAACGCGAGGAAGAGTTTTAGAGTTAGGTTTGACCGACAAGAGTCTGCAACATCGTCTCTTAGGTTTCTTCTCGCACGTAGGAGTCGATGATCCTTCATCTTGGACACGACTCATTGTTCTGCAAAAAGACAATTGGGACTTCTCTTTTGATAAATGGATCTTTATCGACGACATTATTCACGATAAAATCTCTATCGAGGTTCTTCCTCTCAACATTCCTATAGCAGGTGAAGACGATCAGGATGAAAACCTTTCGGGTCTCAATGGACAAAAAGTACTCAACCCCAACAATCAGAACAAGCTCCAAGTTACATTCAGAGTAGACCCTCTGCCATTCCAGGTTGCTAGCCTTGACTACTTTACGGTCCAGATTTTAACGCGGAATGGAGAACCTGTAGGAAGCACCAAACGGATCAAAGCCTGGAAAAGTAAAAAACCAGATCAGATCGTCAATTTAGATAAGTTCAACAAGATAGAGTGGAATGATGGCTGGCATTTAGTACGCATTTTAGCGTGGACAAAAGAGGAATTACCAGTTCCACTTGATCATCGTTATGTACAAGGAAGCGATCCTCGCATTAGAACGAATGAAAGTGAACCTTTCTACGTTTTACAGCAGGGTGAGATTGAAGACGAAGCCCCTCGCACGCCACCTCAAGAATATAGCCTAGAACATGCCAAATTACGCCTCCAATTTAAAGCACTTTCAGAGGAGCGGCCACTAGAAGATGTCATGCCAGAAACACAACTATGGACAAAAAAGACCAATAAAACAAGCAGATCTAAACAAGCTCATCTAGAAACACTTGAAGTGAAATTTACTCACGGCGAAAGATACAGAATATATATATCTCGCTCTCTTAAAGAATTTGAACAGAAAATTCTTTCGCAACCAGAAAATCCTGCAAGCTGGATTTGGCACATCAAGACAAATATGACTTCTATAGCGGCACCATTTCTAGAACATGTAGACTGGCCTAAATCAGCTGCAATGGAGAACTTCCTAGATGCCAGAAGGAGCTATTTTGAAACAATACAAGCTCAGGTTGCTGATAAGGAGGGAATTACTCAAACAGCTGATCTGCCCTCTCTTCTTGATCCCTGTATTACATATGCAGATGCCTACCATGATCTACTAACCGACCTGCGCTATAAAATTCACCGTAATGGAGGTATAGACCAGCAAAAAGCCATACGCACTTTACGTTCAGTTCTCGCCGTCGACTCTATCCACGTCGTGCTTACAGATTTTCGTGGGTGTATTCGAGAGGCTACACTCATTGCACCAACTCACCCGTTACGAGCACTTTGGCACATTAACTGGGCACAAGTTGCGCAATATTGGTTACATTCAACACAACAGTTACTAAAAGCCAATCTTTCTTCAGTTCAGGAAAATATTCTACGTAAATTAGTGCCACTTAACATTCCACTAACAGTTCCATGTACAGATGGACGCGTCTTTACCATGGTTGATATGCTCAATCCCTTCTGGTCACTCTATGCCCCAGCGACAGAAGAGGATACACGAGGATTGCTCAGCCAAATATGCAACATTCTTGGCCTTCCTGAACCAGCCATTGGTGGAGAAACGATTACATCTGAAGTGCTTGCAGCTCGTATGAGCAGATATATCGTGCAGCATCCCTATATCCGCACCCTCAAGATCAACACCTTCAATCCTGGCAGTGCAACCGTACTCGCCGATGCCCTTGTTCAGCTACAAAAACAAGACCCATTCTCTCAACTGAGATATGACATCCACCTTTTTGTACCAGATCCCACTGTCCCAAGAATAGGTGAGGCGCTAGAACTACTCCTCTCACCAGCATCAACAGTAAACACAGAAGCAGTGGATGCTTTCTCAATACCAGGGAATAGCCATCTCTTTCCAAAACTCAGCCTTGCTGTTCACGATACACAAAACTTCATTACCACACCGCACAAATACCGTGCACATCTTAGTGTGCTCTTTGATCTTTTCCCAGCTCAAGAGATCGGCGCAAGCCCGCCACTTCAGACATCTGACACGGCTCCCCTGTACGGATTAGTTCAAGACTTCCGTTCTGATTTTCAAGACACTCAAGAGAGAACTTTTTGGAGACGTCAGCCGCGACATGGAGAGCCACAAACACTCCCCAATCTCGAACACAGTATAAATTTACTGGCAGCTCTCTCTCATTCCCTGTCTGGAGCGATTTCCACTGTTGCTACCGGTCTACCTGCTTTTGAGCAGCGTCCAACCTTCATGATAGGACTTGATATGCAACAGCGCGAACTCATACATCATATTCATGAGATCAGTGACTGGGTGCTAACAATCGACCGCAACATTGGTATCGAATTTTTTGATCACGGAAGGACTACACAGCGCCCAGACTACCTGATAGATTTCATTCCAAACAATTCTGCTGGTTTTGGACACCAGCTAATTATCACTTCCAGAGCCCTTCTGGAACTCGAAGTAACTCTTCGTCCAATTCTGGAAAAATATGATCTTAAAGCTGGAAGACGCGAAACCTCTCTAATTCTTTCACAACTGCGCTCGCTCTCTGGAAGATTAGCGCTCAAGCTAATTTCTTCCCCTAACCAACAAGGAGAAGCTCTTGGACTTGCACTGGCCCGGCTCTTCTTAATCAATCAGGGGGCACTCCAAAATCAGATTATCCTTCCACTCGATGCCCATCTTTACCTTATAAACGAGAGGCGGAAACTTGTAGAAGAACTGGGGGACGACGTAACTCTTCGTCGAACCGATCTTGCCCTCTTCGACTTGAACGCCTCTAAGAGAACAATTCGTTGTAACCTGATCGAAGTCAAATGCTACAATCAGGTTGGTGGGCTTGAAGCCTACAACAAGCTCAAAATACATATTATTGAACAGATTGTAGAAAGCGAAAGCACATTAAATTACCACTTTAATCCACAAAGGCAAGAAGAAGATAGGCCGGATCGCTTACTAAAAACACATGAATTTACACATCTACTGGACTTTTATCTGGATCGTTCACGGCGCTATAAGTTAATTACACCCGAAGCCTATCAGGAAGCTCGGTATCTTTTAACTACTCTAGAAGAAGGATACACATTAGAATTTACACATAGTGCCCTCATATTCGATTTTTCCCACACTGGTACTGACTCACCTGAGATTGAATGTGATGTTGCATTTTATCGTATAGGAAAAGATCTTATTAGCACTCTAATATCAGAAGCAGAAATAACTACACAGGCATCTTTGAATAGGGAAGAACCCAAAGAGAATGAGGACAGACCTATTTCGCAGAACCACTCTAGTTCGATCCCTCGTTTAGCGTCTGCAGCGTTCATCGTTCCGCCAAGAGAACGCTCAGCCTCATGGGAACAACGAAAGGAGAACTCGCATATATCGGTATCACAACTAGAAGTCTCCTCTAGTTTATCATCGAAATACGACTCACAAGATGTATACGCAGGGGATCAGCAGGAAAATATTCCTCTCTCAGAAAACAGCAATAGAGATCTCATAACAGAATATGAGGCTAACCACAATGAGGAACATTCAGCCTTACTTACAGGTGAGATCAAAACCGCAGAACAAATTAACGCAACCAACGATATACCCACAAATTCGCCCCCTTTACACGATATTGTATTAGGAGTACAAGGAACGACACCTCAATATGGAATTTTAGGAGAGACTGCCGGTAGAAAGATTGCCCTCGACCTCAATCAAACTCATACTATCAGCCTCTTTGGGGTTCAAGGAAGTGGCAAAAGCTATACACTTGGAAGTATTATCGAAATGGCTTGTCTTCCCATTCCACATATCAATGCCCTCCCAAGCCCGTTAGCAACCGTTGTCTTTCACTATAGCCCTACACAGGACTACAAACCTGAGTTCACCTCTATGGTATATCCCAACTCGGATGAAAACCAGATCAAACAGCTGCAAGAAGAATATGGTGCTGAACCAAGCTCATTAAAAGACGTAGTTCTCCTCGTTCCATCTGCTAAAGTTGGAGAACGCAAAGCAGAGTATCCAGAGATTGAGATTCATCCTATTGCCTTTGCTGCATCTGAACTTAAAGCTTCTCATTGGAAATTTCTCATGGGAGCTGTTGGAAGTCAGAGTGCCTACATGCGTCAAATTAATCATATCATGCGAAAATTGCGTGATAAACTCACCCTTGAAACACTCCAACAAGAGATTTCAGCATCTACATTATCTGAACATCTTAAGGGACTAGCGCAAATGAGGCTAGCATTTGCCGCCGAGTACATTGATGATAGCCAGAACCTCAGAGATATCATTCATCCGGGACGTCTCATCATCGTAGATCTTCGAGATGAATTTATCGATAAAGATGAAGCACTTGGACTCTTTGTTGTCCTACTCCAAATCTTTTCAGAGGCTACATTTCAGGGCAAGCCATTCAATAAACTTGTCGTTTTTGACGAGGCACACAAATATATAGAGAACGACGATCTCATCGCGGGTCTCATTGAAGTAGTGCGAGAGATGCGCCATAAAGGAACTAGTATCCTCGTGGCATCGCAGGATCCTCCATCTGTCTCAACATCTCTGATCGAACTCTCCTCACAAATCATCCTACATAAATTTAACTCACCATCCTGGCTGAAACACATTCAAAAGGCGAATGCAGCCCTGAACGGTCTCAGCCCCGAGCAATTAAGCCGTCTTGGGCCCGGTGAAGCATTCTTTTGGTCCAGTAAGGCTACTGATGAAGCATTCACTAAAGGAGCCATGAAGGTTAAGGGACGTTCGCGAGTGACACTCCATGGAGGAAATACAAAGACGGCGGTTTCACAAGTACAAAGTACCTAAATGGGATCATAGCTTGATCAGAGGTCACTAGGACTCCTTCCATCCAGTGAAATTCAGGGGCAAATTTGACGAAAAAACGCGGTTTTTCGATGTCTCGCAGACATCGAATCACTCTTTTCCTGAAATAGCTTGGTAGCGCTTGGCAACCCACATTCCGCAGAATGGTTGACGAAAAAAGGAAATTTAGGTAAGGTAGGGAAAAAGAGCGAGACGGGAAAAATATATCATGTCTCTCTACAACTCCACTCCACCGACCAATCCAGATATCAAACGTGAGTTGAAAGAGTACCTTCTCTCTCTGTCAGCACGGAGCTTCGAATTTTTCGCAGGCGAGTTTTTAGTCTACGTCGGACTAGAGGCCGTTTCTGTCACGCGCTACATTAGCGATGGAGGAATCGATGCTCATGGCAAGCTCGTTGCTGGACAGTTTCGTATCCCGATCGGTGTACAAGTCAAGCGTCACAGAAACAACGTCCAGCGACCTGATATCGACAGATTTATTGGAGCATTATCGGGATGCTTTTCCGAAGGGATGTTCATGACAACTGCAGACTACACATCTAGTGCACTTCAGAAAGCATCGACGTCCATTTCTCGCGTGCTCACATTAAATGGTGATCAAGTGGTCTCAATCATGGTAGAGCATGGACTTGGATTGAAGACCTCATCCTTTACGTGTCAATCAATGTATGGATATGACCCAGAGATTCCGTGTGGGAGTATAGTTATTTGTCACTTCGGAAAGAAATCTATAATTGAAGGTTCAAATGTTCACTACTCGCAGCCAGTTTTATAAACCCAAAGATACCGAGCAAAAGCCAAATGAAGTGGTAGACATAACAGATTTTTCTATTGGCGGCAGCTTCTCAAGCTATCCAGACGGAAGCAGAGCAAAATTTGAGGTATTCTGTCCAAGCAATACCATTTATCAATTTCTTATACCTCATCACCGTTATTTATTCAAAAAGACACTTGAGCGTAAAAGCGGAGTAATTTATTATGAGCAGTTCTGGACTGAAATCATAGCCTATAAACTTGGCAGAATTTTAGATATTGCCGTTCCTCCAGCTTTTGTTGCCTATTACTCTAATAAGGAAAGGAGTAGCTTGGAATATGCTAGTCTTATTGAATGGTACTATAAATATCCCAATGAAAAATGGGGAAATGTAAATAGAGGTGGAGATTATATGTCTCGTGCCATACCAGATTACGACAGAAAAAAACTAGAACCGTAAACTTTGCATGAGGCAAACACGAAATCGTCTTTTCCGGTCTCTTAAAATGAGCGTGTGCCAAGCCAAGTTTACGATTGTAGAAAAAAAGGAAAGCTGCACAATTTTGAGACGATCACTGATATTTTTACTTTGTGGCTTCATGTGGAGAACTGGCAGAAAAAATGGGCCGAAATCCTCTTATTTGATGCAATAATAGGCAACACAGATAGGCATCAAGAAAATTGGGAAATCTATTCTTTTGTGTCAAAAGACGGAAGGTTAATTGAAGAACTTTCCCCTGCATTTGATAATGGCACTTCTATGGGGTATGATATTCTCTCTAAGAATATATCAAAGAAACTTACTAACTTGGAGGCTTATGTAAACAAAGGTACACATCACATGATGTGGTTAAGAAGTGACATTAAACATGCGGGGCATTTTGAATTATTGCAAAAGCTGGTTGACAAGTTTCCTGAAACAAAACAATCAATAATAACTAAGTTACAAATTGATATCTCGCCTATCTCTCAAGATATTTTGTAACTAACCGAGTTTAATATTCACAATCCATTATATAAGTTAACCGAAGAGAGGGCAAATTTTATCATAGAGCTTATCGATTTCAGATATACTAAGCTCAGAAAGATGTTTAACATATGAGACTGATAAACAAACTCATTGAGCCAAAAAAGATACTGGTTGTCTGGCAAGCTCCTGATAATGCCTTACAGCAGCAAATGGCGAGGCATCGTTTTGTCGTTGGTGAAATTAACAACGATGGTGAAAAGGCTTGGCTCATGTATTACAATAATGAAGATACAAAAATTGCGGAGATGTTAGGTTTTACTGGCTTAACAGCCTATCCTTATGAACCTGGTAAAGCATTTTATGGCAATGTCGTTGATGTTTTGTCTACAAGACTGCCCCCTGCTTCTAGAACAGATTACGACAATTATCTACTCTCATATAGAATATCTCCACAAGCTGAAGGCCTTTCTGCCTTATCGCTTTTGGCCTATACCACTGGCAAACTAGCTGGTGATGGCTTTACGTTCTTGCATAGTTTTGAGAATACCAAGCCAGCATTTGATTTTACTTTTGAAATTGCTGGTTTTCGTCATCATGGTCTCAAAGAATTTCCTAACATTTCTATCTTACAGAATAAGGAAGTCTCTTTTGCATATGAACCCTCTAATCCATACGATAACGAAGCCATAGCTATTACCTACCAAGGGAAAAAGCTTGGGTATGTTTCAAAGGGTTTTACGCGTGTACTAAAAGGCCTGATAGAAACATATCAAATATCTGCGTTTATCGAAAGAATAAACGGTACGCCAGAAAGACCAAGCGTACTCATTTTTGTTGGAGTCCGATAATCCGCATGCTCACATTAAATGGTGATCAAGTGGTCTCAATCATGGTAGGGCGGATAATAATCACCCGTAGACACGTCCATCTGCTCACGCTTCTGGTGCAACAGAGCCAAATTCTGAATTGTCGAGAAGCTGCTCCTATTCTCTCGCAAAGCCCCATGGCTCAGTGAGCCAGAGACGAGGATGAAAATGGGATAGAATGGAAGGGACTGGCGAGTGAGGTCGGTACCCTTAATGATGCAACAAATTCGTTGTCAAAGCTGACCCAGGTGCGCCCAGAAGAGTTGACAAGGTTGACCTTTCGAATTTAGAATCTAAAGAGGCAAAACAAGAAGTCATATGAAAGGTTTGATCATGCAAGGACAATCTGGATTTGGTTCACAGCCATTGAGTTTATTTCGTCCCCATGCACTCGAAGAGATCCCGCAGGTCTACTCCTGGTTTGAAGAGATGCGAACACATCAGCCAGTTTTCTACGATGAGAGGATATGGCATGTCTTTCGTTACGAGGATGTGTTAACAGTTCTGACCGATCATACTCGCTTTTCTTCTGAACCACTTGCAGGGTTTACCGCCCCCTTCCTTAAAGATACATTGGTCTCGAAGGATCCACCAGATCACCGCAAATTGCGCAATCTGGTCAATCAGGCATTTACTCCACGAGCGGTTGCTCGCCTTTCAGATCGTGTTACCCAGGTTACGCAAGAGCTATTGGAC
>DASYAN010000591.1:0-6921 GCA_036501345.1 Ktedonobacteraceae bacterium
GCTGCATCGACTGGCCCACGTAGAATATTCGCTGCTTCCCATAGATGACCCTCTAATGTTGAGAGATCAAGTACAGTGCTCAGTGTCGTACTCTGATCACCGTTAAGAAGCCCAGGAAATGTTAGCTGTATGCTTTTCTTCTTCATCCCAAAAGTTTCTAAAAAATGTTTTGACTTCATGCCGAGGTCTGACTATTATACAGCAATTAGCTCATGTTTACATGAAAAATCTCCACGTGTTGTACCAATAGGAGAAAATTACTCTCCCCGATCCCTTTCCGCCTCTTCGTCAGGTATTTCCTCAATTAAATCAGCAATTGGTACACCTAATGCTCTTGCTATTCGGTGAAGTGTTGTTGTAGTTACTTCTTTGTAAGGATCTCGATAGATGCGCTTTACTGTATTAAAACTGACATCAGCAGCACGCGATAGAGAAGATTGATTAAATCCCTTTTGTTCTGCGATTTCTTTTATACGCAGTCGTACCATTTCTTATTCCCTCGCTTAATATGCCGATTGTAGCAAGACTTAGGGGTTGACAGTAGTAGCCTTGTAATGCTAATCTCTAAAGGCTAGCCTTGTATTGCAATATCGGATAGAATCGAGCTTATTTTTAGTGATGTAGTGCAGTTTGGGAAAGAGTAAAGGGAAGCTCATGGTCAAGATATTTTCGTCTACTCGCACGTTCAAACCGGATTTTATGACTATCTACAATCATCACCAATTATCCATCGGGGCTATTCAGATGGAAGGACGAGTACCTCAGATAGCAGTGGAGTGCATGTTGGTCAAAATTCCGGTGCCCAAAGAGATGGCCCAGAAAGCTCTTAATGGGATTAATAAGATATGCAAGACAAACTATACCCTTGAAACTGTACGTATTCTACTTGTAGAGGCCTAGCAGACACGTGTCATTGTGATGTAACGGGGTAGAAATGCAATATACAGAAGTAATGCCGCTTAGAGAAGGGTATGACAACGGTGGAAAGTGTGATGTTAGCCAATATGATATTTTCACCTTGGGAAGGGCGTAACATATGATTTTTACCTTTTTCGTCTGGCAATTCATTGCCCGAGTGTAGGGGCCCAATTCATTGCGCCCGTTGTGTCCCCCACCACATATTGCCGCCTTAATTTGTCAACAATCATCTGTAACAACCGTTACCCACGGGATGCGCAACGAGATTGTAGCAGGCGAGCGTAGAAGGAAAGTTGAAGCTAGGCTTTTTGTGTGCAAAAATCATTGATATTTGTGCTAAATTTGAGTACACTGGTAGGAGAAAGTTTTCTTTTGTGATGAACGGTACAGGTTGGTATTGTTCTTAGCAGGTTGAAACGAGGTTATATGTCAGGGACCCGATCCCCTAAAGGGGATGGGCTTGTGAGTAGGGGGTGACTTCTGCCCGTCCGACTCCGGCTTCACCTGACCAGACCCAGCCACCAGCTTTCTTCGGAAGGCTGACGGGGCTACGTTAGAAGCGAAATTAGGTACCATAGGATGCGTGAGCCAGTCCGATGCTCTACGGTTGCAGGTTAAACAGGCTTACGAGGGTTAGTGCCAGTGCTTGCAACGATAAACCGCTTTCTAACTTCGTCGAGGCTCACATTACCCGGGTAACCGGAGGGGTTTAGCCGTTCCGACACAAAACGGCTCCCCGTAAGGGGATTGTCTTTGAGCAGATCCAGCCTGCGGGCTGTTTCTTTCCTCCCAATCCTTCAAGGGAATGGGTCCCCAGAAAGGACGTTATGGGCGCTGAAAGTGTCAAGCGTGTGAGCGCTGATTTCTCTCAAAGTACGTATGATGCTTTAAAACAAATTGCAGATGAGAGGAACGAGTCTATGGCGGATGCACTCCGTGATGCTATAGCTCTAAGTAAGTGGTTTCAGGATACGCAGTCACAGGGGGGGAAAATTCTTGTTGAGCAGGATGGAAAAATTCGTGAGGTTCTTAAGTTCTGATGAGTGATGAAGGCCAAGCGCAATCACCTGCTGTTGTGGGGCAGGGGGTTGTAGCTAATGGGGAGGCTGATCATGAAGCTGCAGAGAACCTTGGGGGTGTGAGTGCTCTTAAGAATAGCCGCTTTATGAATCCTCCGACTCAAGTTTATGATCCTGAGCAGCAACATGATGTGGTTCGTACTATTATAACCTGCTCTTTTATTCTCATATTCAGTCTGACAATTCTTGGCTCTTTTGTCGTTGTTATATGGTTTAACTCAAATTGGGCAAGTACAAAAGAGCTCGTCCAGTTGTTATTGCCTGCTGAAACAGCACTTATGGGATCTGCTATCGGCTTCTATTTTGGTTCTCAGAAAGCAAAGTAAACTCTGCCTGAGAGCTTTTGGCTTGTTAAGTCTTAAAAACACCGCTTGCTTGTTAGGAATGAGTTCCGCTTCTTTCTCAGATGAGGTTGAAATACACATTGGGTTAAACGCGCCTCATGTCAAACGTCTCCTCTATAAACCAAAAAGCCTCTTCTTTTGATTGGAGATGTCCGTCGGCCTGTTGCTCTGCGATGGACTCTAGCACTTGTCCTACTATTGGTCCAGGCTCAAGGTTGAAGCGTTGCATTAGTTCATTGGCCTGAATGAGTCTCGGTGGGAGAATGCGCTTGCGTTCGCGGATATAGCGCGTGAGTAGGAGGCGAACAGTAGCTAGGTGGCCTTCCCAGTGCTCGGTGAGTGGCTGGGGGCCGCGCATCGCCAAGTGGTCTGCGAGTGAAACTAGCGCCACAATGATGCCAGTAGGTCCCAGATCCACGAAGTAACGGCGAATGGCACGCTCTGTCAACTGGTCATACTTCAATTGCCCTGGCCGCATATGATGAGCAACTATCTGCTGCACCAGACGACGGTCACGCACGCTAGCATTCAAACGTTGTGTGATGGCTTGCGCAAGTGGAATGCCTCTCTGAGGATGATGATAGAACGTGATCGTCCCCTCTTCATTGACTGCATACGTGACGGGCTTGCCAATATCGTGCAAAAGAGTTGCTAGCTTGGTTACTGGAGCCGTCAGTGTGCTGAAGTGAAAGATGTCCTGCTGTTCTGCTTCAAAGAGCAACTGCTGGATCTCCATGAGGTCTTCCCAACTCTCCCCCACAGACACGAAGTTTTGATAGTCAATTGGGGTTCCTACCGATGGCGATAAATCGCACGCGTGTTGGGTCTGTGTCTGAGATGTTGCCTCAAGTGGAGTTTGTTGGAGCAATGTGGCTAATCGTTCGAGTGCTCCTACGCTTTCTAAGGAATGCTCCAGTACATCCCAGTAATGTAAGGCTGGTTGAGGCATGCCGCGTGCAGGAATAAATTCGGGAATGAGAGCTGTGAGCAGGCCATGGCCATCGAGAAAGCGCAGTTGTGCAGTCGCTCCTGCTGGCTGCAAGATGGTATAGAGCTCTTCATGAATGCGTGCACCAGCGACCTGTGATAATAATGAGGCATCACGAGTGGTCATCTGCTCAGTTTGGCTCTCAAGGGTGAGCTGATAGCGCATCAAAAAGCGCATCGCACGCAACAGACGCAGTGGATCATCCCGAAATACTCTGTCATTGACAGCACGCAGAATGTGCGCTTCAAGATCAGCAACACCGTTCATTGGGTCTATAAAGGTAAGTGTTTCGTTGGCTGTGAGATGTTCAACCAGGTTGACTAAAGGGATGGCTATGGCATTGAGCGTAAAGTCGCGCAACTGCAAATCCGCTTCAATGCTGCCGCCTTGTAGGGGAGAAAGATCGATGACAAGTTCTTGTTGATCGTGCTTGACTATGATGCGACAGGCTTTCTCGTGCATGGGGGCATAATAGCCTCCCAATTCGTTGGCAAGTTGGCGACCGAGTTTGAGGTAGTCCCCATTAGTAACGATATCCCAGTCGTTACATGGCTCATGGAGTAGGAGGTTCCGTACCGAACCTCCTACCAGGTAGGCTTGAGAGCCAGAATTGCGAAAGAAGTATGCCGCCTGCTCTAAAACGCGTAGAGTCCAATTATTCAGGTGATACTGTTCTATTTTAATAAACCTCGTTACGAAGAATTTCAGACTTTGTCAAGGAGATCTTCTCCTCTCTTATAGTACCATCGCTGTCTATAGACTGAAATCTCATGCAATCAGTGCTCGCCTCTGCTGTTGGCGTCCGATTTGTATGGTGTAGAGGCTTGCGAGTGCTGGATACAGGTACTCAGGTAGTTCAGGCGACGCCCAAGTTCCGCTGCTTGCTGCTGGAGTGCCCAGGTATCGGCGATCAGCTCGGCCATTTGCTGATCGATGGATGGCGGATTGGGAAGCAACTTTGGTACCGGATTCAACGATGACGATGGCACAACCCCAGAGGGTGTGCTTGATGGCGTTTGCGCCTCTGGGAGACCATGATTTGGCTTAGCACTAAGTTGCCCATTTAAAGCAACTGGTACCAGGGTCTGATCTGGTTGCGACGGCTGATCTGGTTGCGATGGCTGAACTTGTGTATGTGTTGTTTGGATTTGCCAAACAGGTGTTTGTGCTACGGACGGGGGCTGCACAGGGAGTGGTCCCTGTATCAGTGTCTCTGTTGTTACAGAGGGCTCGACAAAGGTCACCGCTTCCTGGTCGGCTCTTGGCGTAGGGAATAATGGCGCCTGTGTCCCAAGGAATGGCGCCTGTGTCCCAAGGAATGGCGTCTGTGTCCCAGGGAATGGTGCCTGTGTTCCAGGGAATGACGCTTGTGCCCCAGGGAATGACGCTTGTGCCCCAGGGAATGACGCTTGTGCCCCAGGGAATGGTAGCTGTGTCATTGTCGATGTAGAAGGCCTTGCAAGGTCTGCAGTTTGCTTGTTGGCTGCCGACACAGGGAATGGTACTTGTGGTACAGGGAATGCTGTCGCCTGTGCCTTTAGTGGTGCAGAGGGCCTTGCAAGGTCTGCAGCTTGCTCGTTGGCTGCAGATTTGTGCACCACCTGTTGCTTTGGTTGACTGGGTTTTCCCTTGCTTCTAAGCAGGAAAAGGGCAGCTACTAAAGCAAGGACGCCTATTGCAATAAGTCCCTCAGGCATCACATATAGCTCCTTTTAATCAATGTAAGTGAATAGTTACTTCTGCACTCATACCGGGAACGAGAGCATTGCCGCTAGTACCAGCCAGAGATACAACCACAGGGATACGTTGTCCCACCTTTGTGAAATTGCCGTCGGCATAGTCTGTAGTTGGCAGCAAAGAGAACTGGCTCGCGGTAGACTGAACGATCTGCTGGATAGAGCCAGTGTAGGTCGTGCTGCTATAAGCATCGACGTGGACATCAACCTGCTGGCCCGTCTTCACATTGTTGATTGTGGTCTCATCGATGTATGCAGTGACAGTCGGGGTGGTAAGATCAGCGATCTCAGCAAGCGGAAGACCTAGTGTTACATTCTGCCCCTGCACTGCGGAAAGCTGAATGACGGTACCTGCAATCGGGCTGGTCACGTCAGTAATTTGATTGACATTTGTTGGTGCGATAACGTTGGTAGCAGTAGTTGGTGTGGGAGTACTGGTTGGCGCAGCAGTACTGATCGTGCCAATGATCTGTCCAGCGTTGATGGTTTGACCCAGTTTGGCATTGAGTGCTGTGAGTTGGCCAGATTGCGAGCTGTTGATGTTCAATGTCTGCCCGGTTACCTGGGCGTCATCGGTCGTATAATAGTTGTAGCCATTGTAGATCCAGTAGCCGATACCACCAGCTATGGCCAGGATGCTAACTGAAATTAATACAGAGACGAGTATCATCCGACTCATAATATGAGTGCTCCTTTCAATTATGAAAATGCCAATATGAAAATGCCAATATAAAGAGCTGAAATCTGTGGGCTCTTATCCACCGATCATAGCCTCCTCAAGTATTCGACGCTCCTCTTCTTGCTCTTCTTGGGTTCGTGGCTGGTCTTGTTGCGCTGCTTTCTTGCGTCCTCCGACAAATAGCGAGGCTATGATAGCTGCGATTGCCAGCGCCAGTGTGAACCAGAAGGCATCATGGATAGCCAGGAGAGAGCCTTGCAGTTGGAGCTCTCCGCTAATGAGCTGCAGTGCTGCGGATTGTGCGGCAGCAAATGATGCTCCCCGTGATATGAAAAGGGCTTCTAGTTCTCTGATTATTTGCGCAAGCGGGGAGTTCGCAGTGACCTGTTCGGCCAGATGGCTGTAGTGGATTGAACCCTGTGTTTGCACCATTGTAGAGAGCACGGCAACTCCTAGCGAACTGCCGACGAAACGCACGACAGTAGAGACTGAGCTAGCTTGCGCCAGACGCCGGGCTGGAATCTCTGCCAGGGCTGAGACCATCAATGGTTGTATACACAGACCGATACCCAGTCCGCGCATGATCAGCGAGAACTGGAGGCTATCCACTGGACTGATAACTGTGATGGAGGTAAACTGCCAACTGGCAATTCCCAGGATGATTAGGCCAGGGATAACCACCGCACGGACTCCAACTTTGTCTACCAATCGTCCACCGACAACAACGGCAACCATCGAAGCAAGAGCCTGTGGTAACAGGACCAAGCCTGCCTGAAAGGCATTAAGGAGGCGTAATTCTTGCAGGTAGACGGGAACCAAGAATAGACCACCATAGAGCGCAAAGATGACTAGCAGACTGGCAAACATACTTGTGCTAAATATGCGACTACTAAATACCCGCAAATCAAGCAGTGGATGCTTTTCATGCTTAGCCAAATTCAACTCGACGAAGACAAAGATGGTCAGCAGCAAAGCTCCACCAATCACGCAGCCCATGACTTTACTTGAGCCCCAACCATCAGTGCTGGCGTCCGAAAGGCCATAGAGCAAGAGTGCCAGACCGCTAGTGGAGAGCAGAAAACCTGGTAGATCGAACGTGGTACTCCTTGATCGTTCGCTATCACGTAAGAATAGCGAGCCCAGGATAATGCCAAGGATGCCAATAGGCAAATTGATA
>DASYAN010000592.1:0-3605 GCA_036501345.1 Ktedonobacteraceae bacterium
GGCACAGGTAGATCAACGATCCGTATATCATCATTGGCATGATATTCGACAACACGCATTTTATATCACCTTTTGGCAGGTACTATGCAAAGAAAGCCGAATGGCTCTTCACCCAGAGTAAAAAACTGATGGATCTCATTGCCAGAGATGTAGACCACATCCCCTGCACTTATTGTATGCTCTTCATCTCCGAGGCGCAGACGTGCACGACCATGGAGAACATAGACACCATGATCATGCGCATGTTGGTCAAGAGAAGTATAACCACCGGGCTGTACTGCAAAGTAGCGCATGTGGAAGTTTGGTGAGCCTTCTTCATTGCCAATCATGATCTGGCGTGTGGCCCGATCGGCACTACTATTATCTGGCCCATATGCCCGCACTACTACATCTTGCCAGCGCATCTCACCTTGCTCTATGCCAGCTGAGCGATGAATGATACTCATTGAATACTCCCTGTTCTTACTTTTAGATATGGTTCCATTTAGGTGTTAAACAGACAGGTCATGATGATAAAAAACACTACACTGGTAGTCAAGGGTCAAATTCTTTTCAAGTCTACTTTAAGCATACCTCATGAGAGAGGTTTTTTTCTAGAGGGCAAATTGGACAAATTGAGGTGCTCTCGTTAGTCACAACAAGAGATTAAGCTCCTTGCAATGAAACTAGGTGCACGAGTGAGGTCTACCGATCTAGACTTTCTCTTCACTGCTGCATACGTTTGCCATTGAGAGCATAGAAGCCAAGCGCGACAATAAGCAGCAAACAGCCCATGCCACACACACCGTTCCACTTAGCAATGCTCCAGCCAAATGCTCCCAGCATAGAGCCGAAAGAGCCGCCACTAGTGAACATGAATATATAGATGGTATTCAGACGGTTCCAAGCCGCTGGATCCAGACTGTATGCCCTGGTCTCGTTAGCCACTAGGCTGCTCTGGACTCCCAGTTCAAGCAACATAGCGCCGATGATCAAGCCGATAAGCCATTGACCAGTAAGCCACATCACTATAAAGGACAGCAGTGCGATCGGCAACGCGACCACATTTACACCTCGTGCATCTTTATGATCGGCAAACTTACCTACAAATGATGCTGCGAGTACACCCACAATACCAGTCAAGCCAAATAACCCAACAACATCACTCTCATAATGATATGGCGGTGTATCAAGGAAGAAGGAAATTGCTACCCAGAAGATATTAAATGCTCCAGATACTAAAATTCCGATCATGCTTATTTCCTGTAAAACAGGTTCTGAACGCAACATTCCCCATAATGAGCCTAAAAGTTGTGGATAACTCACCTCGCTCTTAGCCGAGCGATCGCTAGGTAACAAGGTATGTAATACTATGGCTAAGACGATCATCAGCGCAGCTGCAATCCAGTACATTGCTCGCCAGCCCAGATATTTTCCTACGAAGCCACCTAGAATATTAGCCAGCAGAGTACCGACGAGCACACCACTAACCATGGTTCCAACAATGCGTCCACGCTCGTTCGATGGAACCAGTCTGGCAGCAAATGGAATGATCAATTCTGTGAGGATGCTCGTCAGACCAACGCCAAAACTAGCGATGACTAGCAAGGTGACCGTCGGTGCTGCAGCCATGGCAGCGAGAGCTATTGCAACAGCACAAAGCATAATAAATATCAGACTGCGCTGATTATACTTGTCTCCCAGCGGCGCAATTAGGATCGAGCCAACTGCGTAACCAAGCAGACCCAAGGTGAGAACAAATCCAATCTGGTCAGCCGAGGCTGCAAAGCTACGTCCCATGGCTACTAGAAGCGATTGCACATAGATTAAATTAGCAACCGAAAGTCCGCAGGCAGCTGCCATAACCCAGATTAGGCGCCTGTCAATGGCAGCAGGTTCGCTCGATTTACTCTTGGTAGCCTCGATGGGAGCTATTTCTGTGAAAGAGAGAGCCTCCGATGAGAGCTGTTTCTGTGAGACAGGGTTCATCTGTCTCGATGGGAGAAGCTGCTTCTGGAAAGGGTCCCCTATCTGCCCCGATGGAAGCTGTCTTTGTGAGGCAGAGCTTGTCTGTCTCGATGGGAGGAGCCGCTTCTGGAAAGGGTCCCCTATCTGCCTCGATGAAGGCGGCTTCCTTTCTGTAACTGTAGATTTCTCAGCCTCAATAGGGGCCGCTTCTGTGAGTGAGACTTCCTCTGGGCTGTTCAGGACTGTTTCTGCTAATATAACTTCTTTCGGAAAGCACTTCTCCAACGCATTAATCCTTTCTATCCAAAAATGCAATTACTCATTTTCATCTACAGATTAGTGCGTCGGTGCGACGTCTGGGATGTAGACCATGGGCTGTGCCTAGCCTTCTGGGGTAGATCAACTCTGATCAGTCGACAGCACACAAGGGCAGCACGGGGTAAAAGACGAGAAACGCATCATGTTCCATCTAACAGAGGCCGCCGGATTTGTTAGATGATGAAGGCTGTTTGATCATCCACTGTTTCTGTAGGATCGTGACTACACTTCTAATTCCCCAGGAGGCTCACAGTGGAGTTCATCCTTTACCTTTAATAACCCTAGAAGTACCTCTATAAGAGACAGACTATGACTATCTTCTCATAACCCACCATTTTGAGGATACTGTTGTTGGGTTAAGGCTTCTTTCATGCTCTCCTGCTTACTTGCATCTTGAGATTGCATCCAGATTTACGTAAACAGTGAGTATGTAGAATGTTGATATGAAATAAACGTGTTAGCATTGTACTTGCCTTTCGATCTCTTTTTGTTGCACATTTAAAGTACCTCACACAACCATTCCCAAGGAAATGCTATCTACTTGGGTTGTGCTACAATATTTGATAGAAGAGTTGAGAGAAGGGATATAACGATGCTTGCAGCAATGTTTTATGCTCCCATGGATGTACGTCTTGAGGAGAGACCAATACCGCAAGTTGGCCCTGGAGAAGTTTTGCTCAAAGTTGCTGCGGCTACTACTTGCGGCACCGATCTCAAAGCCTATCGTCGAGGGCATCCGCTGCTCTTTCGTAATCCGCCCACTGGCTTTGGACATGAAGTTGCTGGCATTGTAGCTGCAACGGGGACTGGTGTAACTCAATGTCGCGAAGGTGATGCTATTGTCGTGGCAAATTCAGCGCCGTGCTTCCAATGTTTTTATTGCCACCATGGACGCTATAGTCTCTGCGAAGATCTCTTGTTGCTCAATGGAGCCTATGCAGAGTATTTGCTCGTTCCTGAACATATTGTTCATCATAATCTCTATCGACTCCCGACAGGGACAACATTTACTGCTGCGGCTCTGACTGAGCCATTAGCTTGTGCACTGCATGGTATAGATGCCTGCGATATCGTCCGAGACGATACCGTTGCTATCCTTGGTGCGGGCCCACTCGGTCTGTTGTTGGTAGCATTGGCCAAGCTGCGTGGGGCGCGTGTCATTTTGACGGGAAGAGGGACAGAGCGTCTGGCACTGGGAGAACAATTTGGCGCAGATATGGCGCTTGACGTGCATCTCTTATCGCTGCAGGAACAGTGTGAAGCTGTCCTTGCTCAGACAGAAGGGAAGCGGGGAGTAGATGTGGTGATTGAGGCTGTGGGAATGCCTGAAACCTGGAATA
>DASYAN010000593.1:0-5624 GCA_036501345.1 Ktedonobacteraceae bacterium
TTCTCTTTTTTAAGCATATCCCTCGACTGATACCAGCATATCGGTATCGCGTATCAGTTCCTTAAAAAACCGAATCTACTTGTCCTTCCCAATATCTTCTAACCCCTCTACACCTCAACCCCACCTCGTCCAGCATGTGCCACCGCAGCATGTGCAGGCGCAGGGCCCAGCCGAGTCTGATACGGCTCCCCATCGCTTCTATTTTAATCATTCTTGCGAATCCTTGGGTGCTTCATCAAGGACTTCCTCGATGAGATCATGAACACTTACCTCAAGAGCACCTGCCAGCTTCTTGAGCGTATCGAGCGTGATTGACTGGTACGGGTCGCGGTAAATGGCTTGAATCGTGCTATAGGCTAGAAAGGTTAGCCATGACTGGCTTTCATAGCACTGCCTCTCATGACATTATCAATCGCCAGCCGCGTCTGATACTGCTACTTGATTCTTGAGCAGCAGATTGCAGCTATTGAGTTCTGGAGACGGCATCGTGTCGAGTTTTCGATATGGGAAACTAAAAATGCTTGAATATTACAAGAAAGTAATATATAATAAAGACATGTGGGAAGTAGAATATACAGAGGAGTTATTATGAGCGGTCATCATCCAATTTCTAAGCTTTTTGATCGCTTCTCACCTGAAGAGAAACAAGAAATACAGGCAGAGACAAACAGACTACGTGAGGAAATGACTCTTCAGGAATTGCGTGAAGCCTTACACATCCAGCAAGGGGAACTAGGAGAGATGCTTGGTATTAAACAAGCTGCTGTTTCCCGTATGGAACGACGTAACGATATGTACCTTAGTAGTCTCAGAAAAGCAGTAGAGGCTATGGGCGGTGAATTAGTAATTATTGCACGTTTCCAAGACGTAGAGGTGTGTTTGAATAACGGATAGCTTTGAAAGAAAAAAGGGCTCGTCTCATTGACAAGCCTTTCTTTCTGCCCACAATCACGCACTGAAGAGTTCGTGCGATACTCCCACACTGCTGCTTCTCCTTTTGCATTCTTAAGCCCAGCATCTTACTATCAATCTCCGCATCCTCTACACCCCCAGCGACCAGACCTCAACCCGACCTCGTCCAGCATGCGCCACAGCAGCATTTGCAGGCGCAGGGTCTAGTCACGTCTGATACGGCTCCCCAGACTCTATCGCCTTCTGCATCTCATTATAGATCTCCAGGATCACACGCTTCGTACGATACTCCCCACACTGCTTCTACTTAAATCATTGTTGCAAAGATAGAATACCTATCTCTGGAACCGAGTGCGCAGGCTCGCCACACAGCTTCTGCTTAAATCATGATTGTGCATTCTTAGGTATTTCATCAGGGACTTCCTCGATGAGATCATTAACACTTACCTCAAGCGCATCCGCCAGCTTCTTGAGCGTATCGAGCGTGATTGACTGGTACGGGTCACGATAAATGGCTTGAATGGTGCTATAGGCTAGAAAGGTCTTATGCGTCAGAGCCGTAATCGTCACGCCCTTCTCTTTGGCCACTTCCTTCAGTCTTATGCGTATCCTTGACATATCTCCCGCCTTTTTCTCCAGATTGTACCTGAAACCCAACGAAAGTAGCTCGCTCAACATCGCTCGAGTAATACTTGACGAGTAAAAAATAACGAGTTATATTAAGAGATATCGTCACTCTCTCCTCTCTGGTTTCTTGTGACATCTGAGGGTGAGAGAGTTCTCTTTGGAGGGGAAAAGGACATGAGTGAGATAGCACGCCTGAAGAGGCAAATTGATATGGAGTGTGAGTCGATGAGGTTAGCCATGACGGGCTTTCGTACGACGACCTCTCATGACATCATCAATCACCAGTTCGATCGGCTCGGGGAGCATTATGAGCAGCTCGGTGCCTTGATTGGAGAGCAAGCGGCCATCGAGATGGTCATAGCTGCACTCGAGAGAAAAGAGCCATGTCAGTAGAATATGCCGATCCTGATGCTCCTCTGCTGACCAGTCTCGTCATCGAATCCATCTTGCCGCAACACAGGGAAACCGTTAGTGATCCAAAAACTAGCACTATTGGTCACTAGACAGTGTTTCATTGCTTAATGTAAAATAGAGTGTAAGGTAACAATTATAGAAGGGAATACACCAGTGAGCGAGCTTGATTTATCCAGGTTGATTGATGTCCCACGTACCATGCTAAAACATCCACCGCTTGTTCTAGCTCTTTGTCAAGTAAAATTTAGTAGTTTACTTGGTGTCACAGATCGTCATCTTCTCGCATTCCAACGATCTGTCCAATCGGATTATCCAATAGCTACCAGTGCTGAAGCAATAGAGCTTACTATTGGTAGGAATCCTATTAACACAGAAATTAGAAGTGAACAGAGAAAGGTTCCTCAATGGCAATTTACAGACCGGAACGATAATTGGAAAATTGTTCTTTCTCAAGATTTCATGACACTTGAAGCACGAGCATATAATGACTTTGATGAGTTCCTTAATCGTTTAGAAGATGCGATAGGGTCTCTTGCTGAACATATCCAGCCAACTTTTATAACAAGGATTGGATTGCGATGCATAAATGAAATTCGACTTAATACCTTGAGGACAAATACTCATTGGGATAGTATTATTCGTACCGATCTGTTAGGTCCACTTGTTATTCCTGAATTTATAGGACAGGCAAGTCAGATTATTTCTGCACAACAACTAGTTTTTCGTTATCCTGGTAATAGAGGGGTAAATATACATCATGGACTTCTTGCAGAGGGAACAACAGTCCAGGGTCACAAAAAACCTCAAGATATTAGCGATCCCTTTTATTTATTGGATTTTGATGTATTCCAGGAATTTCCGCTCCCTGGCAATGGAGCGGAAGTGGACTCAAGCGCTATACAGCAATTTGTCAAAGAATATCACAAAGTTATTTACCAGTTGTTTCGTTGGTCAGTCACTCAAGAATATATCTCCATATTGGAGGGATAATGCCATGACAACAACAACTTCAACCAGCGTTCGTCCAGATATGCTCAGAAATATTGATCAGAGCACGTCATCAGCCTCAACAGTGATTTTAGAGTTGGGTAATAGCTACTTGTTGATCGAGAACATAACTCCTATTGAGGATAATGCAACACATGATGGAGGCACTTTAATAAGCAAGCCCAAAGTAAAATTTGCTGAATCTGCAAATTTACTAAAAAATAGATCTATTAGTGCAATTTGCTCAATTAACACATTTCCTGAGGTAATCAATAGATTAACTCAATGCAGTCAGCTGTCAAATCAGCTGGTAGAAGCTCAACCACACCTTGAAGCTATTCAATGGATTAAGAAGATAACAGGTTTTTCCCAAACAAGACTTGGACAATTAATAGGAGTTACGCGCCAAACCATAGATGAATGGAAGAAGAAAGGTACACCAATTTCCGGCCCCAATCGCCAACGACTTTTTGCTGTTCGTGAGGTACTAGAACGTGCTGCATCAAGATACAAAACAAGAGAATTGCTTGTTGCTTGGCTTGACACGCCTGCAGGGGCTGATGGACGTACGCCAGCGCAACTTCTTGCAGAAAATGAAATCAATAGAGCCCGCCTATTAGCAATGTCTTCTCCGTCTCCACAACTTGTTCCACCTCCCGCATGGGTAAACCGACCTATTCCAGAAAGTTTTCGTAAGGGATCTGAACAGCGCCAGGAAGCACTTCCGCCGAATCCTGATAGTGAACTTGACGCATTGTTCGGTAATGAGGATTAAAAGTCTATAAAAGAAAGATGGAAGGGAATATGCTTTAAATGACAAATATGGATGTGAAAGAGGAAGCATTAGGAGACGAATTACTTAGGAGAGGTTGGAAGCAAGGAACCCTATTTAATGCACCATCAATATATTTTACCTACCATGACCTTTCCCAATCGGACACCGAAGTTTTAACAAGTGTTCAAAAACGCAATTTAAAGGCTAATGAAAGGCTAATAGTTATTTCACAAGATTGCGATATTAAAGATATGAAACAGGAAAAATATATAGAGGCGATCATATGCAAACCCTATAATCAAAATTTTATTGAGAAGGTTAGTCAGCTTAGCGCACGATGGTTTGTGGTAGATCCTAAAACACGCCTTGTTGCTGAGGCAAAGTATAAAATTCAAATTGCTAAGCAGGTTTTTCTGCAACTTCAACCAGAACCATGGCCCGACAGCCCAAATAGGTTAGACGAATTCATCCGTTGGCTTGCTCGACGATATGATAGACCAGCGCTTCCAGATGCAATGGTAGAAGTTTTTCAGAAACCCATTGAACAAGAAGTGAATAGTCTCAAAGAAAAGCATCCTGATATTTTCATAGCATTTAACGATGCTGTACATAATATCCGTGTAAATCTTCCTGCAAACGAAGATCCCCCTTTTGATCTCTATCTAACTTTTCTTGTTAGACCTGATGGTCTGACAGAGGAATCTGCAAATGCTATCGATTTTACTAAAGAGCTTATTAAAACATGCCTTGATACAAATGTAGTTCATTTAGATCCTGACATTCGCATTCTAACAGAGGAACAAATATCTATGAAAGAATATTTTGCTGGCCGTCCTCTATACTTCGATTATCTCACCTATGGAGGGGAGGAAATTGAGGGCGCTGAACCCTATAAAAGGATGTGAGTCATACTACTTGCCCAAAGACTGTCAGGACAATTTCGCAGATCGACACCCCTGCTCCACCATGCCGAGCATGCGCCACAGCATCGGCAAGCCGAGTATCCAGACACGTCCGATACGGCACCTCAGTCTCTCATCTCATCATAGATCGCTTGCTAGAGATGATTGCCTCAGCAGTTACAACAAGATTTCCCTTCCATTTTAAGTCCAAAACATCCCTGACTTAAAAATCACCCCGTTTGTGAAGCCCCAACTACCACCAGATAAGATAGGACCATGTGGAAATGCTGGGGTCAGTACTATAGTACCTTCATCAGCCCTAAATCCCCTTCTCAGGCTGATTTACGACATTTTTCATTTCGAAATGCTGGGGCAGTACTATAGTACCTTCAGCAGACCATAAACCCGCTTATCAGGCCAGTTTATGGCACTTTTCTTAGGGGATGCTGGGGGTGCTGGGGATGCTTCCCTGAATCTCTAGGATTTTTTTTTTTGTTAAAACATACTAGAAAAAAAGATGTGCAAAGGGGCTGAAATGTCTCCAGCATCCCCAGCAGATTCCAATCCCTACACCTCAACCCCACCCCGCCCAGCATGCGCCACAGCAGCATCTGCAGGCACAGGGTCCAGCCGCGTCTCATACGGCTCCCCAGACTCTATCGCCTTCTGCATCTCCTCGTAGATCTCCAGGATCACCCGCTTCGTACGATACTCCCCATGCAGTTTCTCATCCCTGCGCTTCACAATCGGGAATGTTTCCATAATATAGCCCACATCATCGCACGCAATACCATACAGGTGGAAATAGGCCGCATCCAATTCACAGCGCAGCAGGAAACGCCGCTCTTCATCCCAGCGGAAGGGAGCTTTCACGGGTAGGTATTTGAGAACAGGGGGACAGAATACAAAGAGAGAGACCCATCTGCTAAGATGAAGGATCAAAAGTCATTCATCAAAGGAGAAAGGTCATGTCTCAGCTAGATACCTTATCACAATGGGAGAGAACG
>DASYAN010000594.1:0-6195 GCA_036501345.1 Ktedonobacteraceae bacterium
CGCTCTAACAGAGGATGGCGACTATCTTTTGCTTCCTCAAAAACACGACGGTTAAATTCAATCCAGCTCAGTTCACGGTTAATATAGAGATGTGGCTGGTCTAGTTCCACAATAGAGGGTGATGAAATCTTTTGGTCCATAACTACCTACCTATCCCTCGCTGCTTGCTACTCAAACGTATTGTAGCATGCCAATACAAAACGGAGCAAATCGTTCCATCCTTCTTGTGGCTTTGCTTATTCTCTGGTACACTAGCAGTAGGGATTGTCTGAACAAGCAGGGAGGAAATTGTATGAGCAACATTTTCCATTTTGAACAGCAGAACCAACAAAGCATGGAGCAGAGACAAGGGCTTGTGGATGTATCAGCCTCGACGAGCAGAGATCATTTCCCTGCTCCTACGACGACTCAGTTGACGAAGATCTTCTCAGCTTCGATGTGCTCACTGGCCATGGCTTTCTTTTTCTTGATCCTGTCACAGAGTTCAATGGTCAATATCGTAACAGCGATGGAGCCAGTCTTCACCCTAGCAGGGCAGGTCATTCTGGCTGGTGCTGTGCTCGCGTTGGGAGCCGTCTTGTTTGCTGGCATCCCACTCGCTGTTGTGGCCTGGCGATCGACGCCACGCAGTCGCTTCCTCCTCAGTATCCCGTTTCTGGCAATTGTGTTACCGATGCTTGCCTTGATCCTGGTTTTGTCTGGTGCCACGATCCCATCGCTTGTCGTTTTATATGGTAACCTCTCACTCACCGTCGCTGTCTGGCGATTGACACCACCTCCGCGTATCCGCTTCTTGCTTCTCATCCCGTTTCTGGCAACTGCACTCCTGCTGCTCACATTCATCCTCAGCGTGTTTCTGAGCACTCTATTGGGCCCGTTCTCCTTCATTGGTCCCATAGGCAGCATGATAGGTAGCATGCTTTTGTATGACATTCCCATCATAGGGAATCTGGGGAACTTGCTTGTCTGCACACTCATTTGTGGTACTCCCATTATAAGTACTATAGCGATCAATCGCGGCATGGAACAGGCTACAATTCCTGATAGATGGCTACGATTTGCTCGGCTGCCCAGTCGCCTTGTCGTGTTTGCGCTTATCGTGATGTTCCTCGGGCTGCTCTTTTGGGGACTCTACCTTGCGATATTGGCGCCGGCGTTGTTCTTCATACTTCTTTCCCCTCTCAGTGCGCCCTGGAATTCCTGGTTGCTCATACTTATTGGTATGCTCGTTGCCGTGGTCGTTGGTGCTCGGGCACTCTCCTCTGATCGATAAGTGAAATCTTCATCACGGTAGTAGACTGGATACCTCTTTGGTGGGCAGCTATAAACCATCACCAAAGCCTGCCAGAGCGAGCCAATTAGTATGTCAATTACGCGAATAATGGATGGCTATGCTATACTGTATCATAGTGTCACGAAGTTGGTAAGGATCAGGGACTAAGCCCCAAGAAAGGAAGACCTGTTTCTTTTTCCTGCTCAAAAGCAGAGGTATCCACAGGTCGCAGTTTGATGACGGAAACAGAAGAACAACAACAACAAAGCGCAACGGGAGCTCGTTTGCCTCTCTATCTCAAGTGTAGTGCTATTCTTCTTCTTTTATCGCTCAGTGTTTTGGTGATAGCTTGTGGTGCTGACAATACGACTACTACAACAGATTTGACTGCTCCACAAGTGACTGTTACTATTCGCTTCAGTAATAATGCGTCTCCAACACCAACGGTTGCCCCCTATTTGTGTGGTGCTTGGACCACTAATACCACGCCAGCCTTCAATCCGGGACGCGAAATCCCTGTGTATGCTCACTTCGTTCACAATGTGAATGGCAATCCTGTTGGTATCAATGGAGCTAATGCACAAGCCACCGTTGAATGGGCTGATGGGTATAGAGACACCGAGGCTAGCACAACCGGAAATGATGGCTTGGTGGTCTTCTATTTCACAATACCCAACCGACCAGACATGGTCAATAAAAATAATCTGGTTGTCATCTCGTTCACTGGCCCAAATGGTGAAACCTGTAATGTCGATAATCAGCCGCAGCCAGCTGCCTACTTTACACTTGTTGCAGCACCTCCAACTCCTAAACCACAGCCAACGATACCAAATATACAGGAAATCACTCCACCTGTTATCATCTTTCCACCTGGTTTCAACTAGAATGAAGGCATTTCTCTCATTTCACCTGTAAAGGCGCACTGTAGAGGCCAGGGTACCTGAATATTTACTCAACAATGTTTGCCATCCCCCCCATATAACACATACCACCAAAGTGGTAAGGATATCCCCTTAGGAGGAATGATCCTCCAGTGCGATGATATCATCGGCATATGCTTCTATACTTATGCTTGTTAGAAGAAGATGCCTGGAAATACCTATTCCAGAGTTATCACACACGTAACGATATCCTTGATCAAAGCAGAATCCCTTAGGGAGAGCAACTAACTATAGACCAGCACGCGAGAAGCTAGGAAGAGGCCTTTATGTTACATACAGTCCTTGAAAGAACACCCACCATAGATCGGATGAATGATCCATGGACTCCATGGCCAAAAGAGATCAATGCTTCTACAGCTAAGAGCATTCTCGTTATCGAGGATGATGCTGGAATTAGAGATACTCTTGGAGAGATCCTTCAAGAAGAGACCATTCATCAGATATTTCTCGCTCAAGATGGCGAGACTGCTCTCAAGATGCTTCAAACTGCCACGCCTGATTTATTTCTCTTAGACTATAGACTCCCTGACATTAATGGCCTCGAACTGCTTGACCACATTCGAAGGATCAAAGGATATGAGCAGACACCAGTAGTACTGATGAGTGCGAGTCTATCGCGGGAGAATATCACTAGGCCACACCTTAGATACCTCCGAAAACCTTTTGATCTGGATAGGCTCCTACAAATGGTGGAAGAGGCCCTCGCAGTAGAAGACTAAGAAGTCGAGTTCACAAATGATGAAAGCATGAAGCCTCTGATACTACATCGTTAGGGGCTTCTTTCCTCAACCTAGGGGTTGCTAAAGCATTGAGTCATGAGGGCGTATCAAAGGACAATGCGCAACCTGATCAGGAGAAGTGTCAGAACTTGTCAAAAATGAGAACTGTCCCTGTTTCCCCCTGGAGGAAGCTGCAAACTTCCCCTATACTGACTCTTGAAGAGCTGCGGGATAACCCGTGGCCTTAATCTTTTCGAAGACTGTTACGACTCAAATAAGAAGCGAAAATCTGCTTTCGCCTCTTTGATTAATAGATGGCTAATTAGAGAAAGTATTATTCACCTCTAGCTTATTAGAGAGGAAGTGTCTAGATGATGAACGTGCGTGAGTATACAGACGAGTTTCATCCAGATGATTTGGTGACCTGGCACGAGTCCAATGAGCATAAATCTATTCCCGTGCCAGGTGTTGTGATTCGCCAGGAGCCAGACAATATTCTCATTAAGGCTCGTGTGCAGGGAGTATTTAAACAGGTATATGTGAGCCCTAGAGAACTCGTGAGTCGCTGAGGCGCATTTCAATCTGGCAGGAGGAAGGACAATCTATTCCTGTAAAAAAGCTGTTGAGTTAAACCCCTTTAAACTCGCTTCTGAAGACATTTTAGCGGCTTAGAACCATTACTTACAAGTGGAACTAAGCCGTTCTGCTTTAGCCTTTTACTGTGACTCTGTGGACAATAGCACATCCTCATAAAACGCTTCAATGGGGCAGTGGAAGTCAATACTGGTTAGTTCTATTTCGTCACCTAACTCAAACATCTGGTAAACCCATTTCTTCCCATTTCGCGTATATACCTCCACTACTTGTCTGTCCTGATTAACTAGGACGTATTCTTCAACGGTTGGATGTTTCTGGTATTGTGCAAGCTTTTCTGTTCGGTCGCGCAGCTCGGTGCTTGGTGAGAGGACTTCAATAACGAGGCAAGGATAGTACAGTTCATGCTTCACTGCTTGCGTATCTCTTGGATCACAGCTCACTGTGACATCAGGGTAGTAGCGCACTGTTTCTGAGAGGCAAAATTTCATATCTGAATTGTATGCTCTGCATGCTTTGTCTCTTAAATGCCCTCTAAGTAGAGTAGAGATATTCATGGTGATAAGAGAATGGCTGGTTGACCCTCCAGACATAGCATAGATGCGACCGTTGACATACTCATATTTCATGTCAGTGCTAGTGCGGTCTAGCTCGAGGTATTCCTCTAAGCTTATCCAGCGCTCATGTGGCATTGCCAGGGTAGTTACTCCTTTCTCTCTCTATTCTACATTATGAGCTATAAGTAGCCAAGTGGAAAAGTGGCAGAGCCTTAACCCGCTTGCAGAGCCACACCAATTTTGACCCATCTTGCTTATTGCAGAGCTTACCACCAAATCTGGACATGAGCCGTTTAATGTTGGGATTTACATTCTAGAGGTTGTTTGCTATGGTAGAATACCCAAGAAGTAGCTATTCGCGGAGAATGAATCCGTTTTTTAGCTGGGAAAAAGAAATATTTGTGGTATTAACAGGATAAATGTGTATGAGTGTGTCAATGTTTATGCACAAGCAGCTTCTGGCGACCAAATTCTATGTGCCTGTTGCATCGGGTACCCTGATCGCTCGTCCTCGCCTGAGCGCTTTGCTCGCTGAGAGCCAGAAGTATTCCCTCACGCTCATCTCGGCTCCGGCAGGCTTTGGCAAGACCATGTTACTGTCTACCTGGGCGCAATCGCTGCCGACAAGCAATACCCATGTGGTCTGGGTGTCCCTGGACGAGGAAGACAATGAACCGCAACTGTTCTGGACCTATGTGTTGACTGCACTCAATAGGCAGGAGCCGGAACGCTTTGCCGCACTGTTGGAGCTACTTCAATCGCCACAATGTCCTCCCCTCAAGTCTATCCTGACAGCGCTGATTAATCTCCTGGCAGAGAGCATGGAGCACTTTGTGCTGATCTTGGACGATTACCAAGCGATCACGGAACAGCAGGTGCATACCACCATCTCGTATCTGGTGGAGCACCTTCCTCTCCAACTGCAGATTATCCTAGCAACACGTGTTGACCCTCCCCTCCCGTTTCTTCAGCTGCGAGTACGCAGGCGAATGCTGGAAGTGCGCACCGAGCAGTTACGCTGTACAGCCGAGGAAACCAAGGCCTTTTTCGACAAGGTGATGGATATCAAGCTCCCTGATGAGACGATTGAGCAAGTAAGAAGTCGCACGGAGGGTTGGTTCGTGGGTTTGCAATTGCTCGGTCTTTCTCTGCGGGGAGGTGCCAATCCTGTAAACCTGCTGCAGGAAGCCAGTGGAAACCAGCGCTACATCCTGGACTACTTGACTGAAGAGGTGTTGCGACGACAGCCACAGGATGTGCAAACCTTTCTGCTCTCGACCTGCATTCTCGAACGCCTCTCCGCCTCACTCTGTGATGCTGTCACAGAGCAGATTGACAGCCAAGAGATGCTTGAATATCTTGAGCAGGCTAATGTATTTGTGGTGTCTCTGGACAGCAAGCGTCAGTGGTATCGCTATCATGCCCTTTTTGCCGAAGCCTTGCATGAACGACTGGAGCAGACACAGCCTGATGTGATGCTCGCTCTGCACCATCGCGCTAGCCTCTGGTACGCCAAGCATGATCGGACCACTCAGGCCATTCTGCATGCCTTCAGCGCCAAAGAGTGGCAGTGGGCAGCTGATCTGATCGAACGCAAGAGCCTGCAGTTGATGTTCCTCACATGGGGAGCCGGTCATCATACGATGGTCATATTCCAAGAGTGGATCAAGCAACTCCCAGCAGAGGTCATGTATTCTCAGCCCCGCCTCTGTCTGGCATGTTCCCAGCTCTTGTGGGCAGTTGCCCCACAGACGACGGTGGAAGCTTGGCTCAACGCAGCCGAAGCGACACTGACCGCTTCGCTTATGACGCAGACGCATGAGGATGCCTCATCCACCATGCTTACCCCGCAAGCGCGGCAGGATCTAGAGAATCGTCTTGGGGAGGTGATCACTTTTCGTGCCGTTGTGCAAGGCCATCAGGAAGATGGCCTCGCTGTATTTCCGCTCTGCCAGCAGGCTCTTACTCTCCGGTGGTCTCCCCTTTAAGTGTTCATGGGCCGTGGAATAAGTACCGTCGTCAAAAGCTCTCTGACGGTCCAAACGTGATCAGTGAGCCCAGCTGCCATAGCTGGGGTACGTTGCTGCCAACGCGCTTGTTTTGAAGGATTT